>CALHXU010000234.1 GCA_938040365.1 uncultured Acidimicrobiales bacterium
AGCGCGAAGGATTGACCTTGGCAATCGAGACGATCTGGGGCGACCAAAACGTCGACTGGGAACGCACATGTGCCGACACCGATCGGGACTGGGTTGGCGCATTTGATGTTGAACGGGCGACGCTTTCAGTCACCCGCTGCAACCCGGTCTAACGGCCCGCCGATTCGGCAACCGATTGGCGTCGAGTGCGGCAATTTTTGTGCTGTGACGGGCGCCTCATCGTAGTTATACCCCCTTACAATTTGGCTAGACCCAGTAACAGCTCTCTGTTACAGTTTTCATACCTAAGAACAGTGCTGACACCCAGTGCTGAACGAGCGAACCCGAGGGGGCCGTAGCCATGGACGACAACACTTCTTTCGATACGAATCATCTTCGTTCTAGTGCCCAAGCTCACCTCGTGCCGCACTACACAAAGGGTGCGGCGTGGCGCCACGAAGAACTGCTCGTTATCGAGCGCGGCGAGGGCTGCTATGTCTATGACAACGACGGCGGGAAATACCTCGATGGGCTCGCTGGACTCTTCTGCGTAAACATTGGCCACGGTCGCTCCGACCTCACCGCCGCTGCAGCAAAGCAGATGGACAGGCTCGCCTTCTCCCCGGTCTGGGGCATGGCGCACCCAACGTCGATCCAAGCAGCGCGGATGATCGGCGAACGCGCTCCCGGTGACCTCGACGAAGTCTTCTTCGTAAGCTCGGGGTCCGAAGCGGTCGAGTCCGCCGTGAAGTTCGCCCGCAACTACCACCTCAGCCAAGGGTCGACCGAAAAGTACAAGGTCATCTCGCGCCACTGGGCCTACCACGGCACCACGCTTGGCGCCCTCGCCGTCACCGGTATCCCAAAGTTCCGTGACCCGTTCCTGCCGAACCTTTGGGACGGGGTTCGCCACGTCCCACACACCCTCGACTACTCGGTTCCTGCCGGCACCCCCGCAGCGGAACTTCCGTGCGTCACTGCGATCGAAGAAATGATCCTGGCCGAAGGGCCAGAGACGGTTGCGATGGTCATTGCCGAGCCGGTGCAGAATGGTCGCGGCGCCGTGGTGCCGCCCGAGGGCTACTGGCAAGAACTCCGCCGCATCTGCGACAAGTACGACGTCCTGCTTTGCGCCGATGAAGTCATTTGCGCCTTCGGTCGTTTCGGCCACTGGTTTGCAAGCGAACGCTTCGGCGTCGTCCCCGACCTCATCACCTTCGCGAAAGGTGTCACCTCGGCTTACCAGCCACTCGGCGGTGTCGTAATGCGCACCCCGCTCGTCGAAGCGATCTACGACTCGGAAATGGGCGCCTACATGCATGGCTCTACCTTCGGTGGACATCCGGTGGCGTGCGCCGTCGCCACCGCAAACATCGCCGCGATGGATCACGAAGGTGTCCTCACCAACGTGTTGAACAACGAGGACTACTTCAACGACCAGCTGCAAGCGCTACTCGGAACGTACGATCACGTCAAAGAAGTTCGGGGCACCGGTTACTTCTACGCCGTCGAGTTGTGCGTGGACCGCGACGCCGGTGTTGAACTCAGCGACGACCAGCGCGCGGTTCTTCAGGGCGGCGAACTGCTCCGCTACGTCCGCGACGAGAAACTCCTCATTCGCCCCGACGATCGCGGCGCCACGATGTTGACCATCTCGCCACCACTCATTGCCGACCACGGCGTTATCGACGACCTCGTTGGCCGCGTCGATCGAGTGCTCGACCGAGTGGGCGAATTCCTGTCGCATAATCCATGATCAATCGGTGACCAACCCTTCGATCCTGGACGACTGGTACAACAAAGCAAAGGCAGATCCGCAACGGATTATGCTCGCGGACGCTGGCGATGAGCGCGCGATCGAAGCTGCCGAAACGCTCAACAACGCTGGACTTGCGATCGCGACGGTCGTCTCTGACCCGGACGAGATCTTCGACGTAGTTCCACCCGAGCTGCTCGCAGAGGTCACGAACAATGACGCATTCAAGAGTCGACCCTTCGACGTAACCGACCCGCTCAACGCCGCCACCATCGCAGTCAAAGCCGGGCTGGCTGACGCATGCGTCGCCGGAGCGACCCGCCCCACCGCCGATGTGTTGCGGGCAGCGATTCGCATCCTCGGGACCTCGGCGAATGCATCGATCATCAGCAGCTGCTTCCTGTTTGTGCTTCCCGATGGAACAACCATCGTCTATGGCGACTGTGGCGTTATGCCCGACCCCGATCCCGACCAGCTCGCCTCGATCGCCATCTCATCGGCGAGCACCTACAGCGAACTTACGGGTGCAACCCCTAAGGTCGCGATGTTGTCGTTCTCGACAAAGGGAAGCGCACGTCACGCACGCGTCGACAAGGTAGTCGAAGCAACCGAAGTCGCACGCAGCCTCGCCCCTGAGCTGGCCATCGATGGCGAACTGCAATTCGATGCGGCGTGGGTCCCTGCCATCGCCGAGCGAAAGGCGCCGGAGTCTCCGGTCGCTGGAGCTGCGAACGTCTTCATCTTCCCCGACCTCGACAGCGGAAACATCGCCTACAAAATTACCGAACGCCTCGGCGGCGCTCAGGCCTTTGGTCCGCTGCTCCAAGGGGTTGGCGCCGTCATGCACGACCTGTCGAGGGGAGCGAGCGCCGACGACATTGTGAACGTCAGCGTGATTGCAGCTTTGCAAAGCCAAGCTCGGCGTTAGCGCCGTAGCCCGGTAGGGTCCGTTAGGAATTGGGCGCAAGAGCCGGCGGATCGCAATCACATCACGGACGTGAACAACTTGTCTGCAACGCAGTCGACAACCAATGAAGCCACGGAGAACCGCGGTCCGATCGACAAAGAGTTGGTGGTCAAGACTGCGGCAACGATTGCAGATACCGAAGGCATCGACGAGGTCAGCCTCACCCGAGTTGCCAAGGAGCTAAATATCAGCCAGCCCGCGCTCTACCGCCACATCGACGGGTACGACGATCTGATTCGCAGCCTCGGGCTCGAGGGGCGGGTGGTGCTCGTCGAAGCGCTGACCGCAGCTGCGGTTGGTGTTGCTGGTGATGACGCGGTTCGCGCAATGGGGCGAGCGTGGCGCCAACTCGTGATCGAACGTCCCGGCGTGTATGCCGCCACCGACCGCTATCCGTGCGCTGGCGATGACGAGCTCGAAGCGGCGGTCGATGATGTGATCGATGTGCTCGGCCTTGCACTCGTGGGCTTCAACCTCGAGCCGGCCGACCAGGTCCATGTCGCTCGAACACTTCGAAGCGCGTTCCACGGATTCGCAAATCTTGAGGCCGGCGATGGACACCCTCGCCCGCACGATCTTGACGATACGTACGAACATCTGCTCGATTTGCTCATTGCGGGTATCAGAGGGCATTCGGTCGACGAGTAGTCCGCGGCGGATGGCGTGACTTATCCACATTCTGTCCACAGCATGAATTGCTGACGCCGCGATTGGAAATCCACCGATCTGTCCGGTTATCCACAGAAATCGTGTCGATTTCCACTGTTTTGGGACGTAATCCCCTGATCGTGAACAGATTTCCCTCGCCAGTCACCGTATTTCCCGAGGTTATCCACTGGTGTCTCACAGGCCGTTGAAGGCATGGTGGAGTGGATCAAAATGGGCCTGTCAGTAGGGTCTGCAAAGATAAGGAATCATGTCTGACACGACCTACGACGAAGCGCCGCCTCCCTACGGCGACCACGATGAGAGTGTCGGATTTTCTGGAGGTTACGACGACGGCCCAGCCCGAGGTATCGAGGCTCGAACCGGGCGTACGCCCCCGCACAATATTCAGGTAGAGCAGTCGCTGCTCGGCGTGCTGCTGTTGTCTCGTGATGCAATTGCGAGCGCGCTCGAAGTTGTGGAAGCGGCACACTTTTATCGCCCGGCTCACCAACACATCTTCGAAGCGATCACCACGCTCTACGGCGCAGGCGACGAGGCTGATGTTGTTACTGTTGCCGACTTGCTCGATCGAAGCGACCAGCTCGCGGGCATGGGTGGCAGTGCAACACTGATCGACTTGCAAGCCCAAGCACCTGCGGTCACCGGTGCGAAGAAGTACGCCGAAATCGTCCGTGAGATGGCGGTGCTCCGCCGCCTGATCAGCGTCGGCAACGAGATCGCCGAAATTGCATACGGCCGTCCCGAAGACGTGGTCAAAGCGGTCGACGAAGCCGAGCACATGGTGTTCGAAGTCGCTCAAGGGCGAGCATCAGACACGATGGCGCCGATGCGCGACCTCGTCGAGCAAAGTCTCGATCGCCTCGAAATGCTCTACGAACGCGGCGAGGGCATTACTGGCACACCGACCGGCTTTGTCGACCTCGACGAATTGCTTTCGGGCCTGCAACCAAACGCGTTGATCGTGGTCGGTGCTCGTCCGGCGATGGGCAAGACCAGTTTTGCGCTCAACATTGCGTCCCATGCTGCGGTCGACAGTGGCAAGCCAACGCTCATCTTCTCGCTCGAGATGGGCCAACTCGAACTCTCCCAGCGCATGTTGTGTTCCGAATCTCGGGTCGACGCAATGAAGATGCGCGACGGAAAATTGAGCGACACCGACTGGGAAAAGATCAGCACCGGCGTTGCCCGCCTCGGCGAAGCGCCGATCTGGATCGACGACAATCCGGCTCTCACCGTGATGGACATTCGCGGTCGTGCCCGTCGCCTAAAGTCTCAGGTCGGCGACCTCGGTCTCATCGTGGTCGACTATATCCAGCTGATGACCGGCCGTTCCGGAGCCGAAAGCCGTCAGGTCGAGATTTCCGAGATCTCGAGGAACCTCAAGGTCCTCGCCCGCGAGCTCGAAGTCCCCGTCGTTGGGCTCTCGCAGCTTTCACGCACACTCGAGTCTCGCCAAGACAAGCGGCCAATGCTTTCCGACCTCCGTGAGTCGGGCGCGATCGAGCAGGACGCCGACGTTGTCATGTTCCTCTACCGCGACGAGGTCTACAACCCCGAATCCCAAGACGCTGGCATTGCCGAAGTCATCATCGCCAAGCACCGCAACGGCCCAACCGACACCATCCGCCTCGCGTTCCTCCCGCAATACACCCGCTTCGCAAACATGGCACGCAACCCAAACGCCGGAGCCATGTAGTTCAATCCACTGCGACTTCGTCGCTGATTTTAGTGGATTCAACTACATCCATTTCCTCCCTTTCAGGGGGAGCGTTCAGGCCACGCAGGCCGAACGTCGGAGACGGCGTTCACGGGTCCGCGCATGATAGGGCGGCGAGTAGATGTGGGTGCGAGACTTGCTCGACATCTGCAGCGAGCGAGTGCAACGAGCAACGCGAAGCCGAGAGCAAGGATCGTGGCCGCAGTTGCTCGAAGCCCGGTCGACGGAGGCGATGCCCGGTCGGGGCGAGAGACGAAAGTGTGGGGGAGGGCGGAAGTCACGTCATACAGTGCTTTGAAACACTGGCGTGATGCGTGGAGGGAGTCGTGACCCCCACCCTTTTCCCACTTTCATCCGGGGAGGGCGAATCACCGGACACCAGTAACATCGGGAAGGTAATCGCAGACCTTGAGTAGGAATTTATGATTGCTCAAACCCTCTTCCTGGGAGACAACTTATTGCCGCTCCTGGCGCTTGCTTTTGGGGGAGCGTTGGTCGTTGGCCCTGGTCTTGCATTGATACGTCCGCCCGAGAATCGCAAAGACGGCAATGACCTCGAACGGCCACCACTGATTCGGACGCTTGCCTTTATTGGTCTTGGAATGGTCATGACCGCGTGGGCGCTTGCCAGCTTGCTAAGCGGCTAAAGACATGGGAAAACACGGCATAAGGCCGTGCGTAAACACGGTCCCAGATTGTTGGTAAACCCATCGGTCGAGAGAGCGATGGAACCGCTTCCAAAAGAGAAAGCGCCCTCGGCTGCATGGCGGAACGCAGCCGAGGGCTTCCCAGAAAAGAGACGGCGGTTCTCTAATCGGGCAACCTTTAGGTTATGTGAAACGAACCAAAAAAGCAGCGCTTAGATATGAAACTTACGTCACTTTTTGAGCTTTTCTGGTTCAAAATGTTTTATTCGAAAGATTTTCGCTTATTGACCTAGATCGAGCGAAAGACGAGCAAGCTCGATGGCGACAATCGCCGCCTCTTCGCCGACGTTGTGGCCGCCTTGCCCTTCGCTGCGAGCATGTGCTTGGGCCTCGTTTTCGACGGTCAACACGCCCATACCGATCGGAACTTTGGTGGAGAGCTGTACGTCCATGATGCCTCGTCCACACTCCCCGGCGACCAGCTCATAGTGCGTTGTTTCACCGCGAATCACCGCTCCGAGAACGACCAGAGCATCGAAGTTTCCCGTCTCTGCCATGAGTAGTGCTGCCAAGGGAAGCTCGAACGCTCCGGGCACCGTTTTATGAGTAACGTCGGTGACGCCAGCGTCGCGCAAGCCACGCTGGGTTCCTTCGACCAACCTCGTCACGATGTCGATGTTCCAGCGTGTCGACACGATGCCGACCGACAAGCCCGAGCCGTCGATATCGAGCGCTTCAGCGCGATCGTCTCCGCTAGCCATTCGAGGTTTCTTCTTCTGCCACATCCGAACCGTTGGTCATGAGGTGGCCCATCCGCATGCGTTTGGTTGCGAGGTACTCGGCGTTGTCGCGTGTTGCGGTGATGTCGACTGGCACCCGCTCGACAATTTCGAGACCATAGCCTTCGAGGCCGCCGTACTTCGACGGATTGTTCGTCATGAGTCGCATACTGCGAATCCCAAGATCGGCCAGCATGTTCGCGCCAACGCCGTACTCTCGCGAGTCGATCGGAAGACCCTGCGCGGTGTTTGCGTCGATGGTGTCGAGGCCCTCGTTGTCTTGCAATGCGTAGGCCCGAATCTTGTGGCCAATACCAATTCCCCGACCCTCGTGGCCGCGCAGATAGACGAGCACACCGCAGCCTTCTTCGGCGATCTTGGCGAGCGCCGCCTGCAGTTGGTAGCCACAGTCGCATCGCTCCGAGGCCAAGATGTCGCCGGTGAGGCACTCCGAGTGCACCCGCACCAGTGGCGCGTCGCAGGATTCGAGGTCGCCCATCGAATACACGAGGTGTTCTTCGCCGTCGAGCAACGACCGATATGCATGGGCAGTGAACTCGCCGTACGCGGTCGGGATCGTCGCCTCTGCGAAGTGTTCGACCAGCTTTTCGCTTTGGCGTCGGTAGCGAATGAGATCGGCGATCGAGATCAAAAGAAGCCCGTGCTCATCGGCGAACTCGCGGCACTCGGCGAGGCGCTTCATCGTGCCGTCGTCGTTGACAATCTCACAAAGAGCTCCGACCGGCGGCCGACCAGTCATCTCGCACAGGTCGATCGCCGCCTCGGTGTGACCAGCCCTCTTCAACACGCCGCCAGGACGGGCGCGAAGCGGGAAGATGTGGCCTGGTCGCGCAAACTCTCCGGCAACCGACTCGCTGTTCGCCATGGCACGAATCGTTCGCGCACGGTCTCCAGCAGAAATGCCGGTCGTGCATCCCTCGATTAGGTCGATCGTCACGGTGAATGCGGTGCGATGCGATTCGGTGTTGTCGGCAACCATCAGCGGCAGTCGTAATTGTTCGGCGCGGTCGTCGAGCAGCGGTGCGCAGATCACGCCACTCGTGTGGCGGATCATGAACGCCATCTGCTGTTCGGTGATCGAATCGCCTGCGATGATGAGGTCACCCTCGTTCTCGCGGTCCTCGTCATCGACGACCACGAGGAACTCGCCCTTCGCAAAGGCCTCCAAGGCATCTTCGATCGGATCGAGCAATTCTGAGCGATCGTCTTGAGTCATGAGAGCTCCCGCAGGTTGAGTTGACGCTCGACGTACTTTGCAAGCACATCGACTTCGATGTTGACTGCATCGCCAACACTTCGATGACCGAGTGTTGTTACCTCGGCGGTGTGTGGAATGACGGCGATCGAGAACTCGTTCGCATCGAGCGATGCAATGGTCAGGCTGATGCCATCGATCGTGATCGAACCCTTCTCGACGACATAGGGGGCCAGGTCAGCTCCGAGCGCAAAGTGATAACGCCACGAGCCATCGTCGTAGGACTCGATGGTGGTAATCGTCGTGGTTGCATCGACATGGCCCTGGACGATGTGTCCGCCAAGACGGTCCGATGCCCGCACCGACCGTTCGAGGTTTACCGCAGAGCCTTCGACGAGTGTCCCAAGGTTCGATCGTTCCATCGTTTCGGGGACGGCTTGCGCGGTAAGGCTGGTGTCGTCGAACGCAACGACGGTAAGACACACGCCGTTGACGGCGATCGAAGCGCCAATCTCAATATCTGTGGTGACGGTAGATGCGTTGATACGCACCTCAATACCGTCACCGGTGGGAACGAGGCTGGCGACGTCGCCAACCTCCTCCACCAATCCGGTGAACATGGATTCTCCTCTCCCATCCGGACTTTCACCGTCGGCTCAGGAATTTCACCTGATCAGCTGCATCACGTTTCCGTGACCGCTCGTGGGCTCGCCGCTCGGAAGCGACTTACCACCGGTAAGGAATTGCACCTACCCCGAGGAATATGTAGTTATCGATCCTGAGTCGTCGCGAAACGCTCAGGCTGGTTGTGTTTCCCTCTTAGCGTGCCGCGGAACGTTGCGTCTGCGCAACTTGTACGGCCGCTGCGTCCCTAGGGGATACGAAGGACCTGACCTGGGTAGATCTTGTCTGGGTCTTCGAGCATTGGCTTGTTGGCCTCGAAGATCTCCGGGTAGCGGTTGCCATCGCCATAGGCAGCTGTTGCGATTGCCCACAGCGTGTCGCCCGGCTCGACCATGTACATCGACGAATCCGAGTCGCCGCCGCTCGCTACCGTAAGTTCTTCGTCGACCTCGCCAACACCTTCGACGTTGCCGACGGCCAAGATGACTCGTTCTTTCGTGGTCTGGTCGGCTGCTTCGCCGCTTACAAATGCCGTGCCGTCGTCGAGGCGGACGTCGAGCATCTTTACCTCGAAGCCGAGACCCTTCACGTAGTTCTCGATCTCGTTCGACTTACGCGCTGCCTCGTATCGCGCCTTGTTGTCAGCGGTTCGCTTCGCTGCGGCACGAGCGGCCATCTTCTCCTTGGATGCATTGCGCTTCGCTGCCATTTCCTTCAGTTTGGCGGCGCTTTCGGCGCGCTTGTCGGCCGCTTCCTCAGCTGCGATCTCGTCGGTGCTCTTGCCGATCCCGATCTTTGCTCCTGCATTGCGTACGAAGTCAAAAAGTCCCATGGTGTCTCTCCTATGTATTACTGGTGCGCCATCGTGGCACACCCGAATTTCCGCCAAGCCAATGATTCGGCCACTCGTTGTCTAGCAGACGACGACAAGGCAATGCACCGTTGAGTGCTTCGTTGTTACCGCTTGGTATTGGCCCGAGCTATTGGTAGGACACGAAATCGGGAACCGGGTTGTCGGTGAATTGAAGCACCTCTGCTGGCTCGTACAGGTCGGTGTCCTCGTCGATGAACAACTTGAAACCGTTGAAGAATGGCGCTGCGACCTTGATTCGTGAGTAGGTGGCCTGCTTCAGCACCTGACTCCCAAAACCGTCGGCGTGAATGGTTGTGGCAAGGCCGGGCCGATCGATGAGCCGGTCCCGGTTCGTGACCATCCGCTCTTGGAACTGGTGGATGATAAATATCTTCTCAGGCAATGCGTTGTCGATCACGAGATCCGAGAGCCACGCCGATACTTGGTTGACTTCCTCGGCGCTGACCCGACCAACCACCTCGCCGGGCCGCTGGTTTGGGCCCATCCGCCATTCAGGGTCGAGCGCGAGCCCAACATTTGGCCGCATGAGGAGCGATTCGTAGCGTCGTGATTCGGTGAGAAAGTCGCTTCGGCCGGGCTGGATATCGAGGATCACATAGAGGCCGTGCTGTTCGGCAACATCGATCCACTCCGACACCTCGTCAAGGTCCGATGGCGTGCTGAAGTTGCCGTCGGACCCGGCAGACGCTTGTGCGACGGTGACGATCATCTCGAACGCCCCGACCGCAGGTTTGCCAGGTGCATTAAATTGCGCGGCAACCGACTGCACCCGCTGGCTTGCTTGAACGGGGCCGGTTTCACCAAGGACGCCAAGGACAGAGGTCGCGTGGCTGCCATAGTGGGCAATCACGCGCTGATCTTCGTACACCGCGTCGGGCCATTCGGGAAAGTCTGACGTGCGGGCCGGCAGGTTATTCGACGGCGTCGAGATGTTTGCGACCTCGGTGACTCCATCTCGTGTCACGAACACAAGCGCCACGATCTCCCCGACTCGCACAACCGGCTCGTCTGGCCGAAAGATAAGCAAGTCGTCTGCGGCCCGTCGCCGAATTTCGCCATCGAGCTGTTGGCCGAGGATGCTGACGGTCAGGTGTGTCTCGTCAGTTGGCTCATAGTTGGCGTCTAGCTCAAACATGAAGGCGGTGATTTCGCCCGAAGCGTTCGTGCTGAGTGACAGCTCCCGAACGCCGAGCGAATCGAGGTCGTCACCGGACCGTTCGAGCAAGCTGCGAACTACCCGCTGACGCTCGGTGACAAGGTTGACCCTCGCTCCGGCCAGCTTTTGTGCGGCGTCGGCGTACTCTCCATGGATCGGAAGCCGGCCAAAGACGTTGCGGTATGCCGCGAAGATGAACTCTTGGCGATTTTGGTCGACGTTGTCGAAGAACTCGCCAGAGCCAAGGAGCACCACACGAAGATCGGTCTCGTCGAAGACGACACCAAGTTGGCTCGCAAGATTGGCGAGTTCTGCGGGTGAAGCAGACCGGTTGAGCACGTCTTGGTAGGCGCGTTCGACAACGAAATTCTTCAGCGACGCCTCGTTGAGCGCAGTCGTTTGCGCCGCTGCTCGGTCCGGTAGTGACGACAACAATGCTGCCCCTGCGAGAAGCGCGAGCATCAGGATTGCACAGCGGACGTATCGGAACATTCGCCTGACACTACGTCGTTGCGTGGCCAAGCGACGTGCCGGAAACCGCAAGGCGTAGCAATCGAAAGCGAATTGTCATATGCGCGGGCAGACGGCCGCCTTTTGTCGAAGCGGTTGAAACGAAAGGTGTGGATTAGGCTTTAATGATGATCGACACGTCATCCTCGCTCGGCACGGCCGAACTGGCCCTTTCAGACGGGGTTCAGAAGCCGGCGTTTCGTGGCCTGTTTCACCTTTTGGCGTTCTCGAGTGCGTTGACGCTCGCTCCGATTCTTATCGTCGTTACCCCCGGAATCGCCGACCGTTTCATCATTGCAACCTACGCGCTTTCGATCGTTGGACTCTTTGGTGTGAGCGCGCTCTATCACCGGGTGAACTGGAGCGATCGCGGCGCATCGATCATCCGCACGCTCGACCATTCGATGATCTTTGTCGCAACCGCGGCGACCCATACTCCAATCGCGCTCATCTCACTTCCGCCGCGGCCGGGTTGGGTGCTCTTCGCCATCGTTTGGTCGGGTGCTGTACTTGGCATCATCGGCCGCGTGTTCTTTACGAACGCCCCTTACTGGATGGTCGCTACCCCATATGTCGTCGTGGGGTGGTCATCGCTGTTCGTGATTAATCACGTGTGGAACTCGCTGCATCTCGCCGGGTTTATCTTGTTGCTCGTCGGCGGCATCCTCTACACCGGCGGCGCCGTGATCTATGCCCTGCACCGACCCAACCCATGGCCCGCCCGGTTCGGTTACCACGAGATCTTTCATCTGCTGACCGTCGCCGCAGCGTCATGTCACTACGTGACCATCGCCTTCTTCCTGTAACAGCTCACACTTCTCCCGCTCCGAACCCGCAGGGTTCGCAGGCGCCTGCGGCGACGGTCCGCTCGGGCCCTGGGTAGGTCGGCGCCTAGAACAGCTGGTCGGGGGCCTCGTGGTTGAGCAGCCATTGCTTTGCTTCGAGGCCTCCAGCGAAACCGGTGAGCTTTCCCGAACTCGCAACGAGCCGATGGCAGGGAACGACGATCGAGATTGGGTTTCGCCCTGTTGCCGACCCGACCGCCCGAGACGCGCTCGGCTTGCCCAGTTCGGCTGCGAGTTCTCCATAAGAACTGGTCTCGCCGTGGGGAATCGTTAGCAGCGCATTCCAGACCGATTGCTGAAATTCGGTACCGACCGGGTCGAGCGGGAGCAGAAACTCGGTTCGGTCGCCAGCGAAGTAGTCGTCCAACTGTTCTTTCGTGGCGTCGATGACGGGGTGGTTCCCGGGTTGTACGTCCTCGGCAAAGGTGACTCGACCGTCTTTTTCGACAGGCCACAACACGGCACGCAAGCCGGTGTCCGACGCGACGATTGTGAGTTCGCCAACGGGGCTGTGCATCGTTGCCGACGTCAGCTCGGTCTCGTCACGTACAGACTTTTTTGTGGGGCTCATGACAGGTCCTGTTCGGTCGTTTCGGTAGCGGTGGAAAGGTCAAGGTCTCGCGTGGCCCACAGCGTGCACGCTACGTAAGAACGCCAGGGTGCCCACGCGCTCGTGTCGACAACATCGAGTTCTTCGAGCCGCCGTCTGATCACGAGGTCTGATGACGCTATGACATCGGGGTCGCGAAGCACACGCATCGAGATCACGTCGGCGGTCCATGGACCAATGCCAGGCAGAGCCAACAGCGCTTTGCGAACTTCGGCGCGGTCTTGCCCAACATCGATCGTCAGCTCGCCGCTCGCGACCGCCGATGAAAGCGCTCGAACGGTGGCTGCCCGACGCGTGGTGAGGCCGATCGAGTCGAGGTCGAGTTGAGCAACTTCGGCGGGTCCTGGAAAGGTCGTCCGTCCTTGCTTGCTTGGGGAACGCGACTCGACGAGGCGGCCGAGAATGGTGCGAGCTCCGGCGACCGATATCTGCTGGCCAATGACTGCCGACACCGCAGCTTCGAACCCGTCGGCGGTTCCAGGCACGCCGACACCGGGCCGTGCTCGGAGTAGGGGAGCGAGCAGGCGGTCGTTGCGGAGGTGAGAAATGATTTGTTGCGGGTCGGCGTCGAGGTCGAACATCGCTCGGGCCTTTGCGATTGCCGATGCGAGATCGGCAATATTGTCGAGTTCGAACGACGCCCAAATTCCTGGCCGTTCTGGGTCGACCTCACCCTCGGCCCAAAGGGTCATGGTGCCAGTGCCATGGTCGAGCGAAATGTTGCGCGTGTAGCTGGTCGGCCCAGACTCGTCGAAATCGCTCGTTGCGGTGACGCCGGGGATTCCGTGCGATCGGTGAAACAAAAACATCGCGTCGAGGTCGATCGGCCAGCGGCCGGGAAGCCACATCGTCAGATCAACACCGCCGCTACCAGTGCTGTTGCCGCTGCCATCTCTTTGGTGGCGCTGTTGCTTCCGAACTTCGCTCGGGGTGCGGTCATAGATGGCTCGGATCGTGTCGTTGAATTGTCGAATGCTCGAAAACCCAGACGCAAATGCAACGTCGGTGATCGACAATTCCGACGTCTGCAAGAGCACTCGGGCAAGGTTGGCTCGCTGCGCCCGGGCGAGGGCGATCGGGCTTGCGCCGACGGCGCTCGAGAGCATCCGGTGCAGATGTCGTTCGCTGACATTGAGCGTTCGAGCAATACCGGCAACACCAATGCGATCGACCTCGCCGCGTTCGATGAGGCGCATCGCTCGAGCGACGAGGTCGCCATTGAGATCCCATTCGGGTGTTCCAGGGCTCGCATCTGGCTGGCAGCGTTTGCATGAACGCATCCCGGAAATCTGTGCGGCTGCCGCGGTCGGGAAGAACCGGACGTTCTTACGGAGTGGGCGGACAGGGGCGGGGCAGCTCGGCCGACAATAGATGCCCGTCGAGGTAATGCCAGCAATGAACTGCCCATCGAATCGGCGATCGCGGCTGAGCAACGCGTCGTAACACCGCTGCTCGTCATCGATGAGGCGTGCGGACAAGTGGGACATAGAGATCAGTCTGGTCGACCAACGACCACTTGACTAGCGGTTTTCAGACACCCAATTATCGGCCGATGATAGGCGGTCAGCTGCGGTCGACGCGTCCTCGCAGCGCGCTGAGCGCCATGGTTTGGCTGATCGCTCCGAGAATGCCGATCGCGAGCAACGCCTTTCCAATGTCGGCGAAATCCCAATCGTCCTCGAGTAACGAACGCATGCCCTCGAGCACGTAGGTAATCGGGTTGAATCGAGCGATGTTGCGCATCCACGGTGTGAGGTTTTCGAGCGGCACCGTCGACGAGGTAAGGAACGCAAAGGGGAAGAACAAGATGAAGCTCGACGCAACCGCACCGGGGTTCGCTGTCTTCAATGCAATCGCATACGGGAAGCCGGTGAACGCAAGGCCCCACAACGCGCCCAGCAAGATGAACAAGATCAACCCGAGCGGGCCGGTGCCAAACGAAACGCCGAAGACGATTCCGAGAATCACGACGGGGATACAAAGGAAGATGACGAGTGCGAAGTCGGCGACCATCAGGCCGAGCAGGAGCGGTAGCCGCCGAGCCGGGCTCAACAGCAAGCGATCGAAGTAGCCAGCCTGAATGTCGGTCACCAGACCTGGCGCTCGACTGATGCCGGTAACCGCGAAGATGATCGCGGTCGGCAACTGGAACTCTCGATAGTTGAAACCTTCGGTTATGGGGAACGCTTCGGTGAGGTCTTCGAGTGCGCCGACATTAACGATGAAAAAGAATGCAGGGATGAACAATGCCGGGATGAACGATTCGGGCTCTCGTGGAATGCTGCGAAGCGCTCGGCCGGCAACGGTGAACAGGTCGCCGAAAAAGCCCGAGGGTCTCGCCCGCACATTTGAGCGGACGGTGATGCCCTTCGGGCTGCTCGCTGGATCAGATGGGGTCGTGGTGGTCATGCTCCAACCTCGATTCGGTCGCCGGTGAGTTCCAAGAACACATCGTCGAGTGTGGGTGTACGCAAGGTGAGTTCGGCGACCTTTGCACCGATGCTGTCGAGTTCGACGGCGACCGGCGAAACCGACGCTGCCCCGTCGCTCACCGAGACGAGCAGTGAACGAGGCCCGCGCTCGACCTTGTCGACCACATCGAGGGCACTCAGCGCAGCGACCGCTGGCTCGTCGTCGCTGTGTAACCGGACTTGGATCACGTCGGCGCCGACCGAGCGTTTCAGCTCGTCGGGAGTGCCTTCGCCAACGATCTTTCCGGCGTTGATGATGCCGACGCGGTCGGCCAACTCGTCGGCCTCTTCGAGATACTGCGTCGTGAGAAAGATGGTCGTTCCCAACTCTGAGTTCAAGGCCCGTACCTCTTCCCACACCCGGGCACGGCTTTGCGGATCGAGGCCGGTCGTTGGTTCGTCGAGAAACAACAGGTCAGGGTTGTGCATGAGAGAGGCTGCAAGGTCGAGTCGCCGCTTCATGCCGCCCGAATACTCCCGAATCCATCGGTCGATGGCGTCGAATTCGATGAGCGTCGACAGTTCGTCGATGCGTTGTGCGACCTCGGACTTCGTCAGGCCATACAGCGCGCCCTGCAACTGCAGGATCTCTCGTCCGCTCTGCTTGTCGTCGAGCGATGCCTCTTGGAGGGCGGCGCCAATGCGAAGCCGAATCTGATCGGCGCCGCTAACGACGTCGTGACCGAGCACCGTTGCGGTTCCAGACGTTGGCGTCAGCAAGGTGGTCAACATTTTGACCACCGTTGATTTGCCAGCGCCGTTCGGCCCGAGAAAGCCGTAGATCTCGCCGGATTTCACCGACAGATCGACTCCCCGCACCGCTTTGACCTCGTCGAAGCTTCGAACGAGCCCGACCGTCTCAATCACGTTCTCCATCTGCGACACGCTATGCGCACGACACCACTCTGACCAACTACGAGCGAGAGAGGAATCGTGGTTGGGGGAAGCGTTGTGCGAGGGCGCTAGGCGACGACGAGAACTGCGCCGAGGCTGACAGCGGCCACGATCACCGAGGCGAGGGCGCCCAAGAGAAGCGGTGCCGAGCCGAGGTTCCGAAGCCGCTCGATGCGAACGCCGGCGCCGAGCCCGACGAGTGCGATCGTGAAGAGCAGGGTCTCAACCCACCGCGTTGCGTCGATGGCAAAGTCGGGAACCGTGCCCGTGCTACGGATTGCGACGAAGAGCAAGAAGCCAGCGACGAACGCTGGAATTGGCGCAGGTCGGGTGGAGTCGGCCGGAGTATTGCGGGTGCGAGCGATGCTTACGCCTGTAACGAGCGGTGCAAGAAGAAGCACTCGGGTGAGCTTTACGACGACTGCGGCGGCGAGGACGGCTTCACCTCGGGCAGATCCGGCGGCGACGACTTGGGCAACGTCGTGGATGCTGGCGCCAGCCCAGATTGCGTACTGGTCGTCGGTCAAGGCAAACAGATCGCCGAGCAGCGGGATGGAGAACATGGCGATCGTGCCAGCGAGGGTGACGAGCCCGATCGCAACGGCTACCTCTTCTTCGTCAGCGTCGGAGGTGCCCTGCATTGCGGCGATCGCAGATGCGCCGCAGATCGAATAGCCGGTCGCAACGAGTAGCGAGAGCGGCCCGGATAAGCCAAGGCGACGGCCGAGCGCTTGGGTGCCAAAGAATGTTGCGGTCACGGTGGCGACGATCGTCAGGATCACGCCGATGCCGAGCTG
The DNA here is from genome assembly GCA_938040365.1 of uncultured Acidimicrobiales bacterium. Taxonomy (GTDB): domain Bacteria; phylum Actinomycetota; class Acidimicrobiia; order Acidimicrobiales; family SHLQ01; genus SHLQ01. The sequence continues at coordinate 16,512 of CALHXU010000234.1, forward strand.
GCCGATGCTGTCGATCGAGAGACGCATGCCAAGTGCGATGACCCCGATGCGAAGGAGTGCCCTTGCGACGAACTTCAGACCGGGCCGGAGGCTATCGGTTGCGGCGGGAATGTTGCCGAGAACCATGCCGATGATGACAGCGATCGTGAGGGCGGAGATTCCGATACTCCCCGACAGAAAGCGAGCGGCCAAGGCGAGCAGCACTGCGACGACGATGCCCGGAACGAGATCGTCGGTAAACGCGCTGCGGCCGGCGTCGAGCCGGGAGCGAGTTCGGGTGAGCAGCGCGTTCATACCCAGAATCTTCGGCGCGATCGAAACACTTCACTAGACCCGTTAGGACTAGATGCACATAGAACAGTTCTATGACGCGCGTGACGGATGCAACCTCAAGGCCAAATTCGCATCACCACGAATGATCTGTGGTCACACAGCAGCGCTAAATGCCGCTCACCGACCACAGAATTTGAGATTGAGGGGAGAACCGTCGGGGAGAGCATCCCCGATTTACCGTTCTCGGGTGATGTGGAAGTTGGAGATCTGGACTTCGGCGCCGTAGTCGGCAAAGTCGCCGTCGGCTCGGGCTTGTCGGAACTGGCCCCAGTTGATCGACGAGTAGTGCGGTGTGTCGCCCGCTGAAATGCTGCCGGGGAGTGGGGCATAGTTCGTCGCGTAGCTCGGATTAAAGAAATAGGGCAGCGACATTCGCGAGGCCCGGGTGCGAGGTGCAACTCGGTGCAACGCTGCCTTGTACCGGTCGTTCGACCACACCTGCATCATGTCGCCGGTGTTCACGACGAGTGCCCCAGGGGTTGGGGCCACGTCGATCCACTTACCCCCGTGTTCAACCTGCAAGCCGCCAACGTCATCTTGGGCGAGCAAGGTGAGCGCGCCTGCATCGCTGTGATGGTGCAACGCCATGTCGCCAAGGCTGGTCACCGTGGCCGCTTCTTCAGGCGACAGCACATCGTCGATCGGATAGTGGTTCATTCGAAGGAAACTGGTCTGGTCAGCCCCGAAGTGCTCGGCCAGGTGATCGGCATGTTCGCCGAGGCCCTCGCAGAATGCACGAAGGAGCCAGTGCGCCAACTCATTGCAGCTGGCGAGGTAGCTGACGATCGTTTCGCGGAAGCCGTCGAGTCGTGGCCATTGGTTGATGCCGTCGATCGAGTGACTGTTCGAGGGGTGGTCGTCGGCCCGGTCCGGATACGGCACATGGGCAATGTCGAGCACTTCTTTTTGATCTCGAGCGTTCTTTGTGAGCTCTCGGTCGTAGTAGCCGCGAGAGTTCTCCTTCGACCGTGAGATCTCACGCTTCACTTCGATCGGCAGCTCGAAGAACGAGTGCGTTGCCGCCCACACCTCTTCGATCTGCGCATCGGCAATCCCGTGGTTGACCACCTGGAAGAAGCCGAACCGCTCGGCTGCATTTGCGACCGAAGCGATCACCTCCGCAGAGGGAGGAGCTGCGCAACCGTCGAGGTCGATTACGGGAACGTCGGGCGGGTTCGTCATGACGCCCCTGGGCCGATCATCTGTGCAGCAGCCGTTCGGGTGCCCGGTGCGATCTCGGTGAAGCCGCCATCGCGAATCACGACGGGAGCGTCGGCAACGAACTCGTCCCAGAGTGATGGTGTTGGCGCAATGACCTTCATCGGCCGTGTCGCTGCATTCCAATCGAGTCGTTGGGTGCGATCGAGCTGTTCCCAGAGCCGCTGCGATGCGTGGGCGACTTGGGCTGCTCGCTTGCCCCAGCTCATCTCGACCGCAGGATCGAGCGCAACTACGAGCGTCGGCGCGTCGAAGCTGGGCAGCGACTCGACCAGATCGGGTTCGTCGAGTGGCGAGGATTGGATCTGCAGTTTGGAAAGTTCGGGTGGAGCAGAATCGATGAGTCCGGGCACGAAGATCCGGACTTCGGCAGTGCCGCAGGTGACGGTGAGGCCCGGCACATCCTGCGCGCGCTGCCACGCAGACGCCCGGGCACGCCGCATGATCTTTCGGATGCGCGAACCGTTCCATGCAGCAACTTCGTCGTGCCATTCGCCGCCCGGCAACGACCGAGCATCGTCGAGCAGCATGATGACCCCGAGCGCGGCCGCGCCGAAGATGTCATCGAGCGCCGGTGGGCCGACCTTCTCGACTCGGGCAGCCATCTGAAGTGCTCGGCGCGGTTCTTCCTCGGTCACGGTTCAAGTGTGCCAACTAATTTGCTTCCGGCTGCTCATGGCCGCCGGGCGGTCGGGCAAACGACGGCGGGCTTCATGGCTCTGGTAGAAGGTCTTCGATCAGATCGATGAGCAGGCCTCGCTGTTCTTTGGTCGGTGGGGCCAAGCCGAACAAATCGATCAGCCACAAACCATCTCCGACGACCCGAGCGAGGAGCGCCACCGTCGGGTCAATGCCGTCCTCGTCGATGAGACGATTCTGCCAGGTCGAGAACTGCGCCTGCGCCGGCCCGAGGTCGCCGTCGTCCAATGCCGCCGAGGCAAAGATCCCCGTCGCCGAGTCCAGTTCGTCCGGCTGTCCCGAGCGAACGTAGTCGAGGTAGGCCTGGGCGAAGCTGCCCGACGTCCGGTCGTTCTGGTCGGCGAGTTCGTGCAGCTGGTGATCGGCGCGTGCCAACGTTCGGTCGAGCATTGCAGCGATGAGCGCCTGCTTGGTTGGGTAGTGGTAGAGAAGCCCGCCTTTGCTGACCCCCGCAGCGTGTGCCACTCGATCGAGGCTGAGTTTGGCAGCGCCGACATCGCGGACCACGACGGCGGCGGCGTCGAGGAGTAGATCTCGGGTTCGGGCGCTCTTGAGATCTTGTCTCATCCACACGCTTTCGATTGGAGTCGCTGCGTTTCGCCTGACGGGTGCATCTGCTTTACTGTACTCACTAGACGGTTTTTGTACAGGGTGGCCAAGATGAATCAAACAAATAAAAAGACGTCCATCCTCGATCGGGCAAAGAACCGAATTGGCGAGGTTGCGACTTCGGTTCGCGGGACGACACCGG
>CALHXU010000235.1 GCA_938040365.1 uncultured Acidimicrobiales bacterium
AAGATGTCGCTTTCGGGGTGTCGCCCCGCTGAAATTACTGGCGCATCGAGGGCGTAACGCGAACCACCCTTTGGTCCTTGATCGACAATCAAGATGCCGGTGCTTTGGTCGAAACCTTCACGATCCGCGAGATGAGTTCGCTCTTCGCTTTCTTCGAGCGCATCGACGACCGAGATCGCTTCGGTCGTTGCATTTGGGCCGCCACTCATGGGTTCGCCACACGACGAACAGAAGTTTGCGTTGAAATCGTTTTTGTGGCCGCAGGATGTGCACGTACGGTCCATCGCTACTCCCCCGTCAGTTCTTTGTAGCTCGACGCATTTAAGAGTGCGTCGAGCTCGATCGCATTCGCGACCTCGATCTCGCACAGCCAGCCTTGCCCATAAGGGTCGCTGTTGACCAAACCGGGCGAATCGGCCAACGCCTCGTTGATCGTAATGATCGTTCCCGAAACCGGCGCGTAGAGGTCCGAAACCGACTTGGTCGACTCGACCTCTCCCATCGATTCGCTCGCCTGAACGCTCGTTTTTGCATCGGGCAGGTCGACAAACACGACGTCACCGAGCGCATCACTCGCATACGCGGTGATGCCAATGGTCACCGTAGTCGCGTCCCCTTGCGCATCGAGTTGGGCGCGAACCCATTCGTGGTCAGAGGTATAGAGAAGGTCGCCCGGAATGTCCACAGACGCGAAGTGTAGCGAGCATCACCGACATGGCCCAGCGCAACGGCGAGTTAGCTTGGGGACGACTCGGTGTTCGAAAGCGCCTTTCGGAATGCATCACGTGCAATTGGGCCGTACTCGGTTACGGCGTACCACGAGATCACGAGCCCCGGAACTCCACAAACCCAGCCGAGTATTCGCAGAATGTCTGCTCCGGCGACACTCGATGCGCCACCGAGTAGCAGCGGGTAGGCAAACATCAAGAAGAACGTTCCCGTCTTGCCCCACCAGGTGACGTCAAATCGTTCTGCGCCGACAACACCGAGACCGATCGCAACGAGTGTCACGAGGCCCTCCCGGACGAGCGTGAGCAATGCAAACCACCATGGAACCGAACCATCGATCCACGTCGAGATGACGACGGTCAACATCATGAGCCGGTCGGCACTTGGGTCGAACAGCTTGCCAAATTCGCTCACCTGGTTAAAGCGACGCGCAAACCAACCATCGACCCAATCGGTAGAACCAAGAACGGCGAGAAGAATTGCCGCCGAGATTCGATCGTCTTGGCCAAAGAGCAGCCACACAAACACGGGAACGCAAAGTAATCGGACAAAGGTGATGGCGTTCGGGACCGTGAACGGCTTCCACTCGACCGGCTGACCATCATCGTTCTGCCCAATTGCCCCATTCACGATGTCATGGATCATGGACCAATGTTAGCTGGTTAAGATGTCGGGGTGGCCAGCATCTTCTCACGCATCATCGACGGCGAGATCCCCTCTCGCATGCTTTGGGAGGACGACGAGTGCGTTGCGTTCCTCGACGTTCGACCGTTGGCTCCAGGCCACGTCCTCGTCGTTCCTCGCCAAGAAACCGACCAGTGGACCGACCTTGGCCCCGGCCTCGTTGCCCATCTCACCTCGGTCGCCCACAGCATTGGCCGGGCGCAGATGTCGGTGTTTTCCCCTGCTCGTATCGGCATGGTCGTCGCCGGATTCGAGGTGCCCCACGCCCACATCCATGTGGTACCGATCAACCACATGGGCGACCTCGACTTCACGCTTGCGAACGCGAACCCCGACCAGTCAGAACTCGATGTTCAACTCGAACAATTGCGTACGGCGCTCACCGAGGCAGGTCACTCGTCGGTGTCGAGCCGGTAGACCGAGATCGATCCGAACCGTTCGTCGACCTCAAAGCCCGCAGCGGCCACAACCTCGTCGAAGGTAAAGCGGCCAGTACCGGTCCAGCGCTCATCGGCCTCGTCGATCATCAGCACCGTCGAACGAAACGTTGGGTCGGCGGGCCGGTACACGTCGAGGCCGACGGGAAATTGGATGAGATCGACGCGCTCGGCGAGCAGTGGTAGCGCCCGAGCAATCGCAGTCACCGACTCGTCGGGCCCAATCGATTCGGTCGCGGCGATCACATCGAGGTCGTTCGTTACCCGAACACCCCAGTCCCACGGCTCGTTGTAGAAACTGCTTCCAGAGGCAAAGAGGAAGAAGGCAGCGCTCGCGACGAGGACCCCGCCCAGCAATCGAATGCTCACAAAGACGCGTTGGACCGAAGGGCGCCCGACCGCTCGCAGCGCAAAGGCTGCGGCGATTGGCAGAAATGCGAGCGCTGCGACGTCCTGCTGGGCATTGAGGAACTCACCAGGTGGGATCGCTGCGAGGAAACTGAATGCACCAAAGAGCACTAGGGGAAGCTGGAATCGGGGCCGAATGACCGGCAGGAACAGCCAAGGAGCGAACAAGATGAGCAGCTTCGTGAAGTTCTCCTCGGCAAAGAAGTCGGCCAATACCTGAAGCGGGTTGGTCAACATTCCCCACAGGATCGCTACCGGGCCATCGCCATAGGTCGCAAACGCGTCTGCGAATGCGAGCTCACCGCCTGCGAGGTCGGCGTCGAACACGAGCAGGGCCAGCGCCGCCCACAACGCACCGAGCCCGGCGGTAACTCGACCCTGCAGCGTTCTTCCCTCGATTGCGAGCAGGCCTCCGAGGCCAATGACGACAAGGCCGAGGTCCGAGCGGGTCGAAAGCGCAAGGGCGACCATCACGCCGTATCGGATCCAATGTTTGTCTTGGCTGTAGAGGTAGGCCCACATAAAGGCGGGCACGGCGAGTGCTTCGGGGTGAAACTCGCTCAGGTTGAGGTTGTGGAGCTGTGGCTGCAAGAAGTAGGCGGCAGTGAGCACCAGTGCACTCTCGACGCCATGTTCGAGCACGCCTCGCGAGATTCGCCAGAGGGGAACGACTGCAATGGCGAGTGCGGCTGCCTGGAGGGTCAAGAGGGAGGGCCCGGTCGGAACGATCGTGCTGATCTTTGCGAGTGGCCACATGATGATCGAAAGCTGACCTTCGAAGAGGTTCCGGCCGGTCAACGTGACGAAAGGATCACGATCTTCACCGACGAGCCACAAGCCCTGAATCCAGGTCGCAAGCTCGGGGCCGGTGTCGAGGCTCCGGTACCGAGCGAGCGCGAGGCCAGCAAAGATGATGAACATAAAGACGGCCAAAACCCATGGCAAGAACCGATCGGGTCCGGCCCCCTCGAGGCGGGCTTGCCATCGAAGACCCGAGTTGCGAAGCGATCGCACAAAGTCAGATTCGGCAAAGCTCGTCGCAGATCGAGCGGAGGTTGTCGACGCCATCGGGTTAGGGCGCTACCAGACGCTCGACGAGGGAGGCATCGTTGTTCTTCACGCTATTGACGCTATCTGAAACCGGGTAGGCGCTCAGTAGATCGTTCGGAGCGGGAATCAAAAGTCGTTCGAGGTCGGTGTCGTTTTGGTTTTCGACATCGAGCCATTCCTCCCAGTCACCGGGCGCGAGTAAGACGGGCATTCGGTCATGGATCGGCAACATCATGTCGTTCGCCGTCGTCGTGATGATGGTGCAGGTATGAATCTCGCGGAGGCCCTCCGCGTCGATCCATCGTTCGTGGAGGCCAGCGAATGCAAGCGGATCACCGTCGGCTCGCCGAATGAACATTGGCTGTTTCTTTGGCTTGGCCGGCTTCGCTCCCGCTTCAGGTTCGTCGGCGTCGAAGCGTTGCCATTCGTAGAAGCCGTCGGCCACTACGATGCATCGCCGGCGGCTAAACGCGGCACGAAACGAGGGCTTCTGCGCGACGGTTTCGCCGCGGGCGTTGATCATCTTTGAGCCAATGCGAAGGTCCTTTGCCCACTTCGGCACGAGACCCCAGCGCAAGTAATCGAGGTGACGTGCGCCTTCGCGTACCCGAACCGTTGGAACGTCGCGGGTTGGAGCGACGTTGAAATCGGGGCCGCGCAGCGTCTCGTCGTCGTCGTCGATTGGCGCCTCAGCGCCGAAGTACCCAGCGAGGTCTTCTGCTGTGGATGAGGACACAAAGCGACCGCACATAGGACAGAGCTTAGGCCGACTCGCTAGCCCGGGAGGAGACGAACGTCGACGTTTGCTCGGTCGACGAAATCGCAGGACCCGACGAGTTCGCCCATCTGGATGGTGATGGTGTCGCCAGGCGCACCATTGAGCGTCGTTGCACTCGAAACGACTTGGCTGGTGGCCTCGGTGGCAGTGAGCTCGATTGCGCCACGTCGGCTATCGACGGTTTCACCCACCCGTCGCTCGATTCGAGTGCGGATCGAAGACACCACCTCGGGCTCGCCGAGTGCGTCGGGGTTGAACGGCCACACTTCGAAGATGACCAAGCGATCGCCACGGCATGCAATTCGATCGCCGGTTGCGCCAAATGTTGCGTCGCAGGCGCCAGCACTCGCGACGTCGACTGCGACGAGGTCGGTAGTGACGAGCGAAGTGACGATGCACTCTTGGGCGTTTGCGAGCAGGTCTTGGTTGGAGAGAACCGCAACGTGCACGCGACCGGCCCAAAACACGGGGCCGGTCCGGAACTGGCCGGTAATGGAGTTTCCGTCGGTGGCGGTGGCGAGTTCTCCCGTCAGAGGATCGCCGACGAACAACTCGGACAGCCTGGCGAACAGTGCAACATCGACCGGGCTCTCGAGATCGCTGTACTCACGAGCATCGAGCGGCGAGGCCAAAATGTTTCTGTCAAGGTCAGCTGATGCCCGTGCGCCGAGGTCGCCGGATTGACCGGTATTGGCGTCGATGAACAAGAAGGCGATTGCGGCGAGGCCGACGGCGAAAACAAGCCAGCCTGCGATCGTTGGAAGGCGGCTTTTCTCGAGATCTCGGGCCGATGAATCGTCGTGGCTAACGTTGAGGGCATTGTCGATCGATCGATCGCTTGCCGGGTCTTCGTCTCGGCCCCAGGCCTCGTGAAAGCCGCCATCGGTCGTAGCCTCGATCTTGTCGACCGAACTTTCGGTTCCTTCGAGAAATTCGCCGGTCAGATCGCGTTGCCTTGAGGACTTTCGGCCGGCAATGTCGTTCTGTTTGCGCGTGTTACGACGCCTCATTAGCGCCACGCTAGCGGTGTCGCCGAAACATTCTTGGTACATCGACCGACAAGACAGATACGTTTCGGCCGTGCCGGGTGGTGGTGGTGTGTCCGAACTGGCAGCGCCTGACCTGACGAAAGATCGATGATTTGCCTATGCTCCCGCAATGCATTCTCGACGGTTTCTCCCGCTCTTTTCTCTTCTTGCGGTCCTCAGCCTTGTCGCCGCGCTCATCCCTCTCACCCAAACGCCTCTCGCTGCACAGTCTCAGTTACCAACTGCGGAGCAGCGAAACACCGCGCTGCAGGTAGGCCAGCGTTCGCCTGGTCTGGCGCCAGCGCTCGGTCCGTGGGCCAGATCAGCTCGGGGTCACTTCCAATCGATCGAGCCAGGAGCGAGTTCGCTTAGCTTCCGGGCGATTCTCGGTGACCGAGGTTCGTCTCAGCCCATTCAGTACCAGATTCTCGTCGACGGCGCGGTGGCGCTCACGACGACGACGCCACCAGCCCGGGGGTTCGCTCAGGCGGTCGCGGTCGAAAATACGGTCCGGGTTAGCCCGGGAATCCACGAGGTTTGCCTCCGCGTTGCGGGCCAGCAGACTGCGGGCCGGCAGAGCGTGGGGCGACAGAGTGCCGGGCGCACGGTCGATTGTGAACAAGCCGTTACCACTCCCCCGGACCGTGGTGAGCCAAGTGTCGAAGCGAACGCTCGTGGCGTGGTCGTCAGCCCGAGTGGCGTGGTCGTGCCAGTCGTTGGTGGAACTACGAACAACTGGCGCGTAACAACCCCGTGTGGCAACACGGTAACCCTGCGCAACGGAAGCTTTATCGAGCGTGCTCGGATCGTCATCGATGCTGGACATGGCGGTTCTGAATCGGGTGCGGTGAGTGGACGTTTGCAGGAGAAGAACCTCAACCTCGTCATTGCCGACCTCGTTATCGACAAGTTCGAAGATTTGGGGATTTCGGCACAGATCACACGGACCGGCGACTACCGGCTGCCCATTGGAACTCGTGCAGGCATTGCCGAAGCGCTCGCACCCGATGCATTCATTTCGATTCACCACAATGGCGGCGCTGTCCGTCGGGCGAGCAGCCCCGGTACCGAGATCTTCTACTCCGAGGTCCGCCCCGAGTCCCAGCGTCTCGCCGCGATTCTCTACGAGACGATGCACGCTGCTGCCGACCAGTTCGACGCAGCTTGGGTCGACACCGTGAACCGTGGGGCGTCGGTTCGCCTCAACGAAAATGGTGATGATCTGTTCGGTATCCACCGGTTTACCCCACAAATCGACTCGATCATCACCGAGTTCGCCTACCTTTCGAACCCGTCTGAAGCTGCGCTCCTCGGTCGGGCTGATGTGCAAGAAGCCCAGGCCCAGTCGATCGTCGATGGCGTTCTTCAATGGTGGTTCACCAACGATTCAGGGACGTCGCTCGGCCGCCGTTTCACCGACCCGTCGAGTTCGGGAACCGGTGGCTTCGACTCGTGCACCGACCCGTCGTTGACCGCCGGAACCGTCGGCCGCTTCGGCTTATCGAACCTCGCTGAGCAAGCCGCTCGCTAGCTCCTAAGGCTCAGCCTTTTTGCGACTCGGTGATACCCGGGGCGGTTCGAATGGCTGCTTTGGGTACTGGGGCGGCCAGGGCGCATCGCCAATGGTTTCGAGCCCAGCATTGAACTCGTCGACCAGCGCCGAAATGTCTTGTGGGTTTGCATACATCGCCGACCACGGGTCGCCTCGTTCGACGAGTCTGGCCTCGGTCGACATGACGGTGTGGTCGTCGGGTCTCAGGCGTTCTAACTCGTCCCACGACACCGGCGTCGAGACCTGCGCACCTACTCGAGCCCGGACCGACCACGCGCCGAACACGGTCTTGTGGGGAGCGTTTTGGTTGAAATCGACGAAGACTCGCGTGCCTCGTTCTTCCTTCCACCACTTGTCGGTGAGCAGGTCGCGGTGTTGGTTCGCGAGTGCGCGTGCGACCGTTACCGCTGCACCGCGAACCTGGTAGCTGTCATAACTCGGGCCGCCTTTGGAGGCATCGAGGGGAACATAGATGTGGAGGCCTTTGCTCCCGCTGGTCTTGAGGTAGCTCGTGATGGAGCGTTCGGCGAACCAGTCGTGGACAAGGCGGGCTGCCACGCGAACTTCTTCGAAGGTGATTCCGGGCACCGGGTCGAGGTCGATTCGTAGTTCGTCGACGCGCCGGGATGATTCGGCGAGTTCAAGGTCGTCTGTCGAGAGCCGGTAAGGCCACGGGTGCAGGGTGAATGCGCCGAGGTTCACCGCCCAAATGATGTGAGCAGCATCGGCAATAACGAGCGCACGCGAGGGGGTGGCGTTGACGGTTTCGACCGTCGTGGTTTGCAGCCACTCGGGGGCGGTGTCGGGAATGCGCTTTTGGAAGAAGTTATTGCCGCCGACGCCGCTCGGAAAGCGCTGGAGCAGCACGGGACGGCCCTGCAATGTGTTGAGTATCGGCGCACCATGGTTCTCGTTGCAGAGCATGAGGAAGTGATTGAGAACATCGCCCTTGGTCAACCCGACCTTGGGAAAGTAGGGCTTGTCGAGCGAGCTCACGCGAACCTCGCGCCCTGCAACCTCGATCACATCTGCGCGTTTTTGATTCATGTCGTCGGGTTGGGGAGATTTGAACTCCCGACCTCCGGTCCCCCAGACCGGCGCCCTAACCAAGCTGGGCCACAACCCGTGTGGTCATAACGTACCGGTTCTTTTCCGAAGAGAAAATCTGAAAGAACGTGATCCTCACGCTCGCGAAGAACTTGCCCTAGAAGATGGCGAGCACAAGGTCGATGATGCGCCACACGATGTAGGCGACCAGCGCTACGACGACGATCCAGAAGTGCCACGGTGCCGATTGGCCGACCGTCCGTTCGTCCTCGACTGTTGGCGGATCGTCTTGGCTACTCACGTGTTCACCACAGTCGGGGCATTTGCCTTCGTCGAGTGCGGACGGCGCGTGATAGATCGAGCACGGGTCACACCAAGCCATATCGCAAGTCTAGGAGCTGAAGCCTACGAGCGACGTACGGCGAGGACGGCGACGTCATCGTCGATGAGGCCATCGGCAAAGTCGCGTGCTTCTTCGAGCAAACCTTTCGCCATGATCTCCGGTGGGGCGCCTGGGTCTTTACGAATCGCCATTGCAATGCGTTCCTCGCCAAAGAGTTCGGCGCCGTTGCGGGCCTCGGCAAGACCGTCGGTGTAGAGCAGAACGAAATCGTCGATCTGGAGCGGAACTTCCTTGCTGAAGTACGCCGCACCCGGATCGAGCATGAGGAGCGGTCCAGTAGCTCGCAGCGGCTGCAACTCGCGAGCGTGCCACAACCAACCGGCGGGGTGGCCCGCCGATGCGTACCTGATCGTTCCGGCCTCGGTATCGAACACGACGACGATCATCGAGATGAACTCCTCGCCGCGGTCCATCTCCGACATCTGTTGGTTCAGTTCTTCGAGCGCCTGGGCTGGGTCTCGGAACTGACGGAGGAAGACTCGGAGCAGATACTTTGCCTGGAACGCGGTGATCGAGCTTTCGATTCCGTGGCCGCGCACGTCGCCAATAACCGCGGCAAGGCGTTTGTGGCCGACCCGGTAGACGTCGAAGAAATCGCCTGCCATCAGGCCCGAACCAGCCTCGTAGGCGCGGCCTACGTCGAAGCCGGTGACGTCGGGCAATGAATCGGGGGCGAGTCGAGCAGCCCATGCCTTAGGGGCAAAGTCATCTTGTTCGAGGGCTTCTTCGGCGCGTTTTTCGAGGAAGAAGCGCTGCCGGCTCAGACGAGCCTCTCGAACGGCGCCACGCGACCAGTTGACCGAGATCAGCGCAGGAATGGCAGCGAGCGCAAAGACGATCGCCACGTTTGGGTTATCGCTTGCGGCAGTCAAAAACGCCGCAATTGCAAGCGTGGTGTACAGCAGCGACGAGTGGACCTCTTTGCGGAAGGCCGATTGGGCCAACACATACGCCGGGTCGTCGACCTGGTCGGCTTCGCCGCCAATGTTGGTGAGAAAGCGCCGTCGATAACGCGCCGAACGCGCCCATCCGAAGGCTGCGGCGACACAAATGACCCCGAGACCTATGAGTACGACGTCTCTCATAACCTAAAAGCGTAGCCGAATACCGCTCTAACGGCGGCGGACACGCAGTTTGATTGGGGTATTGCCTAACTCGAACGCTTCTCGCAGACTGCGCTCAAGGTAGCGAAGGTACGTCCGAGGGAGCTCCTTGTTTGCGAACAACGTGAAGGTCGGCGGGTCGGTAGCACCCTGGGTTGCATAGAGCACGCGTCCGCCTTCTGGGGCGGCTTGGGCGACCTGGGCGGCCCGAATCACCTGATTGACCTTGCGGGTAGGGATACGGGTCGAATAGTTGGTGATCGATTCTTCGAGCGCTGGCCACAGCTTGTCGACGCTCTTGCCCGTCAGGGCACTGATTCGCAGCACTGGAGATTCGCCCATGAAGTGCAACTTGCGTTCCACGCTCGTCATTGCTTCGGTTCGGCCGTCGGCGTCGAGCAGTTCCCATTTATTCAACAAGATGACGATCGGGCAGCCCGATGCATCGACACGTTCTGCGAGACGCTGGTCTTGTGCGGTCACCCCGACCGTTGCATCGATGACGAGGAGGGCAACGTCGCTCTTGTCGACGGCGCGTAGCGCTCGGACGAGCGAGTAGTACTCGGTCTCTTCGTCGACCTTTGCTTTGCGACGCATACCTGCGGTGTCGATAAAGCGGAGTGGACCGCCGTCGGTCTCGATGACGGTGTCGATCGAGTCGCGGGTGGTTCCGGGACGATCGTGAACGACCGCGCGGTCTTGTCCGATGAGCCGGTTGAACAGGGTCGACTTGCCAACGTTTGGACGCCCGACGATCGAGACGCCGAAGATCCGGTCGGGGTCTTCTTCTTCCTCGACGATCTCGACCTCGGGAAGGACGGCGACAATCTCGTCGAGCATGTCTGCTGTTCCGACACCGTGTAGGGCACTCACCGGGTGCGGGTCGCCCACGCCTAAGGTCAGCAGATCCCAGATGAGGTGCTGTTGCTTTTCGTTGTCGACTTTGTTGGCGACCAGGAAGACGGGTTTATCTTCAACCCGTCGTATGAGGTCGGCAACGAGTTGGTCGTCAGCGGTTGCACCGACCGACGCATCGACAACGAAGAGTACGACGTCGGCCTCGGCGATTGCCTTCTCGCTCTGGCGCGAGACTTTGGCGTCGAGTTCGTCGCCGTCTTCGTCGGCCATCCAGCCGCCGGTGTCGATCAGTGTGAATTCGCGACCGAGCCATTCGGCATCGAGTTCGTTGCGATCTCGGGTGACGCCGGGTCGTTCCTCGACGATTGCTTCGCGGCGGCCAAGAATCCGGTTCACGAGGGTTGATTTACCAACGTTTGGTCGCCCGATAATTGCGACGGTTGGAAGTGCACTCATGACTGGGCCCCCTCTTTGGAGCGTAGGTTTACACTCTCTTTCGTATTGCGGGCCGTATCGAGGGCGAGCGCTGAGCGGAGGGCGACTCCGTCGGTTGGGATTACCTCTACAGGACGGGGCAGATCGCTCGTCGAGAGACCGTCGAGGAAGACCCCTCGATTGAGGCAGACATCGGGCAGTAGGTAGCGGTGCCCTTCGGGTTCAGCAGCTAACACTCGCTGCAGGTCGGCGCCGACCATCAGGCCAGCAACGCCGACGTTTCCACCGAAGAATTCGTTCTCGACAGTGATCACGCGCACATCGTCCCGATCGATCTCGGCGATCAACGGGCTGATCACCTGGGCGCCAAGCGCCCCAGTGAGGATACCGACCGGTGCGGTTTTACGTGGGCGTAAGGTGACCGATGATGCCCCATCGTTTGTCGTGGTCGTTCGTGGCGCCCGGTAGCCCTCGGCCGGGGCTGCATCGACCCAGGCAAAGAACCCGGCTTCGGTGCCGATGCCCGTGTCGACAACGCCGGTGAACTCGGCCTCGAAGGAACGAGCCATTCCAATGCCGTCTTCATACATCGGCACGTCGCCATAGCTTTCGCGAGATGGGAACGGGCGCTGCGCCATCAGGTAATACTCGTCCGATGCCTGAACGACTGGGCGACCGTAGCTCTCTACGAACAGCTTCTGCCATTGGTCCACGATGTCGACGACGGCTTGGGCTTCGGCGAGCGTGTGTGCCCGCATTCGTTTCTCGGTCGAGTACTTCGACACGCCGAGCGGCACCACCGCAACGGTGGTGAGCTGGTTGTATTTGTCAAAGATGTCGGCGAGCGTCTGGTCGAGCACGTCGCCATCGTTGATTCCCGGGCACACGACGAGCTGGCCGTGCACCTCGGTACCGACTTCGAGCAGCGCCGATAGCCATCGCAGCGATGATGCACCCCGCCGGTTTCGGAGCATCTCTTCGCGAATTGCTGGGTTCGTAGCGTGGATGCTGACGTTGATCGGTGAGAGCTTCTCGGTGATCACCCGCTCGAGGTCGGCTTCGGTAAAGCGGGTGAGCGTCGTGTAGTTGCCGTAAAGGAACGACAGTCGATAGTCGTCGTCTTTGAGGTAGAGGCTCTTTCGCAGGTTCGGCGGCAGTTGGTAGATAAAGCAGAATTCGCAATGGTTGTCGCACGTGCGCACTTCGTCGAAGACCGCCGACTGCACTTCGATGCCGAGCGGTTCGGCGACCGACTTTTCGACGTCGATGTCGAGTCGCAGTCCGTTGCGCTCGATTTCGAAGGCAATCTCGTCGCTGTCGACGAGCGTCCGGTATTCGAGGATGTCTCGTGGTTGTTCGCCGTTGATCGACGCCAACTCGTCACCAACGAGAAAACCTGCGCGCTCGGCAGGCGAATCTGGTTCGACGAGGACGACGCGGGCCATCGCCGTGTCATCTGGGCTCACTACGGACATCCCTTCAGGCTAGGCCGCCATGATCAGCCAGCGCGGCGTACATTAGAGACATGGCTGTCGATCATGTTTTGCTCGCTGCACCCCGTGGGTTTTGCGCTGGTGTCGAGATGGCTATCAAGGCGCTCGCCGCCATGGTTCGCACCTTCGAACCGCCCGTGTACTGCTACCACGAGATCGTGCACAATCGTCTCGTCGTGCAGCGCTTTGAAGACATGGGAGTCATCTTTGTCGATGACATTTCTGAGGTTCCCGAAGGCGCGCCAATCATGCTCTCGGCCCACGGTTCGGCCCCCGAGGTCGTAACCGCCGCCAAAGACACCGGCGGCTACATGGTCGATTCTGTGTGCCCGCTCGTGACCAAGGTGCATCACGAGGTCAAGGTGCGATCCGGCAAGGGGTACTCGATCGTCTATGTCGGTCACGAAGGCCACGAAGAAGCGGTCGGGACCATGGCCGTTGCCCCAGACGCGATCCACCGGGTCGAATCGGTCGAAGAGGTCGAAGCACTCCCCCAAATCGAAGGCCCAACAGCGCTGCTCGCCCAGACCACGCTCAGCCATCGCGATTGGGAGAGCGTGCAGGACGCGGCCATCGAGCGTTGGCCCGACATGTGGACGCCCGGACGCAGCGATCTGTGCTTCGCCACCACCAACCGACAGGGCGCCCTCGTCAAAATCGCACCCGATTGTGATGCGATGGTCGTCATTGGCTCGTCGAACTCATCGAACACCATGGCCCTCGCCCGCCTCGCCGAAGAGAGCGGGTGCGAAGCCGTCTACCGCGTCAACACCGCCGATGAGCTGCCCTCAGATATTTCCGGAACCGTCGGCGTAACCGTAGGTGCTTCGGCCAGCGAAGAACTCGTCGAGTCGGTCCTCAACCGCCTCGCGCCAACCAACGGCGTTACCGAAATCCGGATCACCGAAGAAGACGAGTACTTCCCAACCCCACGCAACCTTCGAGACCTGCTCAACACCATCGATGCAGCCGCCGCCCTCAGTGTCGGCGCAGGTGTAGGCCCACGCCCCGGCACCGACGACCGCAAGCTCGGCGCCAGCGAGGTCCTGCGCCTCCTCGAAGTCACCCCCAGCTAGTTGATGGGGCCTGTCCCCATGAACAGAGGGTCTGAACAGAGAACAGGGGGGTCAGACCCCAATGGGCCGGTGACAAGCCGGGGAGGGTCAGACCCCAATGGGCCGGTGACAGGACGGGGAGGGTCAGACCCCTTCGGTTACATATCCACCAAATAGCCAGAACCCGAAGAAGCCCAGAGCGATTAGGGCAGTAATTATTCGCAGTGACGTCGAATCTAGTAACCGCATAGCTGAACAGTATGCGAGATTTCGGTCCCGAAATCGGCGAGGCTAGCGGGGACAGGCCCCAATACGTTTCGTAGCAGAGGCTGTCTCCGCAGTAATTCGGTCGTGCCATGGGAACTGAAGCGCAGTCTCGTTCGTACCGATAGTACGCCAACGCGTTACGGGGAGGGTCAGACCCCGATGGTCCGGTGACAGGACGGGGAGGGTCAGACCCCTTCGGTTACCGTTCTTCATTACGAAACGTAACGGGGCCTGTCCCCATTCGTTTCGTAACAAAGGCGTTCTCCGTCGAAATTCGCTCCGACGACGGGAACTGAATTGTTATCTCGTTCGTACCGATAGGTAGCCGACGAGTTCCTAGGAGGACCATTGCGTTTCCTGAGCAAGATTCTTTATGTTGTCGGACTCGTTCTGTTTCTAGCTGCATGCAGCAGTCCAAGTCCTCTTCAAACATCCACCGGCGACGAAGGTGGCTCGGCCGACTCTGCGTCTACCTCGACATCGGTGGGCGAAGCGACCTCAACGACAGTGGTGCAGCCAGAGACCACGGATGTATCGCCAGAAACCAGCACGACGACTACCGAGCGAGCCGTCAGTGCCACTACAACTACGGAAACCCAAGTGGAAACAGCCACGACCGAAGCACCAGCGACGACGAGTTCGACCACAGAAGCCCCGGAAGAATCGACTACGACCACAACTGAACCACCAACCACTCCGACAACGAACCCGCCCGCACCCGACTTCGCTTTCGAAGCTGGGTTGACGATGTCGGGCAGATGGACTGCTGTTTCTCTTACGGTCGATGGAGAGCCAATCGAACTCGTCGACCCGACGCCAGGCATTAACGTCGCCGGACGCAGCCTCAACGGCACCGACGGTTGCAATAGCTTCGGAAACGGAAGCGTCGTTTGGGACGATGACGGCGCATTGACCGTCGACCGAAGCAACGCTGACTCGACCCTTGTGGGCTGCACTGGCCAAGTCGCTGCCGTCGAGCAGGCATTCAGCCGAGCCCTATCCAACGCCAACGCCTGGGGTCTTACCTCGTCGGGCAACCTCGTACTCGCCGGGCTCACGACACGAGTCGATTTCGAATTAGCTGGCGAAGCTGCACCACTCGACGGCGCCGAGATCGGCCCGATCGGCGATACCACCCTTCAGCTAATTCGGGAGACTGAGCAGTTCGCAGCGCTTCCCAGCGATGCTGAGTTGCCGTTGCTCATCGTCTCCGGGCAAGGAACGACTGCGACCCTCTCATCGACCGAGTGTGAGGTGGCCTACTCGGTCAACCTTCCTGCAAACGCCGGAGAGGGAGCCATTGCCTTCGGGGGAGCAGCCGCCTCGGAGTGCCCTGCGGGGTCCACAAGTCGAACCGTTGCTGAGGTACTGCAAACCGTCGACTACGTCCTGACGCTGAATGTCGGCGAGGCCTCGCTCATGCAACTCTGGGCAGGCAGCGAGTCGGTTGCGTTGTTCGCAACCGAGGGTGCGGGATTCGACGGTTAACGTCGCTGAACCCCGATTTTGCCCCGGCGGGCACGATAAGTTCTGAGTCGGCAAGTTGCCTTGGACAGGCAGGCCGATTTGGCCCGGTTAGAGGAGTCGGGGTTGGTCGACCATGTTGTTGGATTGGTTGTTGCGCGCATTGGCTTGTTGTGATCGTGCTGTTGGTGGTGATGTCGATCGAGTTGCTGGGGTGTCGGCTTGGGGGCGTTCTTGCCGTGTCGGCCCCTTCGATCGTGACTGGTTTGGTTTCGCCTGTTTTGGTGGAGGTTTGGGTGGGAGTTCTTCCCATCGTGCTGGCCGGTATTTCCATTTCCCGGCTGTTGGGTCCCAGTAGATCGTCATCTTGGCGTTGTGGATCCAGTGATGGCAGCCCACACACAACATGACCATCTCGTCGATGTTCGTTTCGCCTTCAGCCGGTGACCTATAGGGGATGATGTGATGGGCTTCGCATTCATGTGCGTCAGCACCGCAGCGGACACAACCGCGATCACGGACCACCATTGCGGTCCATTGTTCGGGTGTGGCGAGTCGTTTTCCTCGCCCGTGCCAAAGGACTTCGCCATCTTCGTCGAGGAGTTGTCCTGCGTATTCGCTAATGCAGCGGTAGTAGCTCGAGACTGCCGAGGGGACTTTGCCGGTGCCGACCAGTTCGGCTTCCCACTCGGCCAACAACGCTGGGTCGTTGGTGATGTCGGTGAGTTTGCCGGTAAAGACCATGGTTGGCCGTTCACCCGGACGGCGCTGAGGTTGAGACACTGTCGGCTGGGTGTTGTCCTCGGCCAAAGCAGGTTGAGTGGCTGGTGCGGCAGGTGCTGGTTCGGTTTCGCTGGTGTGTTTCTGGACTGCGGCGTCGAACATTCGCTGATCGTTCGTGCGGGGATGTTTCCCGTT
>CALHXU010000236.1 GCA_938040365.1 uncultured Acidimicrobiales bacterium
AGGGCAAGAAACGGTAAGAGAGGGTCTGACCCTGGTTTACCGTTCTCAAAAGCAGGACTTGAGACACCACAAGACAACGAGCGCCTCGGGCGCCCAGGCTGCGTGCCGCTTGAACGCTCCCCCTGAAAGGGACAGCACGTGAGTTGAGGCTTCAGCGGATAATCGCGGCGGAGCCGCCCGCTGAAGGGTCAACGAACCTCAGGCAGCCTTAGCGGTTGGTGTGTTGTCGGTGCTGGTTGGCACCTCTGGGGTCACCGTGTGCTTGCGGCGGGCAATGAAACCACCGGCGATGATCACAAGGTTGATGGCGATGAATGGCCAGCCGAGGAGTTGGTTGCGTGGGACTTCACGACCGAAGATCGACTGGTCGGCGCTGAACCATCCCGAAGCGGCGCTTTGGATATCGCCGACGCCTAGGTTGATCGTGTTCAAGAACGGCCAAACGCCATCACCGAGCGGCCATTCGCCGAGAACTTGAAGCTCCCAGATTCCGTACCCGATCGAGTACGGGCCAACAATGATGAGCAGCACGGCCGAGATGGTGTTGATCTTTGGGAGGATCGATTGGAACTTGCCGACGAGGCCACGCTTTCCGAGTGCGAGGAACAGCGTGATCATGGTGGCGAGCAAGCCCATCCCGAGGCCGTAGCTCACGAGCGCACCGAGGCTTGATGTGAAGCCTCCACCGTCGGGACCTGCGGCGAAGTTGCTCGAGTTGATTGCAGTAATGAAGAGTCCGAGGGTGCAGGTGAGCGATGCGGTTGCATAGGACATGCCAAAGAGGAACATCGAGGCGAACGAACCGGAGGAACCCCCCTTTTGCAGTTTGGGGATCTTGAGCGTGAGCTGATAGCCGCGGAACATTGCGATTCCGAGCACGATGAGGCCGATGCCGAGGGCGATGTTGAAGTAGGGCAGCCAGCTCGCAACTGCGGACTGGAGCCCGCCGAGCACGAGACCGAAGAAGCCGAAGACGAGGAGCATGCCGAGCGTCATGGCAAGACCGACGCCCTGTGCTCGATTGAGCGATACCCATCTGCTTGGCGTGTCGTCCTCTTGACCGAGGAAGAAACCGAGGTATGCGGGAAGCAAGCCAAACCCGCAAGGGTTGATCAGTGCAACCATGCCGATTCCAAAGGCGAGTGCGTTAAAGAACATCGTGTGCGATCCTGCTGTATTCGAGGGTGTGCTGTATCGAAGGTGTGCGGTGTGGTTTGTTTAGCGTGTCACCCGACGCGTCGGGCAGCACTTCAAACGTAGGTTGTCTTCAACCACATGACGTGTTGGATTGAGGATCGGTCACAAATAGTTCACGACCACCTAGTTGCGATCGAAGTTCGTGACTGATCCACTTCTGGACCATCGGCTAAACCCGCTGGGCCGTGACTCACATTCCCTGGTTCTCCCCCATTTCGGGGCGCAGCGTCGAAGCCGGCAATCATGGGATGTGCCCTTGGATGGATGAATGCCAATGGTGTGCCGTTGGATGTAATTGTCACAGCGTGGTGAGAGGATGGGACCGTACCTCTCGCAACGCAGCGCATCTCTTGTGCAGGCGTTGCCTCTCTCAACGATGAGGCTTTGCCATGCCCGAGATGTACCCCTGCCCGCTCTGGAACCACAATCGACTGCTGCGACCAATCGCAGTGTGGTCCCTCGACACGTTTGGGGGCGAGCCGCCGATACTCATTGGCTGCACGTTGCGCGAACGAAACGCCCGTTTCATACCGGTGCCCCTCGACCCGTTCGATCCAGTGGAGGCAATGGCTGACCTCATTATCCCCGACGAATGGGATGTGCTTGCCGTTGTCACAAATACTCACGATGCTGGCCCACGTGTGCGCGATGGGATCGTTGCGCACTGTGTCGATCGAGCGGGACGTTCGGCGACCGAACTCGATGAGTGGTGCGGGCGCCGCCGATCGCTAACCACGGTCGGCGGCCGTCTGCACGATGCCTGCCTCGAGCTGTTCTCGGTCCCCGGCTGGTGACGCGGTATAACTGCCCGTCCCGAATGGTGACGCGGACAAATCTCGTCCCCAATGGTGACGGAGTGTGGTTGTATCACTACTTTTGAAGTTATGAATTTCGCAAGTAGCGACCGAACCATCACCCGCAACATCTGCGCGTTGTAGAATCTCCTGTTGTGTCAGAACCTCGAGAACGTCCCGTGCCAGGGCCGAGCCCTCAGTCGACGAATCCGTCGCCTGAGCAACTCGACGCTCAAGCGATCGATCGCCGAAAGCTGCTCCTTGGCATGGGCTTCAGCGCAGCCGCTGCTGGCGGCGTCACCATTCTCGACACCAGCACCGGCGGGATCCTCGACGGACTGCAACGAATCCAAAACGCCGCCACGGTAGAAGCCGCAGGAGCATCAGAGCCAACCGAAGCGACCGTCGATGGCCAACCGGTAACCACGAACCCGGTTGCGGGGCCCTTCGACCCGCCCGTCCTCGATAGTTCCTTCGCCCTCCAGCCCGGCCAGTCTGCCGAATTCGCGCTCAGCGGCGGCCGCATCATCGACCCCGAAACGGGCTTTGACCAGATTGGCAACGTTGGCCTCCTCGGGGGCAAGATCGTCGCAATCTCGCCCGACCCAATCCCGGCGAACGAGACGATCGATGTCACTGGCCATGTCATTTCTCCGGGCTTTATCGACATGCTCAGCTACCAGCCGAACGGCTACGGCGAATGGTTCAAGATTGCCGACGGCGTCACCACGAACCTCGGCATGCACGGACTCCAGTTCGAGCCGGTTGGTTTCTACGACACGTGGGTTAACCAAGGTGTGCCGATCCATTTCGGCGGCGCCGCGCACAATACCTTTGTTCGCACGCGGCTCGAAGTGAACCCGTTCAACACCGCAGAAGACGGCGAAGTCAGCAGCATCGTTTCCGAGATCGAAGCCCAAATTCGCAACGGGTACCTCGGCGTCAGCGTTCACCCCGAGTACGCGCCGGGAGTAAGCCAACTCGAGCTCACCGAACTCGGCCGCACCGTCGAACGCCTCGGCGTTCCAATGTGCGTGCACGCTCGCTTCAGCGACAACCTCGCCCCCGGCCTGCAATCAGAAGCGACGGGCGAGCTCGTCGCAGTCGCTCGCGAGACCGGCGCACACGTCCACATCGAGCACCTCAATTCGACCGGCGGCACGGGCCGCATGGCCGAGGCGTTAGCCGAAATCGACGACGCCATCGCCGAAGGCCTCAGCATGTCGGCGTGCATGTATCCCTACGAGTTCTGGGCCACGACGTTGAAGTCGAACCGTTTCCAGGATTGGCAAGAAAAGTTCGGGCTCGATTTCGACGATCTGCAGGTCGCTGGTCGGGAAGGGCGACTCACCGCAGAGACCTTCGAGCAGGCCTACGACGAGAACCTCCTCACCGCTGCTTTTGCCATTCCTCCCGGCGACATCGACCTTGGCTTGCAGGCCTCGTTCATGATGGTTGGTTCTGATGCCATCCTCGAACGGCCACACAACAACCACCCGCGGTCGACGGGATGTTTTGCCCGCACCCTCGGCGTTTACGTACGTGAGCGCAACATCATCGACCTGCCTACTGCGCTTGCAATGATGACCATTCGCCCCGCCCGATTGGTCGAGCGCGCCTCGCCAGCCATGCAAAGCAAGGGACGCATGCAAATCGGCGCTGACGCCGACGTCACCGTGTTCAATCCCGACGTGATTATCGATCGGTCGACGATCGATAACCCGGCCCAAGAGTCGCTCGGCGTACAGCACGTGTTCGTTAGCGGATCGCCGATTCGCCGGAATGGCATAAACGAGTTCGAAATTGGCCGTCCTGGGCAGCCAATTCGATCCGAATTCTTCTAAATCGTCGATAGGTCGAAAGAATCAGGCCCTCTGCATTGGCATTAGGTAGGCCTTCTGGCATCCTTAGGAGTTGTTCGCCCCAGTTCTTGAGGTTGTCTTTTTATGTTTGATGTCGGTGATCGCGTCGTCTATCCGCACCATGGTGCTGCCATTGTGACGAAGAAGGAGATGCGCACGGCGTTCGGAGAAAAGTCCGAATACCTGGTGCTCGATATGGCCCACGGCGAAATGACGTTATCGGTGCCGGTCGACAAGGTCGAAGAGGTCGGCATGCGCTGGCCTATCAGCACCGAAGACGTCGAAGACCTCTTCGAGGTGCTCGAAAAGCGCGGCATCCGCGAACCACCAAACTGGAGCCGTCGGTTCAAGAACCACCAAGAGAAGCTGAAGTCTGGCGACGTGTATCAGGTTGCCGAGGTCGTCCGTAACCTCGCCCTGCGCGAAGCCGACAAAGGCCTTTCAGCGGGCGAAAAGACCCTCTTCACAAAGGCACTCAACGTGCTCGTGAGCGAACTGAGCTTCGCACTCGAGATCCCCGAAGAGGAAGCGACCGAACGGGTCGAAGCCGCGTTGGTTCCAGAAAACGGCGCCGAAGACTAGCCAAGAATTGGCTAGCGAATAACAGCCCAAGAATTGGCTAGCGAATAACAGCCCAAGAATTGGCTAGCGAATAACAGCGACCTACTCGCGATATTGGCCGCGGTTTTCGAGCCACGCCTGAACAGCGGTCGCAAACCAGATCGAGCCAAACACGAGGACCGGCCCCCAAAAGGTCGTACTTCCACCCTCGGTGAGTTCGGCAAAGAACCCGCGCCCTACGGCGAGCGCGAGGATCACGCTGACGATCACCTGTCGGCGCGGGTTGTATGGGGCGCGCCCTAACTCTCCTGCGACAAAGTCGATCGTTGCTGGAATTGGTAGCACCCAGACCATCACCGCGTCCCACGCTTGGGGCCATGGCGAGATGCCGACTGCACCGAGACCGAGGGTGAGGAAGGCAACCGCGTAGAACCACAGGCAACGCCGGCAAACGTGACGACCTGCAATGACGGTGCATCGCTCGTACCGATGCGGCCAGTGATGGGCATGCCACATTGCTCGACGACCAGCTGCCTCGTTCTCGGCGGCAGCGTTTTCGATGCGCCGACGCTCTTTGACCGCAGCGAACTTGGCGTCAACGTCGGCCATCGTTACCTCGTGATCGGCCATCGTTACCTCGTGATCGTTCGTCGGCAACCCCATATGTGACTAATCGGCCAACTGATATCGAGAGATGAGTGCCTAAATCCACTCAACCCCGGGTAACATTCTCTCCGCCGGGAAGTGGCCTAGTTTGGCTAAGGCGCCTGCTTTGGGAGCAGGAGATCGAGAGTTCGAATCTCTCCTTCCCGACCACCGTGCCGCTCGCACCTCGTCCATTCAGGATCGGGGCGAGCGGCACCGGACTTTTTCGTGGGAAACTTCCCCGAATTTGGGGGCCTCTGGGCTTGTGAACCCATGGCGAACGGGTCAAAAGCGCCATGTGAAATGACGGCGCTCGGAATTTAATGAGACCACGGTCACAAATGTTGACCGAAGTCCTCAAAGTCGACTTCGACCTGCCGAACAGGGGCCAGTGATGAAGACCAATACAACTGAACTCCACCACGATCTTCAGGATCAGACCGAGACACTCGTCGAAGAGATTACCGGTCCCACTATCCCGAAAAATGTGGTGATCGACCGCCTCCTCGATCTACGTAATGTCGGAAACGGTCGAGACCTTGGTCTTGAACTCACGATCGACGAAATGCTCGAGAGTGTTCCTGGCGCGATGATGGTGAGCTCGGAATGGTGGATGACCTGCCTGTGCCAACTCGCTGATCATGCGGCCTTCTTGGCTGCGGGGTATCCGCCGGTCCTTCCAGAGTTGGCGAGCGCCTAACAGACCACGCCATACTTCCGGCACGGCATTCCACAGGGAATGCACAGCAGCACGGCATTCCACAGGGAATGCCCAAGCGGAAGAGCATTCCACAGGGAATGCCCGAGGGGGACGTATGGACAAAGAGCGGGCAAAGGCATTCATGTCGACGATGGTCGACACGATCAACGCCGGTTCGATTGCGTTGATGATCAGCATTGGCCACCGAACCGGCCTGTTTGATGCAATGGCCGGGAGCGGCCCGGTCACGAGCGTCGAGCTCGCCGCCGCTGCTGATCTCGATGAGCGCTACGTTCGGGAATGGCTCGCCGCGATGGCGACTGGCGGCATCGTCGATTACGTGCCGGACGCCGGAACCTTCGAACTGCCAGTCGAGCACCAGATGCTCGTGACCCGCGCTGGCGGGCCGCTCAACCTCGCGACCACCACCCAAACAATCGCCCTGCTCGGTTCGGTCGAAGACGACATCGTCGACGCCTTCAAAACTGGCGCTGGTGTCCCCTACTCCCGATACCCGAAGTTTCAGGGTTGGATGGCCGAGGAGAGTGCGAAACGATTCGACGCGGCGCTCATCGACGAGATGATCCCTCTGATCCCAGGTGCGGTCGATGCATTGACCAGCGGGGCGACACTTGCCGACGTGGGTTGTGGAAGCGGCCATGCCATCATGCTGCTCGCGACGAGGTTTCCTAACAGCACCTTCGTCGGCATCGATTTCTCAGATGATGGCCTCGAAGCGGCTCGCATCAACGCCGACGCTGCCGGGCTCAGAAACGCTTCGTTCATTGGGATCGATGCCGCCTCGATGGACATGGTCGATGCCTACGACTTTGTGACCACGTTCGATGCCATTCATGACCAAGCACAACCAGCGGCTGTGCTGGCAAACATATACAAGGCCCTCGTCCCTGGCGGCTACTACTTATGCGCCGAACCACGAGCGCACTCTCTGCTACGTGACAACATGGCCGAACCAATGTCGCCCTATCAATACACGATGTCCACCATGCATTGCATGAGCGTTTCGATCGCTCACGGCGGCGAGGGACTCGGTACGTGCTGGGGCGCAACGATGACCGAGGAGTACCTAGCAGCTGCTGGCTTTAACCACCTCTCGACCAGCACCATCAAGGCCGATCGAGCCAACAGCTACTTTCTGTCACAGAAGGGCGCGTAGTCGCAATCTCTACGAGCTGTAACTCGCAATCTCCATGAGCTGTAACTCGCAATCTCCATCAGATTGTCGCCACCAGAATGTGGGAACATGCAAGCAACTTCGCTACGCTCGTACAGTCCTTCGGGGATGGTGTAATTGGTAACACAGCTGTTTCTGGTACAGCCATTGGGGGTTCAAGTCCTCCTCCCCGAACTAGCCGGATACACTCCGGAGACATAGCCAGCGAGTGATCGTTGGTGCACCCAGCCCCGTTCGTCTAGCGGCCTAGGACGCTTGCCTCTCACGCAGGTAACACGGGTTCAAATCCCGTACGGGGTGCAAGAACAAGATCCGGCCTTCGGGCCGGATCTTGTCGTTTTAGGAACCGGGCGATGACTCGCTCGGATCTTCGACCGAGTTATCGTCAGATTCCTCGGTCGCCTCATCAGCGGGATCTCCTGAGTCGTCCGATGCGCCTTCGGCCGCGTTGAGCCAGTTGCTGAGCCGGCGGTAGCTGATCAAACGTCCGGCGCTGACCGCAACCGTCTCTCGAAACAACTGGTCGGCCGAGGTGTCGCTGCCCGCTGCGACCACGGTCGCGTCGAGGCCAACTTCGGCGGCGATGTCAGCGCTTCGCTGTGCGTGGTAGGCATCGGTAACGATGATCACCTCTCGCTCATCCTCATCGAGCTGGTTCGCGGTTGCGAGGAGCGACTCATAGGTGTTGCCGCCGTCGACTACGACCAAGATTTGCTCGTCGGCCACGCCAGCGTTGCGAAGGTATTGATATGCAGCGAAGCCCTCGGTGAACGTATCGCCCGGCTGGTTGGCGCCGGTCGTGACAACCTGTGGCGCAGCCTCATCCTCGAACAGTTCGAGTGCGGTCAGGAGCCGGCGTTCGAGAACTGGAGATGGCTCACCCTCGTATTGGGCTGCACCCAGAACCACAATGGAGTCACCATCGGCGGTGATTCCCTGTGCATCGAAGGCAGCCGAGCGAACATCGAAGTACGCGAACGCCACCCAAATCGCAAGGAGGACAATGCTGATAGCGATGAGCTTGGGCGTGCTGAAGATGCTCACCGATCCCGAGTCTTCACCCGTACTGCTCGGCTGGAGTGCGTCCTGGGGTCCTGCACCGTCACCATTTTCACCCATGGCGCCAAGCTTACTGCCCTTGACTAGGTCAGCACCTGCGGGTCGCCCCTCGGTGGGTGCCGCCTCCGCCCAATTAGCTGGCAGAATCGATGCGTGATGGGTAACGAACCAAAACGAATAATCGACGTGGCCGATATGGACCAACATCAGGCCTACAAGCTCAGTACCGGCCTCATCGTCCCCCGACCAATTGGGTGGATCGGAACAGTCGATAGCGACCGAAACCAGAACCTCGCCCCGTATTCCTTCTTCAACGTCGTTGCGCAATACCCGCCGACCTTCGTCGTTGCGCCCGTGCTCGGGTACCGCAAGGACACCCTCGCCAACCTCGAACAGACCCGGGAGTTCACGGTCAACGTCGTCACCGAAGAAACGGTCGCGGCGATGAATGCGACCGCAGAGGGCTTCGACGCTGACGTGGACGAGTTCGCCCGAACAGGACTTACTGCAGTGCAAGCAAACACGGTTCAGGCGCCGCTCGTGCAAGAAGCGACGGCCAACTTCGAATGTGTCGTCACCCAGCTGATTCCGGTCGGGAAACCCTCAGGCGACCTGCCCGGAACGGGAATGCTCGTGATAGGCGAAGCAACGTGCATTCACGTTGCTGAGCGCGTCGTCGATGACAACTTCAACATCGACCAGGTCGAACTCAAAGCGGTAGGGAGACACGTCGGCGGCCTCTACAGCACAACTGCGACCACACTCTTTGAGGTCGAACGGCCAACCTGATAACCCACACGGTTATCGGGCTGGCCTAAACCAGTGCTCGCAGTGCGGCGATTCGGTCCAAAACGACCTGCCGATCGAGCGTTGCCGCACCGTCCCAAAGCGGAATCCCTGCGTTGGTTCCGGTGATTGCCACCCTGGCTGGCACCTGGCTCCGAGCGCCGAGTTCGTCGCCGATCGCCGATACCGCAGCGTTCATTTCGTCGGCAGTCCACGCAACGTCGGTGAAACGCTCGTGCATCGCATCGAGAATCTCGGGGATCATCTTTCCCTTGATGATCGCTTTCTTGAAGCCCTTGCTTTCGGTGTCGAACGTAACTTCGGTGGTGAACAACCAGCTCACAAAGCTCGGGATCTGGTCGAAGTTCTCGACCCGCTGCTGTACCTCGGCTGCGACCATCGCAAAGACATCGGCGTCGTAGTCGTTAGTTGCCCAATCGATCTCGGCGTCGACCCCATAGACGAAGGGCTCTGCCATCGAGATAAACGTCTCGACGGGCAGCTGGCGAATGTAGTCGCCGTTGATGTGGTTCAGCTTCGCAATATCGAAGAACGCTGACCCCTTGTTGACATTTTCGAGTTTGAACAACTCGATGATTTCGCTGATTGGACGAATCTCGACGTCATCGGGCGGCCCCCAGCCCAAGAGTGCGAGGTGGTTGACCATCGCTTCTGGAAGATACCCCTGCTTGAGGAAGTCCATCAACGAAACGTCATCCCGGCGCTTCGACAGCTTCTTTCGCTGCTCGTTCACGAGAAGCGGCAGATGGGCATACGTAGGCTTTTCTCCGAGGTCGAGCGCATCCCAGAGCAGCATGACCTTTGGCGTCGTGTTGAGGAGGTCCTCGCCGCGAATCACATGGGTGATGCTCATGTCAGCATCGTCGATGGCGTTTGCGACAAGGAAAGTCGGCGATCCGTCGCTTCGCCGAATCACAAAATCTTCGAGTTCAACACATGAGAACGTGACTTGGCCACGAATGACGTCATCGATCACAACCTCGCCGGTATCGGGGGTCCTGAATCGGACAACACAGTCGTCGCCGTCTTCGATGCCGGCGTCACGAGACCACCCGTGGTAGCCCGCCGGAAGTCCCGCTTCCTTCGCTCGTTCGTCAGCCTGTTCGCGGGTGAGGTTGCAGAAGTAGGCGTGTCCCGATTCGACGAGCTTTTCAACGGCATCGACATGAAACTGCCGCCGTTGACTCTGGTAGTACGGTCCCTCATCCCAGGTAATCCCGAGCGTTTCGAGTGGCTTGACGATCGCGTCGATGAACTCGGGTTTGCGAAGCGCGGCATCGGTGTCCTCGATGCGCAAGATCATCTCGCCGCCCGTCGACTGGGCATAGAGCCAGTTGAACAACGCAGATCGGGCCGAACCCACATGAAGGAAACCGGTTGGAGCTGGGGCAAAACGAACTCGTGTAGTCACGGCTGGAAGACTAGCGAACGCCGACGTCAACCACGCTCACGATGCATCGACGTTCAGATCGAGAGTTGATCTCGCCAGTTCTCGCGATATCGCATCGAGACTTGATCAGGTGTCTGCGCGAGAACCTCTTCGCTCACGAGGTCAGCAATGGCACGACGCTCAAAGTAGTGGAACGAGTAGTGCACCTCGGCGAATGCCTCTCGGCGGAATGCAACGAGGTCGGCGGGAGCATTTGTGTCGAGAAAGCCAAAGAGCGTGTAGGCAATGCGCAGGTCGTGTACGACCGGTGCCCGATGGAACATCGCGGCTCGCTTCGTCGCGACGCCGACGCAACCCGAGTGGACGTCGCCTTTGTACTCACCCTCTGTCAGGTGGAGTTGATCGTCAAAGATCTCGGTGAGCGTGATTGCAAAGCCTTGGCCTGGCCCTTGAGCGCCGAGTCGAGCCCCACCGGTTACGGGTTGGCCAAACGTCTCCCCTGGCCGGCTCGCTGACCATGCGCCCTCGCGCTGTGGCGGCGACACGTAGTGCTTCGGTGCAGTAGGAGATGTTGGGACATATTCGGGCGCTGCCATAGCCAGAGGTTACCCCGCCTGATGCAACAATCCGTAGACGATCGAGTCGGCGAGCGCCTGCCACGAGGCTTCGATGATGTTCTCGGAAACACCCATCGTCGACCACGTATCTTGGCCGTTGGTCGACTCGAGCAGAACTCGGGTGACCGCGCCGGTACCGCGGCCTGTGTCGAGCACCCGAACCTTGTAGTCGGTGAGGCTCAGCGATTCGAGTTCATCGGCATAGTGGCGACGGAGTGCAAAGCGCACCGCGGCATCGAGTGCGTTGACCGGTCCGTTTCCTTCGCCGGTCGCAACGATGCGCTCGTCGCCAACCCATATCTTGACCGTCGCTTCGGTTTCGACATCGACGGTCTTGTCGGTCCATGCTCGGACACCCGAACCCGAACGATGATCGAGGTTTACCCGAAAGCTCTCGAGCCGGAACCAGTCTTGTTCCCAACCTGTCGCTGCTCGCATGAGCAATTCGAGCGACGCGTCGGCAGCTTCGAAGTGATACCCCTCGTACTCGAGTTTCTTGAGAGTCTCGGTAATGTCACCGAGGATCTTGCCGTCGATGTCGATCCCCAAGGCCTCGGCTTTGAGCGCGAGCGTCGACCTGCCTGCCATATCGGATACCAGAAACCGCGTGCCGTTGCCGACCAGCGAAGGGTCGACGTGTTCGTAGGCATCTGGGCGACGGGCAATGGCTGAGGTATGGAGGCCCGCCTTGTGCGCAAAGGCGGTGGCCCCGACATAGGGCTGTTGCGGGTCGGCGGCGAAGTTGACGAGGTCGGCTACCCGATGCGCCACGCTCGTGAGGTTCGCCAAATTGTCGGCGCCGATGGTGTCGACCCCCATCTTGAGGCTGAGGTTCGCAATGACCGGCACGAGATCGCAGTTGCCGACGCGTTCGCCATAACCGTTGATCGTGCCCTGAACATGAGACGCTCCGCCGCGAACGCCAGCGAGCGCATTCGCCACACCGCAACCGGTGTCGTTGTGTAGATGCACGCCGATAGCTGCGGTGCCTTCGGGGCCGCCGAGGTGGTCATAGACCTCTGCCACCATACGTTCGACGTCGGTTGGCAATGAGCCACCGTTGGTATCGCAGAGAACGAGGCAATCGGCGCCAGCGACTGCGGCAGCTTCGAGAACTGCGAGGCTGAACTCGGGGTTACGGCGGTATCCGTCGAAGAAGTGCTCGGCGTCAAAGAAGACTTCGCGGCCCTCCCCTTTCAGGTACGCGATCGAATCAGCGACCATCGCAACGCCCTCTTCGAGCGTCGTCTGCAGTGCCCCTTCGACGTGGTAGTCCCAGGTCTTGCCGACGATGCACACCGTCTCGGTGCCGGCATTGAGCAAGTTCGCAAGCGTTGGGTCCGAATCGGTTTTGCCCTTGGCTCGTCGAGTCGAACCAAAGGCGACCATCTTCGAGGTCGTGAGGTCGAGTTCGTCTTTGGCGCGGGCGAAGAACTCTTCATCTTTTGGATTCGCTCCGGGCCAGCCGCCTTCGATATAGGTCACTCCGAGGTGATCGAGCTGGCGAGCGATCTTCAGCTTGTCTTCGACGGTAAGCGAGATGCCTTCGAGTTGGCTGCCATCGCGAAGCGTGGTGTCGTAGATGTCGACATGGGTAGGCTGGCGCTCGGTACGGTCGATCCCGGTCAGGTCGGATTGGATGCTCATAGCGCTTCGATGACCTTGTCCGCCATCTCGACGGTCGTTCCCGTTTCGCCTGCGACCTTTTCGACCGCAGCGGTAACCGTTGCGGCAACCTCGGACTCGCCGAGGTGATCGAGCATCATCGCGCCGGACAGAATTGCGGCGAGCGGGTTCGCAATGCCTTGGCCTGCAATATCGGGAGCCGACCCATGGACCGGTTCAAACATCGAGACGCCGTTGGGGTTGAGGTTTGCCGAGGATGCAAGGCCAACACCCCCAGACACCGCGCCGCCGAGATCGGTGAGGATGTCGCCGAAGAGGTTGTCGGTGACGATGACGTCGTAGCGCTGTGGGTCCTCGACAAAGTAGATGCACGCGGCGTCGACGTGGTTGTAGGCCGTTTCGACGTCGGGGTATTCGGCGGCCACGGCATCAAAAGCGCGCGGCCAGAGGTCGCCCGAGAAGGTGAGCACGTTGGTCTTGTGCACGAGGGTGACGTGCTTTCGACGCTTCATTGCGAGTTCGAATGCGTAACGAATTGCTCGTTCGCAACCCATACGCGTGTTCACCGAACCCTGCGTCGCGATTTCATGCGGGGTGTCTTTGCGAAGCAAACCGCCTTCACCGGCATAGGTGCCTTCGGTGTTCTCTCGAACGACGACGAACTCGTGGCTGCCATCGGGGGCGGTAAAGGGACGGTGGTTGATGTAGAGGTCGAGCGCAAAGCGCATCTTGAGCAGCAGCCCTCGTTCGATCACCCCTGGGGGCACCTCGGGGGAACCAACCGCACCGAGGTAGATCGCGTCGAGCCCGCGCCATTCCTCGATCGTTTCGTCGTCGAGTACGACACCGTCGCGGACGTATCGCTGGCCGCCGAGGTCGTAGTCGATCGTGTCGAGTTGGGCGCCGGCAGCGCGAAGCACACGTAAGCCTTCGGAAATGACCTCTGGGCCAATTCCGTCGCCGCCGACTACACCAATTTTGTGGGCCATGAGTTCTGAGATCCTTCAGCTTCGAATCGGGCCCGCGACTCTACGAGGGACCGGTGGCGAGTTTAGGAGGGTCCGGCCGATATCTGCACTTCCAGACGAGGGGTCCCAGCATTGCTTGATAAGCCGTTCGGCTCATCTCGCGGCGGCAATTGCCGAATGGAACCGATCCAATATGAAGATCGGCCCGCGGCAGCGGGACCCTTCGGCTAGGTGCCCCTATGTCCAATCGACCGTCCACCCGACTCACGGCGAAGGTACTCGCCTTCGTCCTCTTTGCTAGCACGCTCGCGGTCGTCCCATTTGTCTCGACGGTGTCTGCCCAAAGCGACCCGGTCGAATGGGA
The DNA here is from genome assembly GCA_938040365.1 of uncultured Acidimicrobiales bacterium. Lineage (GTDB taxonomy): Bacteria > Actinomycetota > Acidimicrobiia > Acidimicrobiales > SHLQ01 > SHLQ01. Next base: position 13,786 of record CALHXU010000236.1, read on the forward strand.
GTGCAACGGCACGCCGATCCTGATGCGCGGCGGAGTGTTACACAACATCCTCCCCGACCCGAACGCACCTGGAAACCTCATCATCGACCCGGTTCCCGGTACCAGTGGCATCTGGAACTCGACCGCGTTTAACCCGCTCAACAACTTGGTCTATGGCGCGGGAAGTATCGGAGGCGTCGACCACATTCGCTCCTACGACGCCACCGGAGCGATCATCGATCAGATTCCAATTCAGGCGCCGTATCCATCGGCCGCCAACCAGTTTGCTGGCACGTTCCTCGGCGACGGTCGGTACATCCTTCACTCGGTCGGCGGCGGAAATGCAACGACACAGACCGGATGGTTCAACGGGAATCGGTTCAACCTCTGGTCGATCGACGCTGCGACGGGCGCGTCAACCTACATCGGTCCAACGCCGGTCAACTTTGCCGACTTTGCCTACAACCCAGCCGATGGCTTTCTCTACCAACCGGTCAACCGGGTGCTCTACCGTGTCGACCCGAACACCGGCGCCATCACCACCCAACCAACGTCTACCGTGCTACCGAACGGGAGTTTCGGCGCCTCGTGGTTCGACGCCGCCGGTAACCTCTTTGTCTTCCGCAACAACCCCGGCGACATTTGGCGAATCGATCCGGCGAACCCGCAGGACGTTACCCTCGTCGGCTCGCCCGGTTCCAATGGCGGTACCGACGGAACAAACTGTGTGAGCTCGATCGACCTGACCAAAGATGTCGTCGATGCGACCGGGGCGGTTGCGCCCGCAGACCGTATCTATGGCCCTGGCGACACCGTGACCTATGAGTTCACACTGATCAACAACGGCGTACCCACCCAGAACCTGGTCGTTGATTTGTGCGACGTTCTGCCGCTCGACGGCCGCACGTACACCGGCGTGTGGACGTCGACCGATCCGGCAACGACGGTAACCAGCGGTGGTAACGCGGGGGACACGTCTATCTGTTTTGAAGCCAACATGCCGTCGAGCCTCTTTACCGACCCGGCCCAACCTGGATCTCCACCGACGGTCATTACCGTCGACGTCGTACTCGGCCCAGACGTGATCCCCGGGACGCTCGAGAATCAAGCGGAGTTGGACTTTGACCAAGATGGCACCACCGATGTTCTCTCCGACGACATCGGCGATGGAAGTGACCCCCGAGATCCGACGACGATTCAAGTACTCGGCGGATTCACGATTTCGAAGACCGTCGAAGGTCATCCGGTCGACGACGGCACCGACTCGTTTGACGTCACGCTCGTGTGCACCGCAGCCGACGGCAGCATTCACGATGTCGCTGCGAGTTCGATCCTCGACGCGACGACGGGTGCGCCATGGCCGGGGGCGACCACGAACGGATTTACCTTCGCCGATGGGGACGACGTTCACATCTCCGATGTTCCTGCGGGCACTACTTGCACCACGACCGAGGCGCCAGACGCTGGATACACCGCAACATCGGTGAGCAGCGACGCTGCGACCGGTGGGTCCGGAGCGACATCGACCGGAACGCTGACGAGCGACCTCGTCAACGACAACTGCCAAGACGGAGACGGCGGTTTCGTTCCGTTCAACCTGCAGGTTCGAAACACGACGAACCAAACGCAGGTCTGGGAAACGATCTGGCGTAACCGTCCATACAGCACCATTCCAAACCTCAACCCGGGCAACTACACCCACACCGTCGTTCCGGCCGCCGGCGGTCTCTTCGACCACGTATTTACCGGCACGACGCCGCTCAACGCCTTCGGGAACATCACGATCACCGGCGGTGTGCCAAACCCGTTGGGTTCAGACCAAGGTTGTGGCGATGTCGAGAACTACAACGGCGTCGGATCGGGTACCGGCGGGACTGGCGGGGCCGCTCCGAGCCCGAGCGCCGACATTACCGTCGACGAGGCACTCTCCGACGAGACGATCGACTACACCAATGCAACCTCGACCCTCGGCATTCGCAAAGCAACAACCGCAGGAGGCGACCTTCCACTCGACGAAGACGGCACGTTCACCTTCGACCTGACGTGCAGCAACGGGCTGTCCGAGACGGTCACGATCACGACCGTCGGCGGTAGCGGATCGATCAGCTATCCCGATACGCCGTTGATCGCCGCTGGAGTTGACTGCACGCTCGGCGAGAACGTTCCTGCCGGATGGGAGCTGGTCTCGGCAAATGACGTGGAGTTCACCAGCGAAGCCGGAACCCAGGAGGGCATTGGGTTCCGTAACGAACGTCAACTCGCCGACCTGACGATTGAAAAGGTGATCCTCGGTCTTCCCGACGACATCGATCCGACCTCGCTCAAGTTCGAAGTGACGGTGACTTGTGTGGGCGGCTTCGACCCCGACCCGTACACCATCAGCGCCGGGTTCGCCGTCGGCGAACCACTCGTCGTCCCCGACCTGCCGGTCGGTGCCGAGTGCACGGTCACCGAGACCCCAGCCGATGGATTCAACATCCGGTACAGTCCAGCCCAGACCGTCCAAATCGATGCGGACGGCGAAACGGTGCAGGTCACCAACTCGACCGGTTCGCTCATCATCGAGAAGAACACCGAGGTCACCAGCACCCACCCGATCGACCCGACCGGATCGTTCGAGTTCGCCCTCGAGTGCACCGGACCGGGCGGAAGCTTTTCCGAGACCTATGTGGTCGATGCCGACTCGTTGATCGCGAACGGCGCAACCGGCGGCGTAAGCCACACCGACGTGGGCGTCCTCGCTCCCGGCACGACCTGCACGGTGACCGAGACTGACGGCGACGTCGATTGGACCCTCGACGGGCCGGCGACTCAGACGTTGACAATTACCGATGACGTCCCCGAACCAACGGCGTCGTTCCTCAACGTTCGCGACACGGGTGACCTGACGATAACCAAGACCCTCGAAGGCGTGCCCGACGGGCTCGACCTCGGCGACGAGCCCTTCACCGTCGACGTCAGCTGTTCGGGTGGCTTCACCGTCGACCCGTACCTCATCTCCGGACAGGTCGTCACGGCCAACACGCCGCTAGTAATTACCGACCTTCCGACCGGCGCCGAGTGCACCGTCACCGAGCAACCGGACCCACGCTTCACGGCAACCGGTTCGCCAAGCACGGTCACGATCGATACCGATGGTGAAACCGTCCCGATCACGAACACCACCTCGGGCATTACGTTCCAGAAGCGCACAACGTCGAGCGATCTTGTGGACGACATCGATGGCACGTTTAATTTCACCGTCGTCTGTGAGTTTGACGGTGTGGAGATCGTCAACACCGCCACGTCAATCACCACCACGGCGGGCGGAGGCGTAGCCGATGCCGCGTCACTTCCCCTCGTTCCGCCTGGATCTGAATGCACTATCACCGAGCTCGTTCCTGCGGGTTGGACGATCATTCAACAAGTGGGCGGAACCCCGGTTGGCTCAAATGCGATCGAGTTCACCACCCCACTCACCGAGAACATTGGTTTCCAGAACGAGCTGGATACTGCGACGCTCACACTCGCGAAGGACGTCACCGGCGTTGCGGCCACCCCGGCCCTCGAAGGCGAGACATTCACCGTCCAAGTCGTTTGCACTGGCAATTTTCCCGGCGGCGCGTACGACTCCGGTCCGCTATCGATTGTCGAAGGAACGCCGGTAGAAATCGACGGGCTGCCCGTCGGCGCAGAATGCACCGTTACCGAGGAGACCGACGGCCGCTTTGTGACCACCTACCTGCCAGTAGACACCGTGACAATTGCTGACGGCGACAACGAGGTAACGATCGAGAACGAGACGAGCCGCTTCACGATCAGTAAGGAGACCTTTGTCGACGGCGACGTTGTCGATGGCACATTCGAGTTCGTCATCGAGTGCACCGTCGGTGGTGCTGTCGTGTTCTCTGAGACGGTCCTCGTCACCACTGACGACAGTCTCGGGCTGTGGGATGAATCGCCATTCCTGGCTCCGGGTACGGAATGCTCGGTTACCGAAACGCTCGTACCAGGCTGGACGCTGCAAGAGGCGACGACGCAGACCATCACGACCGTCGGATCGAACGAGCTGCAGGTCGTCTTTACCAACATTCGCAACGTCGCCGACCTCACCGTCACCAAGACCTTGCTCGGCATTCCCGATGACTTGAACTTCGACGACGAGCCGTTCATCGTCGACGTCACCTGCGTTGGCGACTTCGCGACCAGTCCATTGGTCCTCACCGATCAGACGCTGACCTCGAACACTCCGCTGGTCGTGCCCGACTTGCCGACCGGCACGGTGTGTACGGTCGTGGAGGACTTCGATAGCCGGTTCCAAACCTTGTACGCACCCGAGAACGCCGACGGCACGGCAGCAGAGGTCACCATCGCCGACGGTGGAACCGAGGCTGGAGTTATTAACTCCGGCGGCGTGATCGCCATCCAGAAGGAAACAGTCGGTCCGGCCGATCACCCCCTCGGCCTGCTGACCGAAGTTGACTACGACCTCACCTGCGACAACGGCTACTCCGAGATCTGGACGGTCGACGTCGACCAACTGAGCGGCGGTCAAGGCATCGGCGCCATCACTTGGACCGAACTCCCAGTCTTTCCGATCGGCACGGTCTGCACGATCACCGAAATCGTCCCCGACGGCTGGACCCTGACCTCACCCAACCCGCAGGTCGTCACAGTCAGTGAAGACCCCCAGACCACCGAGTGGACGAACACTCGCGACACTGGCACGCTCACGATCAACAAGTTGCTCGACGGCGTGCCAGTCGAAATCGATCTCAACGACGAGGCGTTCGCCGTCACGGTCACGTGTACCGGCGGCGGCCTCACTGAGGACCCCTACGTCTTGTCCGACCTGACGGTCACGGCGAACACGCCGCTGGTGATCGACAATCTCCCCACCGACGCAATCTGCTCAGTCGCCGAAGACGCCGATCCACGCTTTACGAGCGCCGTCGGCGCCGACGTAACCATCGACGCTGATGGCGAAGCGATCGATATCACCAACGCATCGAGTACCTTCTCGATCACCAAGACCACAACCGGGCCGACCACACATCCGATCGTGCTCGACGAATCGTTCGACTTCGACATCACCTGTATTGCGCCCGACGGAACAACGGTCTTCTCGGGAGCCCAAACCATCACGACTAGCGGACAGACCGGCACGTGGGCCGCGCCCGACACTCCGCTGCTGCCGCCGGGTACGACGTGCTCAGTGACCGAGCAAACGCCGCCGGCGGGATGGACTAACACCGGTGACGCCACCGTCGACATCGTGACCGACTCGGCCACTGTCCTCGATGCCGCGTTTACCAACGAGCGAGATACAGCTTCTCTCACCATCACAAAGACGGTCACCGGATCGCCGACCGACCTTTCCGACGAAGAGTTCATCGTCGATGTCAGTTGTACCGGAGGGTTCACGACCGACCCGCACCTGATCAGCGGCCTGGTCGTGACCGAGAACGCACCCGTTGTGATCCCCGACCTACCGACCGGAGCTGCCTGCGTCGTGGTCGAGCAGGCCGACCCGCGATTTAACCCGAGCTATAGCCCCGATGATGCGACCGCGATCGTCGGCCAGGATGGTTCGTCTGTCGACATCGACAACCGCACGGGAACGTTCATCGTGGAAAAGCTGGTCGAAGCCGACAGCGCACAGCCAATCGATCTGAACGAGACCTTCCTGATCGACGTGACCTGCACCGATGGCACGGCGTTCACGCTCACGATGGAAGTCACGAACGGTGTGGGCGTAACCACCGCGACGGGCGATATCCCACTTCTCCCTGAAGGCACGGGCTGTACCGTCAGCGAGCAGACACCACCGACGGGCTGGACGCTCACCTCGGCGAACGACATCGAGATCATCATCAGCTCGTCGGCCGAGCCAACCGTGTCCTTCACCAACACTCGCGATACCGCCGATCTCACCTTTAGCAAGGCGGTTATCGGCGCACCAGCCAACCTCGATGTCTCGGCGCTCACCTTCACCGTCGATGTTTCGTGCTCGGGCGACTTTGCGAGCTCTCCTCTCATCTTTGCCGACCAATCGATCGGTGACGGAGAAACGGTCACTATTTCAGACCTTCCAACCGGCGCGGTGTGCACGGTCATCGAAGATGCCGATCCCCGGTTCGCAACGACCTACGCCCCCGTCGACGCAGCGACCGTGGGAGTCGAAATTACCGATGCGGGCGCAGACGTAGCCATCGTGAACGCGACCGGCGAGATCATGATCGTCAAGAACACCCAAGTCACCTCGGGCTTGCCCGTCGACATCACCGAATCGTTCGACTTCCTCGTCGACTGCGGCGCCACCTACTCAGGCACCCACACCGTCGACGCCGACACGGTCACCTCGGCGACAACAGCAACCGGCTTCCTGCGCTACAGCGACCTCCCAGCACTGCCGAACGGCACCGACTGCACCGTAACCGAACAAGCCGCCCCAGCAGGCTGGACGCTCACCTCGGCAAACGACGTTGCGCTTACCGTCGACTCAAATGGAGTGGCCGTCGCCGAGTTCACCAACGAAAGAGACACTGGCGAACTCACCGTCAACAAGATCCTCGACGGTGTTCCTGCAGGCACCGACCTCGACGCCGAACTCTTCGACCTGACGATTACGTGCGCTGGCGGCTTTACTTCGCCTAGCCACTCCATCACCGGACAATTCTCGGTGGACGAACCATTCGTTCTTACAAACATCCCGACGGGAGCGGAGTGCTCGGCGGTCGAAGCACCCGACGCCCGCTTCTCGACAACCTCGACGGGCGATGTCGTCGTAGCCACCGCGGCCAACAGCATCGACATCACAAACACGACCTCGACGTTGTCGATCACCAAGACCACCACCGGCCCCGACACCCACCCACTCGACCTCGACGACACCTTTAGCTTCGAAGTTAGCTGCGTCGCTCCCGACGGAACCGTCCTCTTTTCTGGAACCCAAAGCATCACCACCAGCGGACAAAACGGCACCTGGGCAACCCCAGCAACACCACTCCTTCCACCAGGCACCGAATGCACGATTACCGAGAATGCGGCGATCGGCTGGACAGCACTGACCACCAGCCCTGTGGTCGTCACCACCGACTCGGCAGGCATCGTCGATGCTGCGTTCGAAAATGAGCGCGATACTGGATCGGTCGATATCAACAAGATTCTCGACGGTGTCCCTGCAGGCACCGACCTCGACGCCGAACTCTTCGACATCACCGTCACCTGCAGCGGCGGATTCGCCACGTCAACCCACGTCGTGAACGGCCAGATCTCGGTCGACGCTCCGTTGGTAATCACCGATCTCCCGACCGGCGCATCGTGTAGTGCCGTCGAGACCCCCGACCCTCGCTTTGCGACCAGCACGAGCGGCGCAGTCGTGATCGTCCAGCAAGGTGAGAGCATCGACATCACAAACACGACCTCGACCCTGTCGATCACCAAGACCACCACCGGCCCCGACACCCAACCACTCGACCTCGACGACACCTTCACCTTCGACGTCGAATGCACCAACGCGGCAGGAACCGTCCTCTTCGCTGGAACCCAGACCATCACCACCAGCGGACAAACCGGAACCTGGGCAACCCCAGCAACACCACTTCTGCCACCAGGCACCGAATGCTCGATTACCGAGCAAACTCCTCCCACCGGGTGGACAAATACCAGCGGCCTCACCGCCACGGTGACGACCGGCTCGGCTGCCATCGTTGACGCTGCGTTCACTAACGACCGCGATGTGAGCGACTTGAATATCACCAAGACCGTCATCGGCGCTCCCTCCAACCTCGACGTGGCGGCGTTGACCTTCACCATCGACATCTCGTGCACGGGCGACTTCACGAACTCGCCGCTGGTCTTTGCTGATGAACCGATCGGTGACGGCGGCACGATCACGATTTCGGACCTACCGACCGGCGCGGTGTGTACCGTCGACGAAGACCCAGACCCTCGCTTCCAGACGACCGTCACCCCCGTGGATGCGCCGACCGTTGGCGTCACGCTGGATGCCGACGGCGAAGACGTCGCGTTCGTGAACGCGACCGGCGAGATCATGATCGTCAAGAACACCCAAGTCACCTCGGGCTTGCCGGTCGACATTACCGAGTCGTTCGACTTCCTTGTCGACTGCGGCGCCACCTACTCAGGCACCCACACCGTCGACGCCGAAACCGTTACCTCGGCGACCACGGCGACCGGATTCCTCCGCTACAGCGACCTCCCCGCACTTCCGAACGGCACCGACTGCACGGTTACCGAACAAGCTCCCCCAGCTGGCTGGACGCTCGTGTCACCGAATGATGTGGCGCTTACCGTCGATTCCGATGGCGTGGCCGTCGCCGAGTTCACCAACGAAAGAGACACCGGCGAACTCACCGTCAACAAGATCCTCGACGGTGTCCCTGCAGGAACCGACCTCGACGCCGAACTCTTCGACATCACCGTCACCTGCACCGGCGGATTCACGACACCAACCCACACCATCACCGGACAATTCTCGGTCGACGAACCGTTGGTGATCCCGGGAGTTCCAACCAGTGCTGACTGCACCGCCGTCGAGGCACCGGACGCCCGCTTCTCGACAACGTCGACAGCCGACGTCGTCGTCGACACCGCCGGTAACAGCATCGACATCACCAACACGACCTCGACGTTGTCGATCACCAAGACCACCACCGGCCCCGACACCCAGCCGCTCGACCTCGACGACACCTTTAGCTTCGAAGTTAGCTGCGTCGCTCCCGACGGAACCGTCCTCTTCTCTGGAACCCAAAGCATCACCACCAGCGGACAAACCGGCACCTGGGCAACCCCAGCAACACCACTCCTACCACCAGGCACCGAATGCACGATCACCGAGAATGCCGCCACCGGCTGGACAGCCCTCACCGTCAGCCCTGTGGTCGTCACCACCGACTCGACAGGCATAGTCGACGCAGCATTCGAGAACGAACGCGAAACCGGCGAGCTGACCATCAACAAGATTCTCGACGGTGTCCCTGCAGGAACAGATCTCGACGCCGAACTCTTCGACGTCACGGTCACCTGCACCGGCGGATTCGCCACGTCAACCCACGTCGTGAACGGCCAGATCTCGGTCGACGCATCGCTTGTGATCCCCGATCTCCCAAGCAACGCCACATGCTCGGCGGTAGAAGCACCAGATGCTCGCTTCGCCACGACCTCGTCGGCCGATGTCGTCGTAGAGACGACCGGCAACAGCATCGACATCACAAACACAACGTCGACCCTGTCGATCACCAAGACCACCACCGGCCCCGACACCCACCCACTCGACCTCGACGAAACGTTCGAATTCGATGTGGTCTGCACCAACGCTGTGGGCACCGAACTGTTCGCCGGAACGCAAACCATCACCACCACCGACCAACTCGGTAGTTGGACGACGCCGGCAACGCCGCTGCTACCACCTGGCACGCTGTGTTCAGTTACCGAACAGGCGCCTCCGGTTGGCTGGACTAATACCAGCGGTGAGAACGTCGAGGTCACCACCGACTCGGCAGGCATCGTCGACGCAGCGTTCGTCAACGAGCGCGACACCGCTGAGTTGTCGATCACCAAGACCGTTCTCGGGGCACCCGAGGGCGTCGACCTCACCGAAACCTTCTTCGACGTGACCGTGACCTGCACCGACGGCTTCACCACCGACACTCACATCGTGACCGGCCAGGTCAACTCGGTCGCACCACTCGTCATCTCGGACCTTCCAACCGGTTCGACCTGTGAGATTGTCGAGGCAGACGATGCACGCTTTAACACCACGTACGCTCCCGACAACGGTTTGGGAACCGGCGCCGTAGCCACAATCGTCGATGGCGGCAGCGTTGCCCAGATCACGAACTCGACCGGCGCGATCATCGTGGCGAAGGAAACCGTCGTACCGGCGAGCCACCCGATCGACCCGGTCGGCGACTTCACCTTCACGATCGACTGTGGTGCGGTCTACAGCGGCGACCACACCATCACAACCGATGCGCTGACCGCGACGGGAGCGATGGGAGTCATCTTCTACACCGACCTCCCACTCTTGCCCGAAGGCACGGTCTGTGACATCACCGAACATGATGAGACTCCAGCGTGGACGCTCGCGACCGATCGCACCATCACCCTCACCGCAACCAGTGCAAACCCGGTCACGGCCGAGTTCATCAACGACGCAACGATCGGTTCGGTCGTCATCGACAAGATCATCGAAGGCCCAGACGGGTTCGACCTTTCCGCAGACGAGTTCGAGGTCACCGTGACCTGCTCGGGTAATTTCACCGAGAATCCGTACGTCCTGACCGGAGTGATCAGCGAGATCGAACCATGGACGATCAACGAACTGCCTTACGGCGCAGATTGCACCGCGGTCGAAACGCCCGATCCTCGCTTTACGACGAGCTACACGTCAACGGACAGCGACGATGCCGGGGCGGTCACGATCACGACCGAACCAAGTGCCGTTTCGGTCCTTAACCAAACCGGATCGTTCCACGTCGATATCGAAACCCTCGTCAGTTCAGCTCGCCCGTTCGACCCCGACGACACCTTCAGCTTCACCGTCACCTGTTCAAATGGCGACGACGTCATCTACGAAGAGCTGGTCGAGGCCAGCACCGCAGATGGCTTCTCGACATGGGAAGCAATTCTGTTGCCGACCGGATCGACCTGCGAGACGGCGCTCGACCCAGCCGTTGGGTGGACCCTTACCGGCGCAATGGGCGAGGCCGTCACCGATGACGTAATCGGTCAAACGATCGGCACCGATGTGGCGTGGAACGGCTTCGAAGTTGAACGAGAGCTCGCATCGTTGAGCGTCACCAAGCTGCTCGAAGACATCCCGTTCAACGCAGATTTCACGGCCGAAACGTTCGAGCTTACGGTGACCTGTGCCGATGGCTTTACCGAGCCGGACCACCAGTTGGCCGAGCAACTCACCATCTCGACACTCAACCCGTTGACCGTCGAGAACTTGCCGGTGAATGCCACCTGCACCATCGCCGAAGTTGAGAACCCATTCTTTGACCCGAGTTTCGCGCCAAATGACACGTTCGTTGTCTCGTCGGATTCGGCCATTAACTCGATCAACGCAATCGCGCTCACCAACATCGCTACCGAAGCGCTTTCAACCTTCCTCGAGGCCCAGCAACCACCACCGAGTCCACTCGCCTTCACCGGCCGAACAGTGTGGTCACTCGTCTGGCTTGCCGTACTGCTGCTCGCAGCTGGAATGTTCTTGGTCGTTAGCCGCCGCAAGGATGACGAAGAGCTCACCGGGGCGTAGATCCTGCATTGTTGTGAGGACTTCCGCCTCACATCCGCGGACGCCGACATGGTCACTCCGCTTCGCTCCGTTCCCCCAGAGTGCTTTCACAAACCGCTCAAGGGGAGCGAAGCAGAGCGCAGCGACCA
>CALHXU010000237.1 GCA_938040365.1 uncultured Acidimicrobiales bacterium
CAAACCAAGCTGCTCAGCCATCTGCGCCCACACCGCCTCGTCATAACCAGACTCGGTCTCCATCAACTCACGAACCGTGTCCTCACCCGACTTCTCCTCCAAAAACTGGCGGACAAACGAGCGAAGCTGGTCTTGTTCTTCAGTGAAGGCAAAATTCATAGCCGTAACTTACCCGATGGTCACCTAAGCGGCGAGCCGGATCGAACTGACCTCGCGACTGCTACGATCGCGAAATCGTGCATGTCGCCAGCGTTCGATTCGGTGAAGCAGATTTACGCCCAATTTCAAGGAGTCCGAATGACCGCCCATGTTTCCTATGACGAGTATCGGGTTGATCCAGCGACCTTCGCCGGGCTTGATAGCTATGACCAGAACGCAGATGGTGGCCTCACGAAAGACGACGCAAAGCCGATTTTTAGGGCGCTGAATCGGCGGGTGGAAGCGCTCCAAGAAAACCTTTACGCCCATGGCAAAGAGAAGTTGCTCTTCGTGCTCCAGGCGACCGACACCGGCGGAAAGGACGGCACGATCCGGGCGGTCTTCGACCGGACGAACCCCCAGGGTGTGCATGTTGCATCGTTCAAGAAGCCAACGTCAGAAGAACTTGCCCACGACTACTTATGGCGAATTCACCAGCACACTCCAGCGGGTGGAAACATCACGGTGTTCAATCGAAGCCACTACGAAGATGTGCTCATTGTTCGTGTTCGTGAACTGGTCGACGAATCGGTCTGGCGAAAGCGGTATGAGCACATTCGCAACTTCGAACAGCTCCTCGTCGATGAAGGCACGACAATCGTCAAGATCTTCTTGCACATCTCGAAAGACGAACAGCGCGAGCGCCTCCAGGCCCGGATTGATGACCCGACGAAGCATTGGAAGTTCGAGCTGGGCGACCTCGAAGAGCGCAAGCTCTGGGATGACTATCAGGCAGCGTTTGGCGACATGTTGACCGAAACGTCGACCGCCGATGCTCCGTGGTTCGTCGTGCCTGCGAACCGCAAGTGGTATCGCAACATCGTGATCAGCCAGATTCTCGTCGACACCCTCGAACGAATCGCGGCAGATGAGTTTCCGCCCGACCCCGAGCTCGTCGGGCTCACGATCACCTAGTTCTCGTCGGCGCGCTATCCGCCGAAGGAAGGTTCGGGCAGGCCTCGAACGTCGACGTCGATCGCGAGGAGCGAGCCAGCCTCCACTCCCCTGCTTCGGCGTTCATCGATGGGTCCCCCAGTGAGGCTCGTGATAAAGATCGTCGACAGGTCGGGCCCGCCGAATGCGGGCATGGTCGGCATCGAGACGGGGAGGTCGATACGTCGGTCGACCGCTCCGTCCGGCCTGAACCGGGTCAGCGCCCAACCAGTTACCGAGGCCGACCAGAGACACCCCTCGGCGTCGACGCACGCTCCATCCGGAAGTCCATTGACGCCTGGCGTTGCCCGGTAGTCAAAAAAGAGCGACTTGTTTGACCGTCGGCCAGTTTCGAGGTCGTAGTCCCACTGCCAGATCTGGCCGGTGAACGTGTCGGCCCAATACATACGGCTTCGTTCCTGGTCGAACGCCGTGTTGTTTGGAATGCCAACGCCGTCTTCGAGCACGTCGACGTGGCCTGTCGGGTCGATCGAGTACAGATGACCAACCGACAGCTGTTCTGATGTCTCGGGGTGCATCGTGCCTACGATGTATCGGCCCGCCGAATCACACCGGCCGTCGTTTAGCCGATTTCCGAGCGTCGGGTCTTCGACGGTGACGAAGTGCTCGAGCGCCCCGGTTTCCCAGTCGAGCCATTCCAGACTCGCCTCCATCGCAACGAGCAAGCGACCAGGGGTCTGGGTGAACACGAACGAGCCGGGGCGTCCCGGGAGTTCGCGAGATGTGGTCTGGCCACTCGCCGGGTCGAACCGATGGATTTTCTTCCCGGTGATGTCCTCCCAATACAACACCTGTTGTTCGACATGCCAGACCGGACATTCGCCCAGTTCGCCCACCACATCGCCTACTCGTTCGATCTCGACCATGCTCTGAACCTAATGGCTTGGCCAACCCTGTGACATCGCCAGCAAAGTATGATCGCCCCATGTCGAATCCAGATACCCCAGCGAGCGGCGAACTCAATCTTGCGGCAATGCTGGCCTCGATCACGGTCAGTGTGCGGCCCGATCACTACGTCGTCGTAACCCTCCCCCACGACGCAGCCGTGCCACCACTCGGCAACGGCGTTGGTGCAGCGATTTCTGAATCGGAAGGGCCGACCATCATCGCAACCGTCAGCCGCGCAGCACACGAGGAATGGCCCCACGACTTTGTTGCGTCATGGCTCACCATCGACGTGCACAGCGCCCTCGAAGCGGTCGGCCTCACCGCAGCGTTCTCCCGACAATTGGGACGTGCGGGCATTCCGTGCAACGTAATCGCAGGCTTCTTCCACGACCACATCCTCGTGCCGGTCGACAAGACCGACGCGGCAGTCGAAGTCATCGAAGCACTCGGCGGGAAGACGGGCGAGGACGCCGAAACGTAATGACGCGCTATCGAGTTCGGACCTCACCCCAAGACGGCAGGCCCGAAGTACAGACTGTCGACGCTCAATCGGTCGATGAAGCGCTTCTGAAAATAGATGCAGACAACGCCGAAGTGCTATCGATCGAGGTCGCAGACCCAGAGCCGCTGTCCTATGAGCCGGCTGGCGAGCCGCCACCGAGCCCACCGCGCCCACTGCCGAACGACCTCACGTCGTTGTCTGGGTTGGCCAACCCGTATCTGATCGGCGGGGCGATCTTCACGCTCGTCGCACTTGGATTTATCATCGGTGGCCTCGCATCGTTCGTTACGACGCGCGAACCCGGGGCGCTACTATTTGCCCTGTTTCCGGTCATCCACCTCATGATCGGACTGTTTCTCTTGAAAAAATGGTGGAGGACGCGCCACGTTCGACGCCACCTCTCTCAACACGGCGTTTCTGCAACAGCAACGATCGACCGCGTCGGACTCGATACCTCGGTCCGAGTCAATCGCCGACACCCGAACAAGATCGAATGGACCTACTACATTGCGGACAGGCCGTTCCATGGGAAACGCTCGTCCTTTGCTCACGAGCTCACCCGCTTCGACGAAGGCGACCGAATCTGGATTGTGTACGACCCGAGCGATCCGCAGAACTCCATGGAGTGGCCTCCCCTGTAGCTCAAAAAGTAGACGAACCGCCCGGAGGCGGTTCGTCTGAAACTCTCGGTTGTTTGTCGGTATTAGCCGTCGAGTTCGCCCGCAGCGACTTGAAGACGCACGTTTGCACGTCGCAAGGCTGCCGCAGCTTCAGCATCCTCAGGGTTTGCATCATGAGCGGTTTGTGCCGCTGCCTTTGCCTTCTCGGCTCGGGGAACGTCGATGTCTTCTTTGCGCTCCGATACGTCGGAAAGGATCGTGACCTTGTCGTTCGACATCTGAACAAAGCCTTGATGGATAGCGAAGATCTCACGACCTTCATCGCTGATGACCTTGGCTGCGCTCACCTGTAGAACACCAATGAACGGAACGTGGCCAGCGAGGAATTCAAGGTCCCCACCGCCGACGGTGCGAACAATGACCTTCGCAGCTTCACCGGAAAAGGTGATGCGTTCAGGCGAGACGAGTTCGACCTGCATTAGGCGTTGGCCTCAAGTTCGGCCGCTTTGCGGATTGCTTCCTCGGCGCCACCGACCATGTAGAAGGCCTGCTCTGGAAGGTGATCCAGCTCGCCGGTAAGCAGCGCTTCAAACGAGTTGATCGTCTCTTCGAGCGAGGTGAACACACCGGGCTGGCCGGTGAAGACCTCTGCGACAAACATTGGCTGGGACAGGAACTTCTGCACCTTACGAGCACGGTCGACCGTGACACGATCCTCTTCGGTGAGTTCGTCAAGGCCGAGAATCGCAATGATGTCCTGGAGTTCCTTGTACCGCTGGAGGACTTCCTGGACTTGGCGAGCAATGTTGTAGTGACGCTCGCCAACAACCTCTGGCTGGAGAATGGTCGAAGTCGACGACAGCGGATCCACAGCAGGGTAAATACCGAGCGCTGCAATGTCACGAGAAAGTTCGGTCGTTCCATCGAAGTGGGTGAACGACGTGAACGGCGCAGGGTCGGTGTAATCGTCGGCGGGCACGTACACGGCCTGAAGCGAGGTAATCGACTTACCTTGAGTCGAGGTGATGCGCTCTTGGAGCGTGCCCATCTCGTCGGCGAGTGTTGGCTGGTAACCCACAGCAGACGGCATACGACCAAGGAGGGTCGATACCTCAGAACCGGCCTGAACGAATCGGAAGATGTTGTCGACGAAGAGCAACACGTCCTGGTTCTGCACGTCACGGAAGTACTCGGCCATGGTCACCCCACCGAGTGCGACACGGAGACGAACGCCAGGCGGCTCATCCATCTGGCCAAACACGAGGGCAGCCTTTGAGAGCACGGTGTCGGCGTCTTCGCCGGCGCCCATCTTTGCCTCGCCCATTTCGATGAAGAGGTCGGTTCCTTCACGGGTGCGCTCACCCACGCCAGCAAACACCGACACGCCGCCGTGGTTCGAAGCCACACGGGTGATCATTTCCTGGATGAGCACCGTCTTGCCCACGCCAGCTCCACCGAAGAGGCCGATCTTGCCACCCTCTTTGTACGGAGTGAGCAGGTCAATGACCTTGATGCCGGTCTCGAACATCTTGGTCGATGGCTCGAGTTTGTCGAAATCTGGTGCTGGACGGTGGATGTCCCAGTAAGTGTCGATCTCGACGTGGTCGACATCGAGCGGCTCGCCCATAACGTTCCAGACGTGGCCAAGCGTCGCATCGCCGACAGGCATCTGCATGCCGTGGCCGGTGTTACGAACCTCAGCGCCACGGGTGAGGCCATCGGTTGGCTTCATCGCAATAGCACGCACACGGCCGTCGCCAATCTGCTGGGCAACTTCGAGCGGCACAACCACCTGCTCGCCATCGAGATCGATGTCGAGCTGGAGCTGCATGTTGATCTCTGGCAGGTTCCCCGGAGGGAACTCCACGTCGACAACCGGGCCGGCGATGCCGACAACGCGGCCTGGCTTGAGTTCTGGTTCGGTGACGGTCATACCGTTGTACCTTCCGTGTAATCGAGAATTGCTTGAATTGTTGCTGGATCGTCGCCGCCGAGGGCCTCAGCTCCACTGACGATCTCCATGATCTCGGTGGTAATCGAGGCCTGACGGGCTTGGTTCATCTCACGTGAGAGTTTGATGATGAGGTCTTCGGCGTTGTCGGTCGCGGCTTTCATGGCTCGCTGACGGTTCGCGTGTTCTGACGCTGCTGCTTCGAGCAATGCCGAGTACAGGCGAGATTCCATGTAGCGAGGAAGGAGCGACTCGAGGACGCCAGCCGGTGACGGTTCGAACTCGAATTCGGCGAGCGCATCGCTCGACCCGTCTCCCTTGTCGGCCATGTCGGTGGTCGATACGAGCGGCAGGTACTTGCGGACAGTCACCCGCTGGGTACCCATCGTGACGAACTCGGTGTAGGCAAGTTCGACGCGATCGACCTCGCCGGACTCAAACATCTCGACGACCTTGCCCGCAACCTCGCGAGCGTTTTCATAGGTCGGCGTGTCCGACATCCCTACATAAGACGCGTCGATCTTGTAGTTCCGGAACGTGAAGTAGTCGATTGCCTTCTTGCCGATCAGGATCAGCGAGTAGTCGGCACCGTCGGTTCGCGCTGCATCGATCTGGCGTTCAGCGGCCTTAATGACCGCAGCGTTGTACGAGCCTGCGAGACCACGATCAGACGTGATTGCGATAACGCCGACCCGCTCAACCTTTTGGGCTTGGCGAAGCAACGGGTGACTAACCTGCGTGCCTGCGGCGGTCAGGTTCTCGATCACACCGGTTACTTGTGTGGCGTAGGGCTTTGCCTCATTGGAACGCTGCATTGCCTTGACGACGCGCGTCGCGGCGATGAGCTCCATGGCCCTCGTAATCTTCTTCGTCGACTGCACACTGCCGATTCGGCGGCGCAGCTCACGTTCTTTTGCTCCTGGCATCTAGAAAATCCGATCAGGCCTCGTCGGCCGTGATTTCTTCTTCGGGAAGGGTGTTGTCGGCATCGACCATGTCGGTGGTCGCGCTGCCGGGGTCACTCGCTTCTGGGGCAGGACCTGAACCATCGCTGGTTGTGAATCCGTCTGCAAACGCCTTGATCATTCGCTCGAAGCCGTCCTCGTCAGCAATCTTGCCCGAGGCAACAATGTCGTCGAGTACCGCTTGGTGACGGGTGGTGAAATGCTCGAGTAGCTCAGACTCGAAGCGAAGAACATCGGTCACTGGGATGTTGTCCAAGTACCCACGGGTACCTGCCATCAACACCACGACCTGTTCTTGAACTGGCATTGGCGAGCTGATGCCCTGCTTGAGGAGCTCGGTCAGGCGGTAGCCACGATCGAGCTGGGCCTGAGAGACCGGATCGAGGTCAGAACCGAACGAGGCGAATGCCTCGAGCTCACGGAACTGCTGCAGGTCGGACTTCAAGGTACCGACTGCAGTTTTCATGGCCTTGATCTGTGCGGCAGAACCCACACGAGAAACCGAAATACCCACGTCGACCGCAGGGCGAGTACCCGACTTGAACAGGTCGTCCTGGAGGAAGATCTGGCCATCGGTGATCGAGATCACGTTGGTTGGGATGTACGCCGAAACGTCGCCCGCCTTCGTCTCGATGATCGGAAGCGCAGTGAGCGAACCTGCACCGAGTTCGTCGGAAAGGTTTGCCGAGCGTTCGAGCAATCGGCTGTGGAGGTAGAACACGTCTCCGGGGTATGCCTCGCGGCCCGGCGGACGGCGAAGGAGCAGCGACATCTGGCGGTAGGCCTCGGCCTGCTTTGAAAGGTCGTCGTACACAACAAGGGCGTGCTCGCCGTTGTCCATCCAGTGCTGGCCCATGGCGCAGCCTGCATATGGAGCAATGTACTTGAACGGTGCCGGATCAGACGCGGGTGCGACGACGACCACCGTGTAGTCCATTGCGCCGCTCTCTTCGAGTTCGGCAACGATTTGTGCGACCGTCGATGCCTTCTGGCCAATAGCGACGTAGATGCACTTCACACCCAAGCCCTTTTGGTTCAAGATGCAGTCGATGCCAATGGTGGTCTTGCCGGTCTTGCGGTCACCAATGATGAGCTCTCGCTGGCCACGACCGATCGGAATTAGCGAGTCGATCGCTTTGATGCCGGTCTGCATTGGGGTGTCCACTGGCTGACGTCCAATGATGCCTGGAGCCTGAACTTCCATGCGGCGTGTCTGGGTTCCGGTGAGCGGACCCTTGCCATCGATTGGTTCACCGAGGCTGTTCACGACGCGTCCAAGGACGCCGTCTCCGACAGGCACCGAAAGGATGTTGCCGGTCGACTTTACCGGCTGGCCTTCTTCAATACCGTCGGTCGAGCCGAGGAGCACAGCACCGATCGACTCTTCGTCGAGGTTGAGGGCGAGGCCGATGGCGCCGTTCTCAAACTCGAGCATCTCGTTCACAGCGGCTTCGGGGAGGCCCGAAACACGGGCGATACCGTCGCCGACCTCGAGGACTCGGCCAACTTGGCTTGCAGCCAAGCTGTCGTCGAAGCCTTCGAGGTTCTTCTTCAGCGCTGCGGTGATGTCTGCGGTGTTGATCGTGAGATCTGACATGTTCTCTTCTCTTCTTGTTCGAGTGCGCCCGCAGCTATGCGAGCGTCTCGCGCATCTGGTTGAGACGGCTGCGCACGCTGCCATCGATGACGGTGTCGTCGATCTGGGTGACGAGGCCACCCACGACGGTTGGGTCGATTGTCACTCGAACGGTCACAGGTCGTCCGACCTTTGCCGTGAGTGCGTCCTCTAGACGCTTGGTTTGTTCTTCGCTGAGCGGCACTGCCGAACGGACCTCAGCAAATGCTGCGCCCCGTCCACCGGCGAGTTTCGACGAAAGCGCACGGGCAATCTCGGGGAGGTCCCCGGCTCGTCCGGCGCCAACGATCATTGAAATTGCGGCGGCCGATGCCTTCGATGCTTTACCGGCGAGGAGATCCTCAACGATTTGCTGACGGTTTGCAGCAGGCATGGACGAATCCGTCAGCGCGTTTTGTAACTCGGGCGAGCCCGCAACAGCGTTCGCAAACGCATGGACATCAGCTTCGACTACCGCGGCATCGCCTTCGGCGTTACCAACGGCAATCAGAGCATTTGCGTAGTGATCGGCTCGGCTCATGATCCACTCACCTGTTCGATATAGCGATCGATGAGATCGGCATGGGTCTGGGCGTCGAGGTTGGCCTTGACGACCGACTCGGTTGCCGTTGTTGCTTGATCTGCGACGACGGCTTGAATGTCTGCGGTTGCTTGGCCGGAGCTAGCCGCAACCTCAGCATTTGCTCGTTGCTTTGCTGCAACGGCGTCAGCATCTGCCTTCGCAATGAGATCAGCCTTCACTTGTTGAGCTGTCCCTTGCGCTTCTTGAGCAAGGCGCTGTTGCTCGGCGTCTGCTGACCCGAGTTGTTGACGTAACTCGCTCAGTTCGGCCTCGGCGTTTACTCGGGCACGTTCGGCTTCTACAAGTTCGTTACGGATGCCTTCGGAGCGATCGGCAAGTCCCTTTCGAACCAACGGAAGCACTTTGACGAGCAGCGCAATGAACACGACGCCAAAGGCAGCGGCCGACCATGCGAACTCCAATACGTCTGCTGGAAGCCACGCACCATTTGGTCCTTCAGCGGCAAAGATGGAAATCATTGGTTGCCTCCAGATAGCGCGGCATCGATCGCTGCTTGCTGAGCTGATCGGTCGAGGTTCTTGCCGAGCACCGCCGATGCGGCAGAGACCGCAATGTCGCCAACGTCGCCACGCATCGACGCGACTGCATCATTTCGCGAGGCGTCGAGTCCACCGGCGGCGACAGCACGGGCATCGGCTGCCTCACTTGTGGCCTCAGCCAAGACGTTCGAACGGTACGCACCTGCTTCTTCACGAGCTGCATCGACGACCGCGTCGGCCTCGGCGCGAGCCTGAGCGAGCGAAGCGTCGTAGTCAGCCTGTACTTCGCTGAGCGCACGCTGTGCTTTTTCGGCCGCTTGGCGGTCGGCGAGAATCTTTTGCTCTCGTTCTTCGCGCGACTTCAGCAATGGTGGCAAAAGCACGAATTGCATCAGCGCCCAAAGGACGAGGAATGATCCGAGAGCCCATGCCATGTGGTTGACTTCGGGGAGTACCGGATTTGGTACTTCCTCTTCTACGCCCTCCTCTGATTCGCCTTCTTCAGCAAACGCGAGGACATCGACGTCTTCGTCGAAACTAATCACATACTTCATGAATTCTCCTTTCTGTTGCGACTAACCGGACCCGAGTGGGTGATTAGGCGAACTTGAGAAGAATGAAGACAACGAAGCCGATGAGGGCGATTGCCTCGGTGAATGCCACACCGAGGAACATCGTGGTCTGAACCTGGCTTGCGGCTTCTGGCTGGCGTGCGATGGCCTGTACGGACTGGCCAACGAGGTAACCAATACCAATGCCAGGTCCGATTGCTGCGAGACCGTATGCGAAACCCGCACCTTCGGCCGCTGCCGTGTTTTGATCGACCTGCGCAAGTACCTGTGCTGCGATGCTCATTGTTGGAATGCTCCTTGTTTATTTTTTTCGGTGAGGCCAGCGGCCTCGTCGATTGGTTGTTTCGATTGTTTGATTCGAATTGGTTGAGAACGGGACTACTCAGTGAGCTGGACGTTGTAGCTCAGTGAGCTGGATGTTGTAGCTCAGTGAGCTGGGTGAAGTGCGCCACCGATGTACACGGCTGCGAGGATGGTGAATACGAAGGCCTGAATGAACGACACGAAGACTTCGAAAGCGGTGAAGGCAATCAGTCCGCCGAAGGCGAATGGCCACACGATGAGCGTGAGGCCGCCGAAGGTCGCAATCGTAAGAACCGAGAAGGTTACGAGAAGAATGTGGCCTGCGAGCATGTTTGCGAAGAGGCGGACGCTGTGGCTGAACGGGCGCAGGAGGAACGTCGAGAGAAGTTCGATGAATCCAACGACAGGCTTGAGCGCGAGTGGGACGTTCGGCGGCCAGGCAATGTCGACGATGTATTTGATGCCGTTGTGCTTCACGCCAACAACGATGAACACCGCCCACGAGATCAGCGCCAAGACCAGCGGACCACCCATACGACCATTTGCTGGCATCTGGAAGAACGGGATGACCTCGGTGATGTTGCCGATGAAGACAAACACAAAGAACGAGAGAAGAAGCGGAAGGTAGGGCAGGCCACCGGGCCCGATAGCGGGAAGGATGATCTGCTTTTCGACCATCTCGATGATCGACTCGACAACGCCACGTACGCCGGTTGGCACGAGACTCTTTTGGGTTCCGGCGATGAGAAACAGCGCCGCTGGCAACAACATGCCGAGGAAGTGGGTGAGGCCGATCTTATCGAGGCCGATGCCGTCGATGATTGGCGCCCATTCGATCAGATTCGAAAGCGATGGGAAGGCGAGACCGCCGTCGGCGGATTCGGCTGCGAAAAACAGCATCAGGCTGCTCCTGTAGTTTCGTGAGTTGATTGTTCTGGCGACGCTTCATGAATTGGAAGCTTCTGTGACTTTTTGATTCCGGGATTTGCGAGCGAAACCGAGACATAGCGCATCTCCCAGAACAAGAGTCCGAGGTGGGCAATGATGATCGTGAGACCGAGCGGGATCAGTTCGACCCAACCGGCGTTTCGTACGAGAAGGATCGCAACGGTGACGAGGCTGAGGCGGGTGAAGAACCCAAACACCGCTGCAGTGCCCATTGCAGCGAACGAGATCTTCGATGCTCGATCGAGCATCATCGCTGCCAGCATGAAATTGATGGTGACGATGGCAAGACCGTAGGCAACCGAAAGCGCCCCGCCGGTTTGCCAGAAGATTGCGCCAGAGAAAATCGCGATGGGGGCGATGATGACACCGCGTCGTACGAGGTCGCGTGCAACTTCGAGGACCGGGCCCTGCTCTTCCATTCGCATCGAGTTTGGATCGTTCTCAATAAGGCGTTTCACGATGCCGCTCGCTCGCTGTCAACTGCGTTATCGAGTTTGCTGAAGTCGATCGACATGTCAGGCTCGACATATTCGACCGGACCAAACGGCCTTCCTACATCGCCGTCGGAATTTGCGGCGCTCTTCGACGCAATCCGGGCCATGCGCTCAGCGGTCGCTGCTTCCATTGCGGCTTGGTACCGGTAGTACTGGTTCGCGATCGAACCAAACAGGCCAACGATGACAAAGACGATCGTGAGGGCCGGAGCGATGCCGACGTAACCATCGAGCGTCCAACCCGCGATACCGAAGATGACCGGCGTGAAGGCAATTTCCCAGCCGCCGTGACCCTTCCACATACCGTCGCGGAGCGCCTGGTTCCTCGGGTCCACGGCGTCGTCAAAGGCAGGCTTTGTAGAGTCCCCGTGTTGTGCGGTCTCGTGGTTTGGCACGTGCACTTACCCGTCTCAGACAAACTCCGTGTCAGAAGCTTGTGAATTAATTCTCAAAGTATCCGAAAGAGAGCATAAAGCCCAACTCGGAACCCCCGCAAATCTATAACCGTTGTCACAACTTTGACGCTACGGGATGAAGGTTTTTGACGATTCACCCGAATACGGGGGACGAGACATCACACACCTGTGACCACAGCTCGCTCAGATGCCACGCGCGGTGGCAAGTGATGGGCTAGCGGGTTGTCGTCGCTGGCTCGTTCTCGCCTCGGGTTTCGCGACCGATCCCGGGATGAAAGACCGTGTAAAGGCCAAGCGCCAAGGCACCACCAGCAAATGGAAGCGCAGCGCCACCCGACCCGGTGATGGTCGTGTAGAGGACGAGGCCACAGAGCAAGCCAGTCCAAAGCCAAAGGATCAGAACGGTGCGACGATGACCGTGCCCGAGGCGCAAGAGGCGGTGATGGAGATGCTCTTTGTCGGCTTCGGAAATACGAACACCTTTCCGAGATGCCCGCCGAAGGACCGCCAAGATGAGATCGGCGAGTGGAACCCCGAGTAACAGCAGCGGGATTACCAGTGGCGCAAAGAAGAAGAACACTTGCCCAGAGACCGCTTGGTCGAGGCGGCCGCCGACCGTCGCGGTCGAAGCTGCGAGCATCAGGCCGAGCAGAAGCGCTCCCCCGTCTCCCATAAATGTCTTCGCTGGATGCATGTTGTGTGGAAGGAAACCAACACATGCACCCGCCGTGACTACTGCGAGCAACGCTCCGGGGTTTGAATCAAAGAGCACACCCTCTTGGACTAACTGGTAGGCGTAGATAAAGAAGGTTCCCGACGCAATTGCGACAATGCCGCCAGCCAGGCCGTCGAGTCCGTCGATCAGGTTGACCGCGTTGCTCATTACGAGGAGCCACACGACGGTCACGACAACCGAAAGGTCGGGCGAGAGCTGGATAAAGCCAGTGAACGGAATGCGGAACCACAGCACCGAAACACCGGCGAGCGCCAGCACCACGCCAGCGAGCACGATGCCTGCCACCTTCGCTGGAGCTGATACGTCGCGAATGTCATCGGTTGCGCCAACCAAGAAGATGATGAAGGCCGCTACGACAATTCCGGCGATGTCGGTGAACGAACGGAAGACCGCATCGAACGATCCGAGGGACCACGCGGTGAAAACGCCCGCGCTGATACCGCCCAACATGGCAAGGCCGCCAAGGCTCGGCGTTGGTGACGAGTGCATCTTTCGAGCATCGGGCTTAGCAACGGCGCCGACTTTGAGCGCGATCACTCTCGACAACGGGGTCAACAAGAGGGTGACGATCGCAGCGATGCCGCCGACGATGAGGAAGTCAACCATTGATGCCATGAGAGATGATCAGTATTCCCTGTTCTTGCCTTCGAAGGGCGGAATTGGCCTAGGGAGTACACCCTGGCAGGCCACACACTAGGGCCAACTCAGCTACTTGGATACGGAGTGAACGCCGAACACAGCTCGTTCACACTCTTCTTCACATCGGCAATTACCGACGAATCCTGATGGTTGCGAAGTGTCTGTGAGATCAGCTCGGCAATCGTGTCCATCTCGGGTTCGCGCATGCCTTGTGTCGTCACTGCTGGTGTGCCGATTCGGACACCGCTCGTAACAAAGGGAGAACGGGGGTCGTTCGGGATCGTGTTCTTGTTCAACGTAATGCCCGCTTCGTCGAGCGCGATCTGTGCGACCTTGCCCGTGAGTTCTTCATCGAATGGACGGAGGTCGACGAGGAGCAGATGATTGTCGGTACCGCCAGATACGAGCCGGAAGCCGCGAGCTGCCAATGCTTCGGCGAGGGCGGCAGCGTTCTTGACGATCTGGGCTGCATAGTCGCTGAACTCGGGCTGCAGCGCCTCACGAAACGCCACGGCCTTGGCACCGATGTGGTTCTCGAGGGGCCCACCTTGAAGACCTGGGAAGATCGATTTGTCGATTGCAGCTGCGTGCTCTTCGGTCGTGAGAATGCACCCGCCGCGAGGACCGCGCAACGTCTTGTGCGTGGTGAACGTCATGACGTCGACGTACGGCATCGGGTTTGGGTGTACGCCTCCGGCGATGAGGCCCGCAATGTGGGCGGCGTCGAACATCAAGAGCGCACCTACTTCGTCGGCGATCTCGCGGAACGGTGCGGGGTCGATAATTCGGGGGTAGGCCGTCGCACCAGCGATGATCATCTTTGGCTTGTGCTCGTGGGCTCGCTCGCGCAGTTGCTCGAGGTCGATGCGCTCATCTGAGGGCGTCACCTCGTAGCTCACGAAGTTGTACAGCTTCCCGCTCGCGTTCACCGGCGATCCGTGCGTGAGGTGACCGCCGTGATCCAAGCTCATCCCCATGACCGTGTCGCCCGGATTCAACATGGTGAGAAAGACCGCCATGTTCGCGTTCGCTCCTGCGTGGGGCTGAACGTTTGCATGGTCGGCGCCAAAGAGCTCCTTCACGCGATCGATAGCGAGTTGTTCGATGTCGTCGACCACAGCGTTGCCACCGTAGTAACGCTTCTTCGGGTAACCCTCGGAGTACTTGTTGGTCAGCACCGAACCGGTTGCTTCCATCACGGCGGGCGAGGTGAAGTTCTCCGATGCAATGAGCTGCAGGCCCGTATTGAGGCGCTCCCGCTCAAGCTCGATGAGATCAAAGATTTCGGTATCGCGAGAATCTGGCCACGGCATGGGAGTCTCCAATAGTTTTTAGTGTTCGAGAAAGGATGTCCGGCGGATCGAATCGAACGGCGAGCTCATGAATCGATCAACGTCTGAAGATACATGCGAATTCGCACAGATCTGGTAGCCGGTGACATCTGGCGGCTTCGGCCACGGCGAGTAGCGAATATGCCACCTGTTGTCGACAGGACTCAGCGAAATACGTGCTTGTCGAAAAAGCGGCTCAACGTTATGTAGTGAGTGGCCGAATGGCATGAGAGGATGGCGATCACTGCAGCCTCCCCAACTTTTACGCGGAAACAAGGGCAACGATGTTCAACAACGCATTTGACGGCAAGAAGGTTCTGGTCACGGGACACACCGGGTTCAAGGGAACGTGGATGTCGATCTGGCTCCAGCAGATGGGTGCCGAAGTTGTTGGACTCTCAGATGAGATCCCTACGGATCCTGCGCACTTCACCGCTGCTGGCCTCGATGAGACAATCCAAACCCACTGGCTCGACATTCGCGATGAAGAGGCGGTTCCGGCCGCCGTTGCCGAAGTAGCGCCAGACTTTGTCTTTCACATGGCGGCCCAGGCGTTGGTGAAGGCTAGCTACGACGACCCGGTCGGCACCTACACCACGAACATGGTCGGATCAGCAAACGTTCTCGAAGGCCTTCGTCGCCTCGACAACCAATGCACCGCAATCATGATCACCTCGGACAAGTGCTACGAAAACGTCGAGACCTATTACGGCTACCGCGAGGACGATCGCCTCGGTGGCGCAGACCCGTACTCGGCTTCGAAGGCAGCGGCTGAGATCATCATCTCGAGCCACACACGCTCCTTCTTTGGTCAACCCGACGAGGAACGCAACGTTCGCATCGGTGTTACCCGCGCCGGCAATGTCGTCGGCGGTGGCGATTGGGCTGCTGATCGACTGGTCCCCGATGTTGCCCGCGCATGGTCGGTTGGCGAGAACGTCACCATCCGACGACCCCAAGCAACGCGCCCGTGGCAACACGTGCTCGAACCAATCAGCGGGTACCTCCACCTGGGCGCTGAACTCGCCGTTCGGCCCGAACTCCACAATGAGGCGTTCAACTTTGGTCCGCCCGCCGAAGCGGTCAACCCGGTTCGCGACGTCGTCGTTGCGTTGAAGGACCATCTGCCAGGGCTCGACCTCACGATCGATGAAAGCCAGGCCCATTTCCATGAGGCAGGCCTGTTGAAGCTCACCTGCGACAAAGCGTTGAGTTATCTCGACTGGACCCCGGTTCTCAACTTCGACGAAACCATGCAGATCTCTGCCGAGTGGTTCCGAAGCTTCTACACCGACGGGGCAGATGGCATTCGCGCCGTTACCGACGGACAACTCCACTACTACACCGGTCTCGCCCAAGATCGCGGTCTGATTTGGGCTCAGCAGTAATGGGCGCACACCTCACCGAACTCCGCCGAATCGCAACCTCGGGCGGCGAGGTTATGAAGGCGCTCAACGCTGAGGAAGCTGACTTTCGTGGGCTTGGCGAGGCCTACTTCTCGCGGGTCGACCCAGACGCGGTCCGCGGTTGGAAGTGCCACAACGAGATGACGGTCAACGTCGTCGTGCCCGTTGGTCACGTGCGCTTCGTCGTCGAGTCAGACGGCGAGTTCGAGGCATTCGACCTCGGCCCTGACCACACGTACGGGCGTCTGACGATCGAGCCGGGGACGTGGTTTGGATTCCAAGGCGGCACGCAAGGCGGACTCGTTTTGAACCTTGCAAACATCGTGCACCGGCCAGACGAGGCCGACGGGAAAGACCTCGACGAGTTCGATTACGACTGGAAACTAGAGGAGCGCTGAATGGGTATCTGGAATCGACTTCGCGCCTACGGCGAGCAAAACGGTGATACACCGATCGCCATCGTCGGCGCGGGGTATGTCGCTACCGGCGTGATTCACTCCATTGCCCAATCGCCGGGGATGAAGCCTGCGATCATCGCAAATCGAAACGTCGACCGGGCGGTCAGCGCGCTGACGGCATTGGGCATCGACGAGGGATCCATTGTCCGCAGCGACGACCCAAGCGTGCTCGCAAACGCCATTTCGGCCGGCAAACCTGCGGTGACGAGCCACGCATCTGTGCTCACCGACCTTCCGATCGGCGTGGTCGTCGAGGCGACCGGTGCCCTCGACTACGGCACCGAAACAACGCTCGCGATGCTCGATTCTGGCAAGCACGTCGTGACGTTCAACGCCGAATGCGATTCGCTGCTCGGTTGGCTTTTCCATGAGCGGGCACGAGCCAACGGGGTGATCTACACGATCGCCGATGGTGACCAGCCCGGCGTGCTCTTTCGTCTTGGTCAAGAGGTCGAGGCAATGGGCTTTGAGGTCTCGGCGTTGCTCAACTGCAAACGTCACCTCGATGTTCACCAAAACCCTGAGACCGGCGCTGGGTACGCAGCCCGCGACACGACGTCGTCACATATGACGACCGCGTTTGGCGATGGCACGAAGATGCAGGTCGAACAAGCCGTCGTTGCTAACGCGACCGGCACCATTCCAGACGTTCGAGGGATGCATGGTATTGCGTCGACCGTCGCTACCGCTGCGGTCGATATTCCCGCCGTGCTTTCGTCGCCCGGCCGAGTCGATTTCACACTCGGCGGCGATTTTGGTGCCGGCGTGGGCATCGTCGCGACGCACCCGAACCACGACCTCCACAGCCAGGCAATGGGCTTCTACAAGATGGGTCCTGGGCCCGAGTACTTCTTCTTTCGCCCATACCACCTCGTACATCTCGAGATTCCGCTTACGATCGCAGAACTCATCGTGGATCATGAGCCGCTCGCGACGATCGACGCGCCGCACGTTGCCGAAGTGGTCGCCATTGCAAAGAAGGATCTGGTGAGCGGCGAAGCGCTCGACTGCATCGGTGGCTTCAGCGCCTACGGCCATATCGATACCGCTGAAAACGCCGTTGGCTACCTGCCGGTTGGGCTGGTGGAGTACGCAACGATGACGACCCCGGTTGCCCAAGACGAACCAATCCCACTCGATGCGGTGGCCCTCGACGAGTCGAAGACGATCGTCAAAGAGTGGCGCGCAATGCACAGCATCTAGTCACGCTCGATGAGACCGTAGGGTTGTGGCGTGATCTTCACCGAAACTCCGTTGGGTGGCGCCTATGTCATCGACCTCGAGTTGATCGAAGACGAACGCGGCTTTTTTGCGCGGGCGTGGGCGGAAGAAGATTTCGTCGCACACGGCCTCAACCCGATGATCGCCCAAACCAACATGAGCAAGACCCTTCGGGCCGGCACGTTCCGAGGCTTCCATTGGCAAGATCCTCCCCACGGAGAAGCCAAGACCGTTCGATGTATTTCAGGGTCGGTGTTTAACTGCATCATCGATATGCGACCCAAGTCGCCCACGTTTCGCAAGTGGTTCGGTGTTGAGCTCTCCGCCGAGAACGGTCGAGCGCTGTACGTGCCCGAACAGTTCGCAAATGGGTTTCTGATCACGACCGACAACACGGTCGTTCTCTACAACGTGAGCCGTCCATATGCCCCTGGCGGTGAACGGGGACTTCGCTGGGACGACCCCACGATCGGCGTCGACTGGCCCCGACCGGTCGAGCATCTGAGCCCCAAAGACGAGGCCTGGCCACTAGCCGAACGTGGATAGTTTCACGAACGCGTAGCAGCACCGATTGGCCACCCATCGTGAAAGCGCGTATTATCACTAAAGAGTCCTAACGGACTTAGGACACGTCTCGGCGCTACGGCCCGGCGATGAGGGCAATGCGGGACGGCATCACAATCAAGCGGTTTGGCGGGCTGCCTTCTCGAAGGACAACGCCATGAACGCACGTGCTAGCCAGCCGACGCTCCCGTCGGATCAGAAACCGCCTCGACCGCAAATGATGGGTCTAGGTGTGGCCCGATGAAGAAGGTCATTAGCGATCGGAGTCGCTCGGACGTTCACCGCAGCGTTCGCGAACACGCCCACCGAACCGAAGGCAAGTACGTATCTGCAGTTCTTGGGCCAGATTCGGAGGCTTTCCCAGCGCTCGAACGAGCCGAAGCAGAGCTTTTCCCAGAAATGCGAGACCTCCCTTCGGGAAACTACGCGTTCTGGGTCGTCATGAAAGACGGGATGGTGCTTCACACCATGCGCCTTTCCTTTCCGAGCCTCACCTATGGTCTGCTCGCGCCATTTCAGCTACACGAACTTGTCCGTTCGGGCCAACTCACCGCCCGAGAGATTGCCGAAGAGTACCAACGTCGAGGTCTCGAACCCGCCCAGCTCGTATCGGCCGAAACGCACTTCCGCGTGGCGAGCATCGAAGAGCACGCCGAGTCGGTCGCCCTACCGAGTTATCTCGGGCTCACTGCCTACTGCCTTCGCACGAATCGAAGCGGAGTACTTGGGCATCTCAACCAAATTTCCATACAGCAGTTCAAGGAAGCTGGCTTCGAAGTGACATCCGCGTCGATCGAACACGATGTGTATACGCCGCGGCTCGACGACCCGGCGAAAGCCGACGTCGACTATCAGCCTTCGCTGATGCCGATTCGTGGCGAGACCCTCGTTGCGCTCGATCGGCTCGCAGCGTTCACTCCTGAACACATCGAAACTTACATCGACCTGCGAG
>CALHXU010000238.1 GCA_938040365.1 uncultured Acidimicrobiales bacterium
GTGGGCATGGCCGACCCGATGAGCCTCGTCATCGCAAACGCCGCGGCAGCAGCAGTCGAATTTGTCGGCCTCCCCGAGGCCGAATTCAACCTCACCCAAGCCGTTGTTCACTTGGCAACCGCTCCGAAGTCGAACTCGCTCACCAAGGCCCGTGCCGCAGCAAAGGTGGCAGCCCAAAGCCCCGGCACAGGCGAAGTCCCGATGTATCTGCGAGATGCCCACTACAAGTCGGCCAAAGGCCTCGGACACGGCGAGGGCTACCAGTATCCGCACAACGCAGATGACGGTTGGGTAAATCAGCAGTACCGGCCGCCAGAAGTGGCGGGCGGCGTCTACTACACTCCAAGCCAGCATGGCGCTGAACCCCAAAGGTGGGAACGCTGGTGTGCCGAAAGGTCAGGGAAGGGTAACGACGATGCCTAAGCGAATTTTTTGGATGACGACCGGCTACGCAGCAGGCGCAGCATCGAGTTGGGTCGTCCAGCGCAAGGTCAAGCGGGAAGTCGAGCGAGTCCTGCCTCAGGCGGTCCGCAACGAGGTGACCAACCGCGTCACTGCGGTCAGCGATCAAGTGATCGAACGCACGGTCAACTCGCCGGTCACTCAAACCGCCAATCGTGCCATCCAACGTGTCCGCCCCGACATCGACCTCACCGACAAAGCTCAAGCCCGACTCGATGCCCGTCACGAAGCCGAACTCAAGCTGGTCGAAGAGC
Source organism: uncultured Acidimicrobiales bacterium (assembly GCA_938040365.1). Taxonomy (GTDB): domain Bacteria; phylum Actinomycetota; class Acidimicrobiia; order Acidimicrobiales; family SHLQ01; genus SHLQ01. The sequence continues at coordinate 717 of CALHXU010000238.1, forward strand.
AAGAACTCAACACCCAACCTGGCATCACCCGGTTGCGAGAGCGCGCCCGCAAGTTCCGGTCGTAACCTTCCCCGATTGGCGATCGACGTTAGAAGCGAACCGCTAGCCTCTAACGGATGGATGCCAAGCAAGTTCGTGCAACGTTCACCGAATTCTTTACCGAGCGCGGTCACGAGGCGGTGCCCTCGGCGAGCATTATTCCCCACGATGACACCCTGTTGTTCACCAACTCGGGAATGGTGCCCTTTAAGCCATTCTTCCAAGGTACCGAGAAGGCCCCGTACGACCGCGCCACGACTATCCAGAAGTGCGTGCGCGCCGGCGGAAAGCACAACGATCTCGACGAGGTAGGTCGCACTGCTCGCCACCTGACCTTCTTCGAGATGATGGGCAACTTCAGCTTCGGCGATTACTTCAAAGAGGACGCCATCCCATACGCGTGGGACTTGCTTACCAACGGCCTTGGACTCGACCCCGAAAAGCTGTGGATCACCTGCCACCTCACCGATGACGAAGCCGAAGAAATCTGGGCGACGAAGGTGGGCGTTCCCCGAGAGCGCATACAACGACTCGACGAAGACAACTGGTGGCGGATGGCCGACACCGGCCCGAACGGGCCATGCTCGGAAATCTTCTACGATCTTGGCCCCGAATACGGCCCCGACGGTGGCCCAGAAAACCTCGAAGCAGATGCGCGCTTCGTCGAGATCTGGAACCTGGTCTTCATGCAGTTCGACCAGCAACCCGACGGAAGCCAAGTGCCGCTGCCCGCACCATCGATCGACACCGGCGCTGGCCTCGAGCGCATCCTGACCGTCCTCCAAGGAGTGGGTTCGGTATGGGAGACCGACGAATTTGTCCGTCTCCTCGCGGCAGCGAGCAAACTCTCCGGAGTAGCCGACGGCGCCGACGAAAAGTCCGACGTTTCGCTCCGCATCCTCGCCGACCACGCCAGGTCGACCACCTTCATGATCAATGACGGCGTCTTCCCGTCGAACGAAGACCGCGGCTACGTGCTCCGTCGCATCATGCGCCGCGCAATCCGCCACGCCTACCTGCTCGGCGTCAGCGCACCAGTCATGGCCTCACTCGTGTCGACCGTCGTCGAGATCATGGGCGACGACTACCCCGAGATCCGGGAGAACGAAGACAAGATCAAGGCCATGGTCGAGCGAGAAGAGGTGAGCTTCCGCCAAACGATCGAAACCGGGCTCAACATTCTCGACACCGAGATGGAAGGCCTCGACAGCGGCCAGGCGCTCCCTGGCGACGTTGCGTTCAAGCTGCACGACACCTTTGGCTTTCCTCTTGAACTCACCCAGGAGATCGTCGCCGAACGCGGTGGCGAGGTCGACAATGACGGTTTCGCAGCCGCCATGGAAGAACAGCGCGAACGCGCCCGAGCCGACCAAAAGTCGAAGAGCGTCACCGCCGATGTCTCGACCTTTATCGAACTGGTCGACGCTCACGGGCTCACCACCTTCGTCGGCCGCGACGAACACACCGACGTCACCGCCAAGGTCCTCTGGGTAGGCGACGAGGGTGTCGTTCTCGATCGCACCCCCTTCTATGCCGAAGCCGGCGGCCAGATCGGCGACACCGGAACCCTCACCGGCCCCGGAGGCTCGGTCGAGGTAACCGACTGCACCTACGCCGTCCCTGGCCTGCACCTCCATCACGCGACCGGCGCCGCATCGGCCCTTTCGGTCGGCGATGAAGTCGTCGCAGCGATCGACGTCTCCCGCCGCTCAGCAATCATGCGCAACCACACCGGCACCCATCTCTTGCATAGCGCGCTGCGCAGCGTGCTCGGTGACCACGTGCAGCAGCAAGGCTCGATGGTTGGCCCCGACCGCCTGCGCTTCGACTTCAGCCACTTCGAATCAGTGAGCGCAGAGCAGATCCAAGAGATCGAGGACATGGTCAACGCCGACGTCCTTCTCAATCCAAGTACCAACCACGTCGAAATGTCGATGGACGAAGCCAAGGAGAAGGGCGCCATGGCCTTCTTCGGCGACAAATATGGCGACGTCGTCCGCGTTCTCGACGCGGGGCCGAACTCGGTCGAACTCTGCGGCGGAACCCACGTCTCGGCCCTCGGCGATATCGGCCTTCTAAAAATCGTGTCCGAAAGCTCGATCGGCTCGAACATCCGCCGCGTCGAAGCCGTCACCGGTGACTCGACCGTCGCCCTTTTACGCAAAGAGGAACAGCAAACCACCGCCGTAGCCGAGGCCCTCGGTGTCCCCGTCGACGACGTCGTTGGCGGTGTCGAGCGAAAGATGGCCGAACTCAAAGAACTGAAAGCCGAACTCGCCGCTGCCAAGCGCCAAGCAGCCGTGGGTCAAGCCGATAGCTTCGCAAACTCCGCGACCGACGGCGTCGTCGTCGAACGGGTCGACGGACTCGACCGCGACTCGTTGCGCGACCTCGCCGTCGCCATTCGAGACAAGGGTGTCGACAGCGTCGCCCTCGCTTCGGCCCTCGACGGTGGCGGCGTCGCCCTCGTCAGCGCCGTAACCGAAGCATCACCACTGCACGCAGGGGAGTGGCTCGCACCTGCCGCCAAACTCTGCGGCGGCGGTGGAAAGGCCGCCCCCGATCTCTCCGTCGCCGGAGGCCGTGACCCCGAAAACATCGACGACGCACTCGATTTGCTTCGCGCCGAGGCTGCTTCGGCGTGACCAGCGCCCCCGGCCGATGCCTCGGCCTCGACCTTGGCACCGACCGAGTCGGTGTAGCGATCAGCAACGATGACCGCACCATCGCCACGCCCCTCGAGGTAATTCCTGGTCAAGACTGGTCCGTTCTCGATAAACGAATCGCTGAGATCGTCGATGAGTGGGACGTGACGTTGATCGTCGTAGGTGCGCCGCTTTCACTCGATGGCTCCCATGGTCCAGCGATGAAGAAGACGAAGAAGGCAATTGCACGCTTGGGTGCCACCCTCACGCCCCCGATCGTGACCTACGATGAGCGACTGACGACCGTGACTGCCCATCGAGTGCTCGACGAACAAGGTGTTTCTGGGAAATCTCGCAGGGACATGGTCGATATGGTGGCGGCACAAGTAATTCTTCAAGGGTGGATCGAGAAGAGAAATCATGAGTGACGATCGCGACAACAAACCCAAGCCAGGCCCAGCTCCGGCCGCCGAGCGGGAAGACGCAAAGGGCGTCGACCGCTTGCTCAGCCGGTTCGGTCCAGTCCAAGAGCCGCTCGACCGTCAATCCCCAGGGCCGCGCTCCGCGAGTGGGGCAGTGCCACGACCATCGGCTGGCGACCACCCGGCTGCGCAGAGCACCACGACAATCGACAAGCCAGCCCCGCTCTTCGACGCTCCCGCTGACAGCGTCTTCGATGAGGTTCCCCTCGGCGCCGGCACTTGGAGCGATCCAGACGCTCCACCAGCACACATCGCAGCGGTAGCCGCAGCCGACGATCTCGTCATTATCCCCGACGCTGCCGAGGTTGGCCCGGTCGAAGTCATCGACCGCCGAGACTGGGTGCGAGCCCCTCGGCGCACCGGCCCTGTCTTCCGGTTTCTCGTCGTTGCCTTCATTGCGGTCCTGGCACTAGGCACCGTCTACAACCGCGTCGACGGCTGGCTCTCGAACCAGTACGACCCCGAGGGTGACCCTGGTGCCCTGGTCGAATTCGAGATTGCTTCGGGTGCGACTACGAACGAAGTGACCCAGCAACTGTTTGCTCAAGACGTCATTGCCAACCCGACTCTCTTCCGATACTGGATCAGCGACAACCTCGACGGCGATTTCCAAGCCGGCCAGTACAACTGTCTCCAAGAGAATATGTCGTTCGAAGAAGCCCGCGATTGCCTCGTCAGCGTTGGCCCAGTGCCGCCGACCTTCTTCTCGGTCACCATCCCTGAAGGACTTCGCCTCGCCGAAATCGTGAACGTCCTCAATGCCGAGAATCCATCGTTCGAACTCGCATCGCTCCAAGCCGATCTCAGCGCCACCATCGTCAGCGTCAACCTCGAAGGCGTTCCAGATAGTCCGATCGAAGGCAACCCCGATCCGACCGGCAGTGGCAAGGAAGGCCTGCTCTTCCCCGCCACCTACCAGATCGACGAACGCGACCAAGGCAACACCCGAGCCATCCTTGCCCGGATGGCCGATCAGATGGAGCTCGAATTCGAACGGGCAGTCGCCGAAGTCGGGCGAGCGCCAGTCGTCGAAGAACTCGAACTGACCGACTACGAAGTGTTGATCGTTGCATCGCTCATCGAAGAGGAATACGGCGTCGAAGAAGACCTTCGACGGATCTCGCGAGTCATCTACAACCGTCTCCAAGCCGGTAACTTCTCGCTCGGTATCGACGCCACTGCGTGCTACGCCGCGAACAAGGCGTGCGCCGACCTCACCCGCGAGGACCTCGACAGCCCGTCGCCGTGGAACACCCGTAACACGAGCAACTTTGGCCTTCCTCCAACCCCGATCGCTTCACCGGGCGCAGCCGCTATCCGTGCTGCTCTGAACCCTGAGCAAGGTGACTGGCTTTGGTACGTCCTGACGAATGGTGAGACCGGCGAGAACCCTGGCGCCCATACCTTTGCGAACACCGAAGGGGAGTTCTCCGCTGCGGTGCAACTGTGCCGTGAACGCGACCTTGGCTGCTAGCCCACATGGATAGCCGACCGATCTTGGCCGGCGTGATTGGCTGGCCGGTGAAGCACTCGCTGTCGCCGGTAATCCACACGGCGGCGGCAACGGCGGCGGGCATCGATCTCGAGTACTCAGCAATCGCGGTCGAACCAGGTTCGGTCGACGCGGCGCTCCAAGCGATGCGCGACGAACACATCCGGGGCTACTCGGTGACCATGCCGCACAAAGAAGCCGTCATCTCGGGCTTGGACGAACTCACGGTGTCGGCAACAGCGCTCGGCGCGGTCAACCACATCACCAACACCAATGGCCACCTCGTTGGCAATAACACCGATGGTGACGGCTTCATACTGGGGTTCGAACACGGTTCGAGTCGGACCATTCGAGGGTCGACCGTCGGTGTCATTGGTTCGGGCGGAGCGGCTCGCGCAATCGTCGAAGCGTGCGCTCGACACGGAGCAGATGGCGTCGTCGTCGTCGCCCGATCAGCCGAACGCGCGCACATTGCGGCATCGCTCGCAAAAGATGTTGGCAGTGTCGGAACCGAAGACTCACTCAGATCATGCGATGTTGTCGTGAACGCCACCCCGGTCGGAATGGCAGAAACTCCAGGCGAAGGTGAGCTCGTCACCGACGTCTCGAACTTCGATGACCACACCGTCGTCGTCGATATCGTGTACAACCCGAGAGAAACACCGTTGCTCGCGGCAGCACGCGAACGTGGCCTTGAAACTGTTGAAGGCGTAACGATGTTGGTGGGCCAAGCAGCTGAGCAATTCTCGACCTGGACTGGCGTTGCTGCGCCTCTTGAGGCAATGTTTGGTGCGATTAAGAGTTTGAACTCCTAGGTTCATGGGTTGAAAGTTTCGATTTCGGAGCAATTTGTGGGTCAACTCCGGGCGTTACGTGCCGATTTATCACGTAACGAATAGTCACGGAGACGCGAAATGTCACTACAAGGCACCCTTAGCACTCTCGGCATCACCGAGGTCTTGGAATTCATGGCCGAGCGAGAGTTCACTGGCCAGCTCGATATCACGACCCCATCGGGCACCGCGAGCTACCTGCTCGTCGAGGGTGATGTAGGCATGTCTGAGTTCGAGTTCGCGCGTGGCCTTGGCACCGATGGCGCCGAAGCGACCTACTACGTCCTTGCAGAACTCGAGGGCGAGTTCTACTTCGAAGAGCAAGAGGTGACCGCCGACGACGATGGTGAATCCGTCGAGGACATGTTGGGTCGAACCGCCGACATTGCGTCGCAATGGGCTGATGTCGAGGCCGAGATTCCAACCACCAACCACGTCCTCTCCCGCAACAGCGAACTCGATACATCGGTGACTATTAAGCCTGAGTGGTGGAAGGTTCTCGAAGTCCTTGGTTCTGGTCAGACAACGATGGCCCTCTCGAAAGAACTTGGCCTCGGCATCCTCGAGTCCTCGAGCCAAGCCCTAGAGATGGTCGAAGCTGGTCTGCTCGTCGTTGGTGACGAGTTGGAAACAGCGGTCGAGGCTGCACCAGAAGAGGCACTCGTCAAAGACGTTGCACCGGTCGCGGACGTTGCACCCATGCCCGAAGCTGCACCGATGCCGATCGAAGCAGAGCAGCACGATCTCTCCGATGCCCCAGCGCCGCCAATCATGGCCGAAGCAAACATGGCCGACGCACCAGCACCGCCCATCATGGAAACAGCAGATGCGGTCACTGAAGTCGAAGAAGCTCCAGCGGCCCTCGTCGTTGAAGAGCCAGTCGTCGAAGAGCCAGTCATCGAAGAGCCAGTTCTCGAAGAGCCAGTTGCCGAAGAGTCGGTCATGGACGCTCCAGTCATCGAGGAGCCAGTCATGGCGGCTCCAGCTCCAGAAGAGCCAACCCCCGCAATCGAGCAGGAACAAAGCGCTGAGCTGGCCCAAGATGCAGATGAGCACGTACAGGCTCCAATCCCCGAAGGCCAGCCCGTCGGCGGCGCTGAAGTCCCAACGCTTGGTTTCACCAACAACTTCGACGAGACCGCCGAAGAATTGGCCACGCCATCGCTCGACGATGATGGCTGGTCGACGAACCCCTTCACGAACTCGACCGCTCCAGAGGTGCCCGAGGCAGAACCGGTCATCGACCAGATGCCCGCAACCGAAATCGCCGGAATCGACGATGCAGGCACCGAACTTCCCGTAGGTGACGCGCCGGCGAGCGAGTCGGTCGCCCCAATGATCTTTGGAGAGCCCGAGTACCTCAGCGACGACACCGGAGCAATGGAGATCCAAGAGGCAGCGCCCTTTGATCCCTCAACCTTCGACGCCTCGGCCCCATTTGGTGGTGTTGACTCCTTCGACGATGCCGATTCGTTTGGTGGTGCCGACTCCTTCGACGGTGCCGGCTCGTTCGATACCGCCGGGCTTCAGCCCATCGAAGGCGCAGACTCGAGCGGCCTGATCGGCATGGACTCGTCGTTCAATGGTCCGGTCGGCGAGCCGACCGATATTGCTGACGAAGCACTGGGCGACCTTGCGTTCCTCAACGAGGACCTCGACTCACAGGTCGAAGCTCCCGCCGTTGCAACGCCTGCACAGGCATCACCGGTTCCAGAATCACCGGCCGGCGGTGTTCCAGTCTTGGGCCAGGCAGCAGATCCATTCGGTGCCCTTAGCGACCTCGTCGTCGACGAGGAGCCCGAGCCAGACCGCGGAAGCGTCCTCAAGTTCCTTCGCCGCGACTAGACCATGATCTTCATCCTTGCCTGTGCTGGCATTGGATTACTTCTTGGCTCTGTTCTTGCGCTGATCGCCGAATTGGTACCCGACCGATCTGGCGGCGGCCATAACCCAACGACATGCCGGCAATGTAACGCTGGCGTTTCGTTTATCGCCACCCTTCCGTTTCGGACCGAAGCGTCGCGTTGCCGAGCGTGCAACCATCAGATTCCGGCGGCCCGCCTGCCGATCGTCATCGCCACCGGAGCGGTCTTCGCCGCCGTAGCAAACGTGATCGGCCCTCGATGGCAGGTGCTGCCCGTCCTGTTTCTCTCAGCGGCGATCATCACGCTGTCTGCAGTTGACCTCGCCCGCTACCGCCTCCCCGACAAGCTGCTCTTTCCCTCCTTGGGGGTAGGCGTCGTCATGCTCGGAGCGTTCGCTCTGGCTACAGGATCGACCGACAACTTCATTCGCGGCCTCGTCGCCATGGCTGCCTATGGCCTGCTGCTGCTTATCCCAAACCTGATCATGCCCGCCGGGCTTGCCTTTGGAGACGTAAAGCTGGCCCTACTCCTTGGGCTCTTCCTCGGCTGGACCGCCGAAACCGCTATCGGCGCAGCTCGTCTCGTGATCTTTGCGTTCTTGCTCGGCATGCTCTTTGGCATCTTCACCGGCCTGTTCGTCGGTATCGGCCGTCGAATCTTCGGGCACGGCTTTGTTCCCGACCCCGATTTCCCGCCACCTGAAGATGGCTCGTTCGAACCGCTGCTGCGCACCGCTGCACCCTTTGGCCCCGCCCTCGCGTTCGCAGCACTCGCACTCATTCTGCTTTCGACTCGCATTCTCGAGGGCGCCAGCATTCTGGCCTGACGGCGTATCCTTTGGGTCATGGAAGACCAAACCGTCACTGTCGATCTCGGCGACCGTAGTTACCCGGTCGAGATTGGCTTCGGTGTTCGCAAC
>CALHXU010000239.1 GCA_938040365.1 uncultured Acidimicrobiales bacterium
CACACCTCGACTAGACGTCTACCACTCCTCGACTAGACGTCGAGTGCCGCGGCGTCGAACTCATCGGAATTCGCAATGATGTAGTCCCGGCGAACCGACACATCTGCACCCATCAGAACTTCGAACATCGTCTCGGCTCGCTTGCGTTCCTTCTCGGCATCATCGATCGTGAGCCGGCGAAGAATACGGGTCGCAGGGTTCAACGCAGCATGTTCGAGTTCGTCGACATTCATCTCGCCGAGTCCCTTGAAGCGCTGCCACTTGATGCTCTCGGCCTTGCGGTTGCCCTTGGTCAACTCAGCGGTGATCTCATCGCGATGCTCTTCACTAAACGCACGGTAGGTTTCGCCGCTCACCTTCGCACTGAAGAGCGGCGGTTGCGCGGCATACACATGGCCAGCTTCGATCAACGGCCGCATGTACTTGTACAGCAACGTCAGCACGAGGCAACGAATGTGGCTGCCGTCGACATCGGCGTCACACAAGATGATGATGCGGCCATATCGGGTCTGAGAGATATCGAAGTCCTTGCCCGAACCTCCACCGATCGCGGTGAACAATGCCTGGGCCTCGGTGTTGTCGAGGACCTGTTTCAACGTGGCCTTCCCGGCATTGACGACCTTGCCGCGAAGCGGAAGCACCGCCATGTACTCGGCGTCTCGACCCTGCTTTGCCGGTCCGGCAGCCGAATCGCCCTCCACGATCAACAGCTCGGCATTGGGGCCATTCTTCCGACAGTCAGCGAGCTTGCCCGGCATCCCCGTGCTGCCCAAGTTCGAAAGCTTGCGCTTGTTATCGAGCGCTTGTTTGGTGCTCACCCGATTGATGATCGCGGTCGCGATCTTGTCGCGAATGCCGTTGACGTGGGTCTTCTTTGACCCAACGCCGTTGAACCAGTCGACCATTCCGGCCTTGACGACGTCGTACACGATCTTCTCGACACCGGGCGTGCCGAGTTCTTGTTTGGTCTGACCCCGGAACTGCGGCTCGGGGAACGTGACCTTCACAACGGCGAGCAAACCCTCTTGAACATCATCTTTTTGGGCCTTGTGCTTGTTGTTCTTTGCCAGCTTGGCGAGCTTGCGCATGTCTTTTAACAACACGTCGTTCACCGCACGGTTCAGCGACTTCTCAAAGCCCGAAAGATGGGTGCCACCTTCGCCCGTCGGGATCGTGTTGACGAACGTGACGATGTTTGAGTCAAAACCCTCGACCCATCGCATCGCAATATCGACGGTGCACTCGCGCTCGACGAGCTGCATCTTGCCGTTGACCGGCACCTTCTCCTCGAACGTGTCGATGCCCGACAACGAGATGACGTCGGTGACCGGAGTCTTCTCGCCAACGAGGTCGTTTACGAGATCCTTCAGGCCACCGCGGCTGATGAAATCGACCGGGGCCTTCTTCGAACCGGTTCGCTTATCTTCGAGCGTGATCTTGAGACCGGGAACCAGGAAACATGCGAGTTTTACTCGACGAACGACCTCGTCCCACTCGATGGTCGCCTCGGGATCGAAGATGTCGGTATCGGGCCAGAAGCGAATTCGGCTCCCGGTCTTCTTCGTCTTTGCGGTCTTCTTCAGCTCGTGACTCTTCGTGAACTTCGAACCAGTGAAATGGCCCGGAACTCGTTCATCGAAATCGAGTGCCCACGTGCTGCCCTGGCGGTCGACCTCGGCTCGGAGCTTGACCGACAGCGCGTTGACCACCGACGCGCCCACACCGTGGAGGCCACCCGACGAGCTGTAGGCGCCGCCGCCAAACTTGCCGCCAGCATGAAGCTCGGTGAGCACGACCTCGAGGGCCGAGACCTTGCGCTTCGGGTGCTTGTCGACCGGGATGCCGCGACCGTTGTCGGAAACCTCGACCGAACCATCGCGATGGAACGTCACGAAGACTTTGTTCGCAAAGCCCGCCGCAGCCTCGTCGACCGCGTTATCGATCAGCTCCCAAACGAGGTGCATGAGTCCGGCCGAGCCGGTTCCGCCGATATACATGCCCGGCCGTTTTCGCACGGCTTCGAGACCTTCGAGGGTCTCGATCGACGATGCGCTGTATTCGGATTTCGGAGCGTTCATTGTGGTGGTAGCCATTGATTCTTGGGGCTCGTGTTTCGTTGGATCTTACGGGGCGTTAGAAGCGGGACTGGCCAACGGCCAGGATGGGTAGGTCGGTCGAGGAACTGACGAGATCTCGATTGCTCAGTTCGAGATCGATCGGAACTGGATCCGGCGCGGGCTTGGATGGGTCGGCTTCTGACCCAACGACGGCGAGCATTGCCTCGGTCGAGCCAACATGGGCATACACCAGCGCCTTTTCGTTGGTGAATCGGGTGATGCGCACGCCGGTACCGCCGCGTCCCTTCGTATCGAACTCCGATGATGGGGTGAGCTTGGCGGTGCTTTTGTCGGTCACGGTCAAGATCGGCTCATCGGACAGGATTGCGCCGGCGGCGATGACCTTCGCTCCATCGCGCAGCTTCATCCCCGCCACTCCAGCGGCGTTGCGACCCTGAGCGCTCACATTGTCGACTGCGGTGCGAAGCACTTGGCCGTCGCTCGCAATGATCGCGATGTCGACACCGGCCGGAGCGGTGAACGCAGCGACGAGCGAGTCTTGTGGCTTCAGCCCGATCAGCTTTTGCCCCGGCCGAGTTCCGGCGACCTCGTCGGGGGTGAGCTGTTTCGCCACACCGTTCTCGGTGATGAGGACGAGGTTCTCGGCTCCCTCCGACTTTGGCGCGACGATGGTCAACACCTCCTCACCCTTGTTCGTGCCGAACGCCTTACGGGTATCGGTGCCTCGGGAGCGTCCGCCGACCTCGCCAATCTCAAGCCCGAGGGCAAGGCGCGCGATGCCCTCGTTCGTGACCGCAAAGATCGGCGACCGAGTGCTCGACAAACGGCTCGCAACAATCACATCGTGACGGCCCGGAGTCGCGCGTTTCGCACCCTCGGTTGGCGCCCGGCCGACCATGCCACTCGTCGACAGCGTGACGACGCACGGCGTATCAGGGATCTCGTCTTCGGAGTCTTCGAGGCTCCGTAGATCGATCGTTGCGAACTCGTCTTCAGAGGTGATCTGGGTACGTCGGTCGACGCCGTATTCATCGACCGCGTCTTTCAGTTCGGAGAGGACGACCGTGCGTTGACGTTGTTCAGAACCGAGCAACTTTTGGGCATCGAGGATCCTCGACTCCAACTCGCTCGCTTCGTCTTCGAGCTTCTGGACTTCGAGTGCGGTGAGGCGACGCAGCGGCATGTCGAGGATGTGCTTCGCCTGAGTTTGGCTCAGGTCGAGTTCGGCCATGAGCTGTCGCTCTGCCTCGGGGCCATCTTGGCTCGACCGGATGATCTCGATGACACGGTCGATGTTGTCGAGTGCGATGAGAATGCCCGCGACGATGTGCAGGCGCGCTTCCCACTTTGCGAGGCGGTATTCGGTGCGTCGAACCACGACCTCGAGACGATGGGCGATGTAGTGATTGCAGAGGTCCCACAAGCTGACCGTCGTCGGCACGCCGTCGACCAGCACGACGTTGTTGATACCAAAAGTCTCTTCGAGTGGCGTCATTCGATAGAGGTTGGCGAGTACTGCCTTTGGGCTCGCACCTGGACGCAGATCGATCTGGATGCGAAGCGGATGGTTCTTGTCGGAAAGGTCCTTTGCGCCCTCGCGTTCGTCGACGCCGGGCAGTTTTCCGACCGAGGCCAAGTCGTTGATCTTGGTGATCACCTTTTCGGGGCCGACCATGTAGGGCAGCTCGGTAATGACGAGGGCTTGGCGGCTGCGGGTGAGCTTGATCGTTTCTGACTTCGCTCGGATACGAACGGTGCCGCGGCCGGTCTCATACGCGTCGCGCAGGCCGTCGTCGATGAGAATTCCGCCGGATGGAAAGTCGGGGCCCGGAAGCACGGCCATCAGTTCATCGACCGTTGGCTTTGGGCGCCGCTTCTTCATCACGAGTTCGATGGCGTCGTACACCTCGCGCAAGTTGTGGGTGGGCATGTTGGTGGCCATGCCGACGGCGATGCCGGTCGTGCCGTTGACCAACAGGTTCGGGATGAGCGCGGGCAGGACGGTAGGTTCGTCTCGCTCGCCATCGAAGGTCGGCGTGAAGTCGACGGTTTCTTCGTCGATCTCGGCCACCATATCCATTGCGGCGGGGGAGAGCTTGCACTCGGTGTATCGGTAGGCGGCGGGCGGGTTGTCGAGCGTGCCAAAGTTTCCCTGCGGTGTGATAAACGTGATGCCGCGGGTGAAGTCCTGGCCCATTCGCACGAGCGTCTCGTAGATGGCCGAATCGCCGTGCGGGTGGTACTTGCCCATCGTGTCGCCAACGACACCTGCGCACTTGCGGAAGTTCGCATCTGGGCGGATTCCCTGCTGCAGCATCGAGTAGAGGATGCGGCGCTGCACGGGCTTCAGCCCATCTCGGATGTCGGGAATTGCGCGAGAAGTGATGACCGAGAGCGAATAGGCGAGGAAGCTCTCGCTCATTTCGTCGGCGACGGGGGTGTCGATCACCTCGGCGGCGAAATCGTTCGTAAAAAGACCAGGTTGGTCCACGGGTGTTGCTCCAACGTTAGTGGGGGTTCGAAACGGCTGAGACGAACAGGCGTTCGTCGGGATTAGCCTAGTAGTTTGAACCTAACACTCCGTCGATTCCCGTTGAGATCTCGGGTGCACTCTCTGGTTTTCGAATTGCCCAGTGAAACAGCAACAGGCATCGAACATGGCCTTGTCGACCGAGCGCATAGAGACAGCAGCAGGCCACGAATGTGGCCTGCGTGATACAGCAAAAACAGGCCGCAAGGCGGCCTTTATAAAAACAGTAGAAGCCGGACCTGGTGGGAGACCAACCACCAAATCCGGCTTCTAGTTTTAGGCGCCCCTAAGCAAAGGAGGGGAAACTTTCGGGGCGCCACACTTATCAGCTCAGAGCGTCATTGCTCAGAGCTGAGCGTTCTATGCGGCTTGCAGACTTTCCTTCCGGGTGGAGAGGTAGTTCTCGACCGATGGGCTATCTCCGCCGAAGACGAGCTTCATGAGTTCGTCGGTGCGGTTTGCCGACTGAGAGAGGAGCTCGTCTGCTCTGAGGCGATCATCCATCTGCTCGGAGGTCACGGTGATGAGTGCCGCCAAGTTGTCGATGCGATCGTTGACGAGATCTTCGATGTCGTTTTGTGAGATTTCGTTCTGTGTCGTGTTCATGATGTTTGCTGGTCCCTTCCTTGAGGCAGCGAGGCGGTGTGTTGACCGAGGATTTCTTCGGCTTGTTTGCGCCTACACAAGATGAAACGCCTAGTCCACATGTCTCATTCCGGAAGTGGTTCCAAAACATCACTTGTTCACATTTCTCTGGGTCTTTTACCTGGGGTTTACCGTGCGCGAGGGGGGTGGGTCGCTCGGTGTACTCTGGTTCGATGCCCAGCATGACCCTCCCCGAACCAACATCGTCCAAAGGCCGACGAGATAGCGACGGCGGGAGCGACGATGACGAACAAGAGAAGTCGCCGCTGCGTTCGGTCATCGGCGCGCTGGGTGTCCTTTTGATTGCGTTGGCTGTTCTTGCGGTGCTGTGGTTCAGCCTGTCGAGCCGTGGCCATGGCGTGGTTGGCGATGCTGCCGATCAAGCTCGTGATGTTGTCCAGGGCGTCGAGTCGACGTTGGGTACAAACATCATCGATCGCAGCGACATCCCGTGGGCCGGCGACGAGGTAGCGCACCTTGTTGGTTGGGGTTCGATCACGGTGTTCGCCGGGTTCTTGTTTCGCAGTCGCCGAAGCCTGAGCGACATCGCGGTCGGGGCATTCGCTGCGTCGTTTGCGATCGAGGTCATGCAGAACGTGCTGACCACGGCGCGCACGATGGAAGCCGAAGACGTAAGCGCGAATGCGCTCGGCATCATGATGGGACTCATGGTTCTGGTGGCCGCTGAACGACTGTTGCCCGTCGGCAAAGGCCATACCTCCTAAGCACGAGCCGCATCCGAGGCGAGTTGCGCTCGCGGACCAAGCGCAACCAGTGTCGGTAGATGCAGGAATGTTAAGCAGTGGCTCGGGCGATGTACTTGTCTACGAATTCGGCGAAATGAGTTTGTAGTTCGGCGGTCATCGATGCGGTCGCGAGTTGGGCCAGGTGGGTTGCTTTTTCGGTGAGCGCTGGAATGTCGTCGGCGGGCATGCCGTCGGCTTCGAACCGGCTCCATAAGTGTTGGTCGAACACCGCCTCGAACCGCTCTGCGATTTGGGTGATCGCTGTGCGCATGGCTGCGTACTCGTCGAGGATGACCGAAATCGGAATCCCGCTTTGCGCGACCTGCGGGCCGATCTCGAAGAAGGCCGGCGTGCGAATCACGATGTTTGTTCCATCGAGTTCGATCAATCCGACTTCACGCGCTCGTTGGATCTCGGCTTGGGTAACCCCGACATCACCAAAGCGTTCGAGAAGATCAGCGGGGGTGGTGCGAATTGGTTCTGCGGCAAGGCCAGGTGCAAGATCGTGTACACCGAGCAGCTCGTTGAGAGATTGGCCGCTGGCCCACGAATCGACAGCCTCTTTGATGGCGGCAAGCGAGAACCCACGGTCCTGTAGCTGGGCGATGAGGCGAAGGCGCTCCCGATGCGTTTCGTTGTAGTAGCCCACCCTGCCTCGTTTCTCAGGTGGGTCGATTAGGCCACGGTGTTGGTACATGCGGATTGTGGAGACTGGGAGTTCTGCGTCTTGAGCGAGCTGGTCCACGGTGAAATCGGTTGATTTTGAACTCATACGGGAACCTTATCAATAAATACCTTGTTAGTAATCACTAACATCGTTATAGTGATGGACATGAAGACACACCTCGTTCTGACAATTGCCATGTTCGCGATAGTTCCACTCGGTCTTTACATCGTCGCTCTACCACACTCAGGCCCCACCACACGGTGGCTGGGCCGTCTCGCAAAGGCCGCACCAATCGTGGCGATCCCAAGCGCAGCCACGTTCCTCGTCGACAAGGGGATGCTCGCAGCCGCGCTCGCCGTCCCATGGTTTCTGCTCACGCTCGCCGTCGCGGCAATCGGCGCCGCCCGGATGTTGTCACGACGGACACTTCGCAGCACGGGCATCGGATACGACGCAGCGTTGATGTTTCTCGTCGTTGGGGGAGCGTGGCTCGTCATCAGTCGAGCTGGCCTCGAACCACTCGGGTTCAACTTCGCCATTGTCGAGCTAACTGCCGTCCACTTCCACTACGCCGGATTTGCATTGCCGATCATGGCAAGCGTCGTCTCCGAACGACTCAAACGAACCGCCTTACTGCCGGCCCTCGTCATCATTGGGGTGCCGCTCACCGCCATCGGGATCACCGTCGACGGCACCACAGAATGGTTCGCGGCTACCTTCATGTCGCTCGTTGGTATTGCGGTGGCGGTCAGCACACTCCAACTCAGCAGCAGAACAACCGGGAAGCCCCAGCCGATGCTCGCCGTTGCGGGCCTATCTCTCTTGGCTGGAATGTTCTTCGCCCTCGGCTGGGCATGGTCACAAGAATTTGGCTGGACGTACCTCGACCTCTCGGGCATGGTCTCCACACACGGCATGCTCAACGGCTTCGGGTTTGGTCTCGTCGGGCTTATTGCGGTCAGGCTGCTGCCGCCCATCGATGTGGCACAGCCAACCGAGGTCAGCCTTCACCTTGGCCGGCCCAGCAAGCAACGACTTGCCGAGCTTCGCGAGACCGCGCTTACTCACGACACCACGAGCCCGCTTGGGATTCTCAACGGACCAACACCTGACGACATGTTGCTAAAGGTCTGGCGCACGACCGTCTCACACGGCGACTTCGACCGAGTCAAAGCCGGGATTCTCGCGTGGGCAGGTCATCGTCGTGCTGGCATCTCCCGGGTGCCCGAACAACTGCCCCTCGAGGTCGGTGGAACCCTGGCGCTCGCCATTCCGGTCGGTCCGATCTCGGTCACCGCCACGGCTCGGGTGGTCGAGGTGTTCGATGAACCGAACAAGTTCGGATTCAGCTATTCGACCCTCCCGCACCACCCAGTAGACGGCGAAGAGTCGTTCATCGTCCATCGACGAGACGACGGCACGCTCGAGATGGTGGTGACTGCGATGTTCAGAGATTCTGTACTCGCCCCTCAGGTTGCGCCACCATTGACCCGCTTTCTGCAGAACCGAGCGATCAACAGCTACCTCGACGGAATTGCAACCTTTTCGGCCTACGACGAGCAACTCGCCCCGGTTTGAATTTAGAGAGGGTTGGGGCCCGAGCGGCCCGTCGCCGGAGGCGGCAGGAGCGGGGGAAATACTGAGGGGTGTGCCGATAAAGTCGGGAGCGAAGCGCCGATCGGCTAAACCCCTCAGTTCTTGTTGAACGTGCGGATGGCGAGCGTCGATGCCACGGCGAGGATGCCAAAGATCCACACGAGCGACCAGAACAATGAACTACCCGGGTTGGTTCCATCGAAGATGTCGCGCATTGCATCGATCGTGAGCGTCACTGGCTGACGTGAAGCGAATTGTTGGAGCCAATCGGGCATGTTCTCGACCGGAGCGAACGTCGATGCGGCAAACACGAGAGGGAAGACCGGAAGAAAGGCGGCGGCCTGGACGGCTTCGACATCTTTGACCTTCAGCGCCATGAAGGTGAACACCCAGGTGAACGCTTGGGCGAACAGAATGCCGAGCAATACTGCAGCGATCACGGCGAGCGGCCCACCGCTTGGGCGGAACCCGAGGATGAAACCAATGATAACGACGACCGTCGACGTGATGAGCGTGCGGGTTGCGTCGGCGAGCGTGCGGCCAATAAGCACCGCCGAGCGGGCCATCGGCAGCGAACGAAACCGATCGATGGCACCAGATTCCAAGTCTTGGGCCAACCCAATCGCGGTGTTGCTTCCCGCAAACATTGAGGTCTGCACAAGAACTCCTGGGACCAAGAAGTTGATGTAGCTGGTGCCGGTATCGATCGAGCCGCCGAACACGAAATTGAACAGCAGTACGAACATCACGGGCTGAATCGTCGAAAAGACGATCACCTGAGGTGTTCGGCTGAGCCGAAGCAGGTTACGACGCGTCATGGTGGCTGCATCGCGAAATACATTCGGGTTCGAGTTGGTCAGCGGGGAGTTTGTTTCGATCGTTGTCACTGGATCACGCTGCTTTCTTCGTCGGTTGATGTGTCGTCACCGGTGAGGGAGAGGAAGACGTCATCGAGGGTCGGTTGTTGCACGGCGATCTCGGAGATCTGGATACCGGCGTCTTTCAGAGCGGAAGCGACTCTCACGAGCGTTTCGACCTTGTTCGACACCGGAGCAGACACTTCGCCGGTCTCGGAAATTCGGGCCTCGCTTCCGGTGAGTCCGGACACGATCTCGGCCACTTGAGCGACCAGTTCTCGGTCGGCGGGACGTGCGACGAGTAAGTCGCCTCCCATCTGCGCCTTGAGTTCGTCGGCGGTTCCCTCGGCGATGAGTTTGCCCGAGTCGATCACCGAGATCTGGTCGGCGAGTTCGTCGGCTTCCTCGAGGTACTGGGTGGTCAACAGCACGGTCGTGCCCTCACCGACCAACTCGCGGAGGAATTCCCACAACTCGATGCGGGTACGCGGGTCGAGTCCGGTGGTCGGTTCGTCGAGGATGAGTACCTTTGGACGGCCGACCAGGCTCGCACCGAGGTCGAGGCGTCGCCGCATGCCGCCCGAATAGGTGCGAACTTGCCGGTCGCCGGCATCGGTGAGCGACAACCGTTCGAGCGCTTCGTCGGCTCGGGCTTTCGCGACCGCCTTGGGCAGCTGGTACAGCCGGCCGACGATCTCGAGGTTCTCGCGACCGGTGAGCAGGTTGTCGACCGCCGCGTACTGGCCTGCGAGGCCGATCCGCGACCGAACTTCACGAGATTGGGTGCACACGTCGAGGCCGTCGACGGTCGCGGTTCCCGCCGTAGGGGTGAGCAGTGTCGTCAGAACATTCACGAGGGTGGTCTTGCCTGCGCCGTTCGGCCCGAGCAGCCCACGGACCTCGCCGTCGGCGACCGAGAGGCTGACCCCGTCGAGGGCCTTGACCGAGCCAAAGTCGACCTCGATACCGTTCGCCTGAATAATCATCTCTGAACGCTATCGGCTGGGCTGATCAGCGGGCGTTCCGCGGCGTGAACGGGGTTGCTTCTCAAGCTTGAGGAGATCTTGAGTCGAGATTTTCAGGCGCGCCACCGAATCCAGTGATGTCTAATTCAGTTCAAGGAGATCACCGTGATTCCCAAAGCCTCATTCACCCGCTCGCAGCTGAGAGCGCTCACGTTCATCGCTGCTATTGCTGGCTCGACGCTCGTCGCG
>CALHXU010000240.1 GCA_938040365.1 uncultured Acidimicrobiales bacterium
AATCGCATCGATGACGGCAGCGTGGCGACGAGATGGCATCGGGCAGATCCAGCCCGGTCGCTGCTCCCAATCCCACCGTCGCAGGATGCCAACGATGCCGTTGATGACATCGGGAGAGATATCGGTGATCGAGCGATCGAGCAGGTCGGCAACTTCAGGACCCCAACCGCCGTCGCCGATGCGGCTGAGTGCTCGACCGACTCGTGGTTGACGCTCGGGTTTGATCTTGCCTTTCGGTTCGTCGAGACCTGTCGCCCATTGGCGGCGCGGTTCGATGGTGACGTCGACGCCGCGCAGATGATCTCGTGCTGCGTCGGCCCCCGATGATGGCGCAGCAGTCCAGCGCGGCGGCTTCCCGGCTCTTTCGAGGCACAGGTCGCAACGGCCGCAGTCGGCAGCTTCAGCGTCGTCGAGCAGCTCGCGAAGATAGCGGAGTCGACAACCCTCGTGTCTGGCGTACTCGCGCATCTGCTCGGACTCGGCGGCGCGCAAGGCCTTGAGCCGTTCAGCGAGTTCGCCGTCGTAGGCCCAGTTGTTCGTCGTCCGATACCAGCCGCCCTTGGCACGCCGCACCGCACCCTGGACATCGAGGATGCTGAGCAGAGTGCTGAGTCGTGAACGCCCCATGTTCACTGCGACTTCGAGCCGTGGAATCGACATTGGCGCTGACTCGCTCATCTGAGCGAGCACTCGTTCGCACACCTCTTGGCTCGGCATCGAAACCGATTCGAACCAGGCCCAGATGCGTGCGTCTTCTTTGGGGCGAGGAAGCGCGATGACTTCGGCGTGGGGGATGCCACGGCCGGCACGACCGATCTGTTGGTAGTACGCAACCGGCGTCGGCGGCAGGCCGAGGTGGATGCAGAACGCCATGTCGGATTTGTCGAAACCCATGCCGAGCGCCGAGGTGGCGACGAGGGCTTTCATCTCGTTGTTGCGCAGACGATCTTCGAGCCGCTGCCGATCCTCGGTGTCGGTCGAACCCGAGTATGCAGCGACGTCGTGGCCGCGTTGGCGAAGCCAGTCGGCGGTCGTCAACGCCTGATCGACGGTGAGGGCATAGATGATGCCCGAACCTGGGATCTCGCCGAGATGGTCGCCAACCCACGCGAGCCGCTCGGCATCATCGTCGAGTTCGATCACCGAGCAGTGCAGCGACTCGCGATCGAGGCTCGTTCGCAACACAACCGTTTGTGAACCCAACTGGCTTGCAACATCGTCGGTGACGCGCTGATTCGCCGTTGCGGTCGTCGCCAAGATCGGCGACCAGTCGGGCAGCTCGGCAATGACGTTGCGTAGCCGCAGGTAGTCGGGGCGAAAGTCGTGACCCCAATCGCTGATGCAGTGCGCTTCATCGCAGACAAGTGCGAACGGACGCGAGAGCATCATCGTAAAGACTCGCTCACGGAAGCCCGGGTTCGCCAAGCGTTCAGGTGCGATGAGCAGAAGGTCGACCTCGTCCGCGAGGAGCGCGCCTTCGATCTCGCCCCAGTCGTCTGCGTTCGATGAGTTGATCGTCTCGGCCCGCAGACCCAGCTTGTTTGCCGCTGCGACCTGGTCGCGCATGAGCGCAAGCAGTGGCGAGATCACGATGCTCGGACCCCAGCCGCGCTTGCGCAGCATCTTGGTCGCCGAGAAGTAGACCGCCGACTTTCCAAAGCCCGTGCGCGCCACGAGGAGGGTTCGCTTGCGGTTGGCAACGACGGCGGTGACCGCTTCGAGTTGTTCTGGCCGCGGCGTAGCCTCTGGCCCAGCGAGCAGCCGGACGTGTTCGGTGAGTTCGGCTTCGACCTCGGCTGGGGTCGGACGCGCTGGTTCAGTCAGCAAGCTGTCGATACCTAGCCACCGTGGGGTGCGCCGAATCGGAGCAGGTTGCCATCTGCATCGAGCAGCGCAAACTCGCGTAGGCCATAGTCGGTGTCGACAGGGGCATGAAGTTTGCCGATCTTGCCCGCCACCCGAGCAAAGGCCGGCGTGTTCGTAAGGCCGTTCCACCGCTTGTAAAGCGCATCGAGCTCGTCGAGAGAATCAAAACGAACGTACGCCCCGTGATCGTTGGTCCGCGGCTTCACCTTCGCTGGATAGAAGTGCAGTTCGAGCCCAGCGTCGTGTTCGAGGATGAGGTAGTCGTCGCCGAAGCGGTTCGTCTCAGAGAAATCGATCCGCGCATAGAACGCTGCCGTGCCGTCGAAACCGCTACTCGGAAAGATCGGTATCTGCATTGTCCGAGATGACGGTTCGCTGCCCATGGCGAAACGCTAGCCCAGAGTGATTGGAAACCGACCGGGTTTCTACTCGCGGCCGAGAGAACGAATGCTGAGGTCGATCTCGTCAATCTGCTCGACCTCGTCAATCTGCTCGACCTCGTCGATCTTCTCAATCTCGTCGATCTGGCTTCCGTCCTCGAATTCGCCGACAAGGCACGGGATTGGGTTCGGGCTGATCTCATCGAGGAGGTGGTAGTGATAAATACCGCGAGGAAAATCGGGGGTTGGCCCGAAGTGTCCCGAGCATGGGTCGAGATTCCGTCGCTCGACTGCAACACCGTCGACGTCATTCGAGCCGTAGATCGGGAATCCATCGATGGCGATACCGACGAGCCCCGAGTGTTGGCCTTCGACATCGATGCCATCGGTCGTGCACGTGGGGACTGCGTGGTAGTGGTAGGTGCCGGCGCCCTCACCTTTGGGGTCTGCGCCTATCGGGTGACCGTTGCAAATATCGACGAAACCATCCTCGTAGGACTCGAGTGGAATGTCGTCGGTGACGTTGAAGTCGTTGTAGAGCTGTGCGCCGTTGATCAGTACGGCAATGAGGCCCTGGGGCGCCTCGGCTGGTTCATCAGCGAGCACCGGGTGCAGCGTGATCGTCTGATCGATTGGCGACGCGACGAGAGGCACGGTGCGATCGAGTTCGGTGAAGTCACTCCATGCAACAGCAGGTGAATAGCTGCGGCCCTGTTGAAGCAAGAACGGGTTTGGAATTTCGTGGTTAGGCAGGCCGCTCGATTGGAATCGGAAATCGCTCTCACCCATCGTGACCAAGACGTGTTCAGCCCAGCGGGCGTTGAGCACGCCGTCGACAATGTCATCTCCAACGTTGGCCGACTCGGGAATGATCAGCGGGAGTTCGAACGGGTCGAAGTCACCGACGCCTCCGGGGGCCGTGTCGCCCTCGGAGGTGTCGGCTGACCCGGGGAGCTGTACGACTGCGTTTGCTGAAAGTCCGTCGAAGGACACTCGTTCGGTGGCCGTTGTTGCGGCCTCAACGCCAATGTCGCTCGTCGAGAATGCAAAGCCCAAAAGCACTGCCAGAGCGAGGCACGTTGCAAGCAATTTGTGGGTCTGGTCCTCCCGCATGGCTGTAGTGTTTCAGACACGGAGCGTGAGTTCATCACTGAGCGTCATAAAATTGACACAATTCTGTATTTTGCGTGACAAACCGTAACAAATGCCACAATCGCTTGGCGGTCTAAATCGAACCACTGGCCGGTATCAGTGGCCGAATGAGTCGGCGCTTCAATCAGTACGCATCCACTGCTGTACGAGCCGACTGTTACTTTCCAGAAACTGTTCGATGCCCTTTCGCTGCAGATGGAGGCCTAGGTTCATGATGTTCAGGTTCCGTCCCGCTGCAAAGGTTGCGAGTAGCCCAGGAGAGATTTCGGGAAGCTCCCGGATGCTTCGGTAGCCCTCGAGGAAGGACGCGCATAGCTCGGGCGCTGTCCGGCTGAGGTCGGCGAGCGTTATGCCTACGTCTTGGATATCAAACCCGAGTTGCAGGTCTTGAAAGTCGATGGGTCGCAACTCATTCCGCCAGATCATCACGTTGTGCGCACCGAAGTCGCCGTGAAGAAGGTGAGGGTCGTGTGGAGGAGTAGTCCAGAGCGAGGTGATTGCTTCCTGCACCCGTTCGATCGCCTCTCGAAAGAGGCTGCCGAACTCGGACTGGTACGTCTGAAGCAGGTCCACCCGATGGAAATAGACCACACGGTCGGCGCGAAGTTCAGAAGGAACCGGAGTTGTTGGAAGCGCTGTTGATGCATCCTCATGGAGGAGCGCCAGCAATTGCCCTGCCTTCATAATGGCGGCAGCGTCGACCTTGGCCTTACGGAGTTCGCGACCCTCGATGAAGCTGAACATTGAGCATGCGCGAACGCCCGATACGTAGTCGGTCTCATGATCGACTCGAAACTTGCCCTCCGCTGATGGCACTGGTTGCGGAGCGGTAATTTCGGTTCGGTCGAGGTGCAGGAGCCAGTGCGCCTCAACATCTTCCACTCCATCCACATGAATTCTTGTTTCGTCTCCAACACGAAGCACAAACCGGTCGGTAGCGGTGTCGACCCTGAACATGGTGTTGAACGAGTGTGAAGAAAGGAGCCGAACCCTCGGCTGGCGAAGTCCGTAGTACGAACATGCAACCTCGTCTGCAAAGCGGCGCAGACGCCGAAGACGGCCGACTTCTGTGAGTTCGTCGAATTGCCGCACCACAGCAGTTTGTCAGTTCGCTTTCCTTCACTCGGATCTCTCCTCGCGTCTATTGCAACAAATCAATGAAGCACCCATGCCCGAAAGATCACCCATGCCTGAAAGACTCACTGCGCCTTATTAGCGCCCGACACCTATTCTCAAAGCTGTGGAACTACCGGTTTTTGAAGAAGTCGCCGAACTCGTACGGGCGATGGCGCCCGACAGCATTGGTTCGGTCCGTGTGCGAGCCCACCGCAGAGGGGTAAAGGTGTGGTTCGACTCTGAGGCGCCGACGAAAGAACATTACGAAGCCCAGATGCTGCGGCGCAGTTACGTCGACGGGAAAGACGGCATGGCGGTCGAGATTGGCTTCCACACCGAGCACAAGGATGCTGCGCAGAACGAGGCTGTAGTCGACCACATCAGCAGCAGCGAAAAGAAGTGGCGCAAAGAGCTCGGCAAAGAGCCCGAGGTGACCACCTTCTATGGGGCCGACAACTGGCGGAGAATCTCCGAAGCGTGGATCGAACCCGACCTTGACGACCCCGAGATCACGTTCGAAATCGCGAGCCGCCTCGTCGATTATGCAACGGCGATCGAACCCGCCCGCAAGTAGCGCAATAGACCAGCTCAGTCTCCCGAGTGAAACTGCCCGGCTGTGGGGTTGCGGTAGACCTCGGTGTAGTCGGGTGCGAGCGTCTCGTTACCCAAGATGAGATCGGCTGCTCGTTCGGCGATCATCATGATCGGCGCGTAGATGTTGCCGTTGCTTACCGCTGGCATCACCGAAGCATCGACCACGTAGAGGCCTTCGGTGCCATGGACGCCCATCGTGTTCGGGTCGACGACCGCCATCGGGTCGGAAGCCGGCCCCATCTTGGCCGTGCAGCTCGGGTGCAGCGCCGTTTCGGCATCGGCGCGAATCCAGTCGAGGATCTGCTCGTCGGTTTCGACACTTGGCCCGGGTGAAATCTCGCCGCCGTTGTAGGGGTCGAACGCAGGCTGGCTCATGATCTTGCGAGTCGTGCGAATCGCTTCGACCCATTCCTTGCGATCGTTCTCGGTCGACAAGTAGTTGAACTGGACAGCCGGGTGCATTCGAGGGTCTCGGCTGCGGATCTTCACACTGCCGCGAACATCGGAGTACATCGGCCCGACGTGCACCTGATAGCCGTCGCCACCTTCAGGCGACGATCCGTCGTACCGGATGGCGATCGGCAAGAAGTGATACATCAGGTTCGGGTACTCGACCTCGTCATTGCTGCGAACGAACGCACCAGCTTCGAAGTGATTTGTTGCCGCGGGTCCGCGGCGGGCCAGCCACTGCAGGCCGATGAACGGCATGCGCCAGGTCGCGTTGTACTTCTGCATCGAGACCGGCTGCGTGCACGAGTGCTGGATGTACACCTCGAGGTGATCTTGCAAGTTCTCGCCCACACCGGGAAGATCGGAAACCACATCGATCCCCATCGATTTGAGGTGCTCCCAATCGCCAACGCCGCTGAGCTGCAGGAGCTGGGGCGTATTGAACGCTCCCCCACAGCTGACGACATTGTCGGCTTCGACGGTGTGCACCTTGCCGCGCCGGCGGTATTCAACGCCGGTCGCTCGGTTGCCGTCGAAGAGCACCTTGTTCGCCATTGCGCCGGTGATAAGCGTCAGGTTTGGCCGGTCGAGCACCGGGTGTAGGTAGGCGCGGGCCGCGCTCAGGCGACGGCCGCGGCGCACGTTCTTATCGAAGACCGCAAAGCCTTCTTGGCGGAAGCCATTCACGTCGGTGGTTGCCGGAAATCCAGCCTGAGGTCCGGCAGCGAGCCACGCATCGAACAGCGGATTCTTGGCGGGCCCAGTTTCGAGTTCCAGCGGACCAGCGTTCCCGCGGTAGTCGTCGCCGCCCTGGATCCGCTTCTCCATCTTCTTGAAGTACGGAAGACAGTGCGCGTAATCCCAGTTCTCGAGACCAGGCGTTGCGCCCCACTTGTCGTAGTCCATTGGGTTGCCCCGCTGGAAGATCATGCCGTTGATACTGCTCGACCCGCCGAGCACTTTGCCGCGGGCGTGATAGACGCGCCGGCCGTTCATGTGCGGCTCGGGTTCGCTCTCGTACTTCCAGTCATAGAAGCGGCTACCGATTGGGTACGTGAGCGCTGCTGGCATGTGGATGAACACATCCCACTTCCAGTCCTTGCGGCCAGCTTCGAGAACGAGAACCTTGTTATTCGGGTCTGCCGACAACCGATTCGCCATCGCGCACCCTGCACTACCGCCGCCCACGATGACGTAGTCGTATACGGTGTCGTCGCTGACCGGTGTCGTCCCGCGAACCGAAGTCGCAACCTCGCCAATTCGGTTCTTTGCCCGATCGAGGATGGACGTCTTTTTATTTGTTTGATTCATCTTGGCCACCCTGTACAAAAACCGTCTAGTGAGTACAGTAAAGCAGATGC
>CALHXU010000241.1 GCA_938040365.1 uncultured Acidimicrobiales bacterium
AGTGGGTCGACGAGAAACTCGAGCACCTCATCACCGAGCTGGCGGCGAACGAGGTCGCCAACAGACTGATCGGCAGCGATATCTGCGGTTCCGGCCGCAGCGATGTCTGCGGTTCCGGCCGCAGCGATGATCGCGCCCTCAGGCGAAATGAGCCCGGTGGTTGCGAGGTCTTCGGTCGCGGGTACGCCCAAGACGTTGGGCGGGAGCGGGTGCAGTCGGCCGTTGCGGAAGATGCGTGCGGACTGCGCTGATGGGCGGGTGAGCGAATCTCCGAGGCCGACTTCCTGCGCGAGAGAAATGACTTCTGGCCTTCGAGCGAGAAACGCGTCGGGACCGGTCGGGAAGATCGAGCCGTCGATCGACGTCTCGGCGATCTTGCCGCCGAGCCTCGAACTCGCTTCGAACAGCACGACTGAATGGCCATCAGAGACGAGTTGATACGCCGCGCTGAGCCCGGTGATACCACCACCGATGACGCCAACTCGTGTGCTCATAGTCTCGTCCGTAAGTTCACGCGTTACGGGCGGTACGCGTGGACCCGCTCGACAACTTTCTCGAGCTTTTCTGGTTCGGTCTCGGGTGTGACGCCGTGGCCGAGGTTGAAGATATGGCCGGGATGTCCGTTGTTGCTCTCGAGGACCTTGTCGACTTCGGCTTCGACGACCTCCCAAGGTGCTCCAAGAATCGCCGGGTCGAGATTGCCCTGCAGTGCACGATCGCTAGGAACCCGAGTTCGGGCTTCGCCGAGCGGGATACGCCAGTCGACGCCGACGACATCGGCTCCGGCATCTGCCATGAGTCCCAATAGCTCGCCGGTGCCCACACCGAAATGAATCCGAGGCACGCCGGTAGCGCCGATCGCTTCGAGCACCTTCGCGCTCGAGGGCATCGCGTACCTTTCGTAGTCGGCAGCGCTCAGTGAGCCCGCCCACGAGTCGAAGAGTTGGATGGCTTCAGCGCCGTGGTCGACCTGAGACTGCAGCGAGGCAATCGCGAGGTCGGCGAGTCGGTCGGTGAGCGCGAACCAGAGGTCGGGACGAGCTTTCATCATGACCTTGGTGTTGTGATAGGTCCGAGATGGGCGTCCTTCGACGAGGTAGCTCGCCACGGTAAAGGGCGCACCAGCAAAGCCAATGAGTGGGATATCGAGTTCGGCTACGAGGTTGTCGATGGTCTCTAAGACGTAGGGAGTGTCGGCTTCGGCATCGAGTGGCCGGAGCCGGGTCAGGTCATCGGAACTTCGAAACGGTTGTTCGACGACAGGGCCAACACCAGGCAGGACATCTAGGCCAAATCCAATCGCGTGTGCCGGAGTCACAATGTCGGAGTACAAGATCGCCGCATCCACGCCATACCGGCGGATTGGTTGCAGCGTGATCTCGGTTGCGAGGTCGGGGTTCGCAATTGCGTCGTTGATGCTGCCGGGACCGCGGATCTCTCGGTACTCGGGCAAGGACCGGCCTGCCTGGCGCATAAACCACACGGGCGTGACCTCGTGGGGTTCGCTTCGGCAGGCGGCGAGAAAGCAGGAATCGGGTTTCGAAGTCACTCGCTTAGCGTACGAGATTGTCCCACCGCTGGAACGGCCGGACCCGAGATAGGATTTGAAGTCCCTTTTTGAGCATTGCGAGGCAACAATTCACCCCGAACTCGAAGCCGAACAGAAGTACCTAGATTTCGCGCACGGATGTCTTGATGAGTCACGTGAGATGGCTCGCAAGTTGTCCGATTCGCTTGAAGTTGGCGCGGGTGGCACGAACCAAGCTCGGTTCGAACGCGAAGCGTTCACCGAGAACATCGTCGACCGTCTACAACAGCTCGACATTGGTGACGCGTCGTTGATCTTTGGCCGGATCGACCACGGCGGCGAGTACGACGACACGCTCTATATCGGTCGGGTTGGTGTGTGGGACCGCCAGCAAGATCCTGTGGTCGTCGATTGGCGCGCGCCGGCGAGCGAGCCGTTCTATCGGGCGACCGGTGGCGACTCGTTTGGCCTGGAACGGCGACGCCACTTTACGACTCGTGGCAAGACCCTGCTCGATATCGACGATGAACTCTTCGGCGACCTCAGCCGCCTCGACGCCGCGGGGGTCGACGGCCAAGGCGGTGTGGATGAGGTGGACGGCGCTTCGAGCGGGCGCAGAAAGATTCAAGGCCACGGCGCGCTCATCACCGCGCTCGAAACCGCTCGCACGGGACGCCTCGGCGACATCGTGGCCACGATCCAAGGCGAACAAGACGAGATCATCCGGTCTCGCCTGCAGGGCTTGCTCGTCGTGCAAGGTGGCCCGGGTACCGGAAAGACCGTTGTCGCGCTGCACCGCGCTGCGTACCTGCTTTACTCGCACCGCTTCCCGCTCCAAGACCAAGGTGTGCTGGTCCTCGGCCCGAACCGGTTGTTCTTGGCCTACATCGAACAAGTCCTTCCCAGCCTCGGTGAAGCCGGTGTGCGCTTGGCGGTGCTTAGCGATCTCGTAACGCCGAAGGTCCGGACCGATCGCCTCGGGTCCGAAGCCGCAGCCGCGGTGAAGGGTGGGCTCGACATGGTCGAGTTGATCCGTCGGGCGGTGCGCCAGCGACAGAACAGGCTGCGAACTGACTTGGTCGTGGGGTTTGGGTTGCAAAACCTCCGCTTGACCGTGTTCGAGAGCGAGCAGATCATTTCCGAGGCCCGTCGCCGCTTCCGCACGCACAACGCTGCACGGAAGTTCGTCGAGAACGAAGTATTTGCAACGCTCGCAAATAGTGGGCGAGAAGAGGTCGACCCAGGAGTCCTGCGTGATCGCATTCGTTGGACCTACCCAATTCGCGAGACGCTCGAGTGGATGTGGCCCGTGCTCACGCCAGCCCAGCTCTTGCACGATCTGTTCCGCAGCCCTTCTCTTCTCGAGGCTGCTGGGCGAAACCTCTTCACCGTGGAGCAACTCGCCACGCTTCGCCATACGAGCGAGGTTCATGTCGATGCGCTCGTATGGACCTTCGACGATGCGCCGCTGCTCGACGAAGCTCGGGCGCACCTCGGCGCGCGGCCAGGTAGAAGGCAGGTCGACGAGGTCCGAACGTATGGTCACATCGTGATCGACGAAGCCCAAGATCTCGCGCCCATGGCGCTGCGGATGATCTCGCGTCGATCGCTCAACGGGTCGATGACGGTGGTCGGCGACCTCGCGCAGTCGACGGGTTCGTGGGCTCGCGATTCGTGGGACGATGTTATTGCTCAGCTTCCCTCGAACGTGAAGCATGGGCCGATCCGCAAAGAACTCACCACTGGCTACCGAATACCGGCTCCTGCTATGGCGTTGGCGGCAAAGGTGCTCACCGAGGCTGCTCCGGGCCTCGAACCTCCGGTGGCGATTCGCGATGAGGGAACCGCACCGATCATCACCAAGGTTGACGACGTTGTAGCAGCGCTACCCGACGCGATCCGCAAAGAGCTCGCCGAGATTGGTCAGGGCAATGTCGCGGTCGTCGTGCCGCGTTTGCTCGTCGAACCACTGACCGCAGCGCTCGAGCGCGCCCAAGTCGATTTCGGTCGAGCCAGCAGGTCCGGTCTCGACCGCCAAGTAGCGGTCGTCCCGGTGCAGCTGGTCAAGGGGCTCGAAGTCGATGCTGTGCTGGTGGTCGAACCATCACGAATCGTTTCTGAAGAGCGCCAAGGTATGCGTGCGCTGTACGTAGCGCTCACAAGAGCGACAAAGCGGGTCGGCATTGTGCATGCCGACCCGCTTCCTCGCGTACTTCTCTAGGTTGTAGGTAATCGCACATGACCCGAAGGTGGCCGAGTGCGACTGCCTGCTGTGATTGCCTCGTGTGACTACTCGGTCAGCGTTGGTGCTGTCGAGATTTCGAGGTTTGTTGGGTACGGCGAATCGAAGACGGGTCGTCCATTCGCAATGGCCGAGTCGGCATCGAGCGTGAGCGACACCGAAGGTGGGTTTGGCGAGATGTCGTTCAATCCCGTGAGATCGAGGACACCATCGGTTGCGAGTAGGTCGACGGTCGTCGCTCCACCGATAGGGAATGCCGTTCCGTCTGGAAGCGTGATCGTTGCTTCGAGCAGTGTCACGTCGGCGAGAAGTCCTGCTGGGAGGGTGACGGCGCCCCAGCGAGAACCAGCGTTCTCGTCTTCACAATCACATGGAATGATGTCGGTCGTGATTTGCACGTCGACGCACGGGCCGAATCCGACAGGGTTGAAGGAGAAGAACACGGCCTTGTGACCAAGCCCGAGCACGCAACGGTCCGAGATCTGGTTGAATCCGTACGGAAATGCGTCGCCAGCTGAGGTGAATGGGTTGTTGGTGACAATCGAGTCCCCTGCACCATCTGTGCATGGTCCGCCGTCGGCTCCTCCGGCGTTCCAGTTCCAGCAGCCGACTCGGTTGGAGTCTCCGCCGGCGAAGAACGTGCGTTGATTGTTCCACGTGTAGGCGTCGCCACCGTAGGAACCACCGTTGAGTCCGGCGAAACCATTGCCCAGACCACTGAGTGAGTGGGCGCTTCCTGCACTCCAATCAACGCAGACGTTGTTTCCGGTCTGGATGTCCAGCACGCAAACACCGTTCGGTGTGTTTTGCGATGGATTCGAATTGTTGGGGGCGTAGCGGGTGAAGGTCAGGTTGTTGCCGACACCGTTGGCGAGGCTAGGCGCAAAGTGTTGACCACAGTGCGACACCACACCCGAGGCGTTCGAGAGGTCGAGGCAGCTGAATTGCACACCGGTGGCAGTGTCTTGGGTGACGATTAGCGTCGAACCGTTCTGCTCGCCATTTGCGATGTACGTGTCATTACTCTCGCCAGCGCCAGGGAAGAACGGTGGGAGTCTGGACGTATCTGCTCCGGGAACGGCGTGTGGCCCTGAGTTGGGTCCACAGAGCTGAAGGTCGAGGGTTGCACATGCAACTTCGCCGTGTTGGGAGATGACGTAAAGACGGTTCTGGTACTCGAACGGACCATGACCGTGAATCCACGCTGGTTGGGTCACTGCGGGCGACGAGTTCCAGAGAGCGATGAACTCGTTGCTGCAGTAGTCCCTCGACTGTGGATCAAAGCAGGCAATGCCAAGTGCTCCAGCACCTGGCCTGCGAGCAGCGAAGTAGATCTTGCCGTCGTCTGCCTGGAATTCGATTGGACGGTTGCCGGTCTGATAGCGGAGTTGCCATCCGTCATCGGCCGTGTTGCCTCCTGGGCAAGGGTCGCCCAAGTTGCCGTCGGGTCCGTTGTCGAGCAGGCGGCAGAGGATTTCACCCTTGTCGCTACCATTCGAGTGGTGGTTTACCGCCCACGCTTCATCGAAGATTCCATCGTCGTCACGGTCATAGAGCAATGGTCCGTAGCCATCACCATTACCGGTGCCGGCAAAGCCAACGAACGGCGGGTTCAAGATGATCTCGTTGTCGCAAACAGCGCCGCAGTTCGAAAGCAGCGACTGGGCGCTGCGTTCGATTTCAGGAGCGTCGCGAAGGATGTTCGAGAAGTACTGCTCACCCTCGCGGGTGATGCTCACGTCGATGAAGCGAACAAAGGTTGGGTTGTTGTTCAGGCCGGTGCCCGACTCGGCGAAGCCACGGGTGATCGTGATGACCGAGCCATCATCGGCGGTAAGCGTCGCGGTCGAAATGTGATCCGCGTTTCCAGGAATTGGCGGCGTTGGGTTTGGAACAGCGGCGAAGACGAATGCAGGAGGTGAACTAAAGACGAGACCGCTGGTCTCGAGGAGTGCCTGCACCTGTGCGACCGCCTCTTGGAACGATTGCGCCTCGACGGCCTGCTGTTGTGCGGGCGTGAGGTCGGTCCAGCGAGTGGCCCCCAGTGACGCGAACTGGGCCTTGCTTGTGCGGTCGAACGTCGCAATGCCATTGAGTGAGCCAACGTCGGCAGCGCGCTGCTGCTCTTCGGTCTGGCGATACCACGCCCCAAGGTCGGTGGAGAACGCCGCAATAAAGAGCATGAGGAGCATCACGAGGGCGGTGAGCACGAGGATTGCGCCGCGTTCTTGTTCAGAACGGTCAATCCGGGCACGGAGGTCGGCAAAATAGTTCACAGTGTGTCTACGGCACTTTCGTGCCCGAACTGTGTAGGCAAAAAGTACCGAAACACCGGACTTCGCGTGACACTTGTCTCTCAAGGGGAAACTTCGCAGCGTTTCAGCCACTTTCCTCTGCTTGAAGCGCTCGATCTGAGAGAAGTTCCTCAGCCAAAGTATGTTTTCGGAGTGTCGCACCCATCGCTTGAGGAATTTTCTGCGCCAGTACGCGCGTGGTTCGAGACCTCGTTTCCCGAGCCGACGCCGCCGCAACGTCTCGGCTGGCCTCATATCGCTACCGGAGCGAACAGCCTGATCGTGTCGCCGACCGGGTCGGGTAAGACGCTTTCAGCGTTCCTGTTCGGCATCGACAAGCTGATGACGAGCCCCGTGCCCGAACGCGAGTCGCGGACTCGGTTGCTCTACATTTCGCCGTTGCGGGCGCTGGCGGTCGACGTCGAAAAAAACCTTCGCTCACCGCTTCGTGGAATCACGCTTGCAGCCGAGCGGCTCGGCACCGAAATCCACATCCCAACCGTTGGCATGCGCACTGGTGATACCCCAGCTGACGAGCGCCGAAAGCTCGTTCGTAACCCGCCCGACCTACTCATTACAACTCCCGAATCGCTCTACCTGATGTTGACATCGGCGGCGAAGGAAACGCTGCGGAGCGTCGATGCGGTCATCATCGACGAGATTCATTCGGTGGCGGGCACAAAGCGCGGCGCCCATCTCGCGTTGACAATGGAGCGACTCGAACATCTCGTGGGCCGGCCGGTGCAACGGATCGGCCTGTCTGCAACGCAGCGACCGCTCGATGAAATCTCGCGCTTTTTGGGCGGCCGCTCGGCCGTCGATGGCGTCCACACGTGGCGCCCGGTCGAGATCATCGATGCGGGCGCCGACCCAAACATGGACATCGAAGTCATCGTTCCGATCGAGGACATGGCAGAGCTTGGCAAGGTCACCGACGAACCAATGTCGGGACCAGCATCGGCGGGCCCGCAGCGCACGAGCATCTGGCCGTCGGTTCACCCCCGGATTCTCGATCAGATCAAGGAGCACAATTCGTCGATCGTCTTTGTGAATTCGCGCCGACTGGCCGAACGTTTGGCTGGCCGGCTCAACGAGATGTGGGACGAAGAAGACGAGCTGGCCGCCGAAGCCGACGACGAAGGAGTGGCCGAAACCGAGCAGTTTCAGCGCATTCGGGCCCATCACGGCTCGTTGTCGAAGGTTCGCCGCCTCGACATCGAAGATCAGCTCAAGCGGGGGGCGATTCGGGCCATCGTTGCCACGAGCTCGCTCGAACTCGGCATCGACATGGGGGCGGTCGACCTCGTCATCCAAGTCGAGTCACCCGGCTCGGTGAGCCGCGGGCTACAGCGGGTTGGTCGCGCTGGCCACCAAGTGGGCGCGAAGTCGATCGGCAAGGTGTTCCCAAAGCACCGATCTGATCTGCTCGAGACAGCGGTGGTCGTCGACCGGATGTACCAGGGCGAGATCGAAGAGACCCGATACCCACGCAACCCGCTCGACGTTTTGGCCCAGCAGATCGTTGCGATGACGGCGCTCGAAGACTGGGAACTCGACGAGCTCGTGGCGACGATTCGAAGCTCGGCGAACTTCTCGGAGCTCTCCGACGAAGTATTCGAAGGCGTTCTCGACCTGCTGTCTGGGCGCTACCCGTCAGAAGAGTTCAAGGAGCTTCGGCCACGGGTGGTGTGGGATCGCGTTGCCGGAACGATTCGAAGTCGCAAAGGTGCGCAGCGCCTCGCGGTCACAAACGCGGGAACCATTCCCGACCGTGGCCTGTACGGCGTGTTCTTGCCCGACGGTACGCGGGTGGGTGAACTCGACGAGGAGATGGTCTATGAGTCTCGGCCAGGCGAAACGTTCTTGCTCGGAGCCTCGACCTGGCGCATCGAAGACATCACCTTCGAACGCGTCGTCGTCACGCCCGCACCTGGCGAACCCGGAAAGATGCCCTTCTGGCATGGCGATGGTCCTGGGCGCCCAATCGAACTGGGTCGTGCGATGGGCGCATTCATTCGCGAGATCCAAGATGGCGATACGAATGCCGCCACCGAACGGTTGGTGAAACGGCACGGCCTCGATCCGCTCGCTGCCGGAAACGTTCTCAATTACATTTCCGACCAACGCGAATCGACCGGCGTTGTACCCGACGATCAAACGATCGTGGTCGAACGGTTCCGCGACGAGATCGGCGACTGGCGAGTTTGCCTCCTGTCGCCATTTGGCGCCCAAGTACACGCGCCGTGGGGAATGGCATTGCGGGCACAACTCGCCGAACGATGGGGGATGGACGTCGAGATGATGTGGGCCGACGACGGCATCGTCATCCGCCTACCCGAAGCGACCGAAGAGGTCTCGCTCGATGACCTCATGATCGACCCGAACGAGATCGACGAACGGGTCGTGGCAGAACTACCCGGAAGCGCGCTGTTTGCGAGTCGTTTCCGTGAGTGCGCTGGCCGATCGCTTCTGCTGCCGCGCCGCCGGCCAGACCAACGAACGCCGCTGTGGCAACAGCGTCAGCGGGCCGCAGATCTTTTGGCGGTTGCGGCGAAGTATCCGAGCTTTCCCATCCTTCTCGAAGCAACCCGAGAATGCTTGAACGATGTGTTCGATGTCCCTGCGTTGCGCACGGTCTTGCAGGGATTGTCCGAACGGTCGATTCGTATGGTTCCGGTCGAGACGTCGAAAGCGTCGCCGTTTGCCCAATCGCTTTTGTTCGGTTGGATCGCCGTCTACATGTACGAAGGCGACGCGCCCCTAGCCGAACGTCGGGCTGCAGCGCTGTCGTTGGACCGAGAGCTGCTACGTGACCTTCTCGGCGCCGAAGAGCTGCGCGAGCTGCTCGACCCCGGCGTGCTTTCCGATCTCGAACTCGAACTGCAACGCCTCGTCGACGGCCGCCGCGCTCGAGATGGGGACGAGCTGCACGACCTCTTGCGAATCCTCGGACCGCTCGACCGATTCGAGATCGACGCGCGCTGCACCGAAGACGTCGACATCGACAGCACCCTCGCGCAACTGGCGAACGACCTTCGCGTCATCGAGGTCGGCATTGGTAACGATCGCCGGTTCTGTGCATCTGAAGATGCTGGTCGGTTGCGCGATGCCTTCGGCGTGTCCGTGCCCATTGGTCTTCCCGCTGCCTACACCGACAGTGTCGACGACCCGCTCGGCGATTTCGCGATGCGATTCGCTCGGACGCATGGCCCCTTCGTCACCGAACAGTTCGCCGACCGGTACGGCATCTCGGTCGACCGTGCCCACGGCGCCCTCGACGCACTCGCCGTTCGCGGCAAGCTACAGCGCGGCGAATTCAGGCCCGATGGAAGCACCCGAGAATGGGTCGACGAAGCAGTTCTGAGTCAGCTTCGCAGGCGATCGCTCGCAGTTCTCCGGGCCGAAGTTGCGCCGGTCGAACGCAACACGCTCGCTCGGTTCCTTCCTCAGTGGCAGGGGGTGGGCATTCCTCGACGCGGCGCCGATGGCCTCGCCGACGTGCTCGTGATCATGCAAGGTGCTGCGATTCCGGCCTCGGTGCTCGAACGATCGGTGTTGCCCGCACGTATGGCCGAGTACCGCCCGGCCGACATGGACGCACTCATGACCTCGGGTGAAGTCATCTGGGTTGGGGCGGGTGCGATTGGCTCGAAAGATGGACGAATTCGGCTGGCATTCCGAGACCAAGCGGGGCTGCTTATCTCGCCGACCACCGACCCACCCGACGATCCGCTCCACGACTGTCTTCGTTCGCATCTCGCCACGAACGGGGCCTCGTTCTGGTTCGACCTGCTCGGCGCGGCACAAGCAGTCGGGCTGCAATATGGCGATAAGGCCGTGCTCGCCGCGTTGTGGGACCTCGTCTGGGCGGGCGAAGTCACCAACGATTCACTCGCCCCGGTGCGAGCATTCGTCGGCGCCAAGAAAGCTGGATCTTCGACGCGGCAGCGACGGCCGAGAGTCGGCCAGATCCAAGCTGCGGGGCCGCCCCAGGCTGCGGGCCGCTGGTCGCTCGTCTCGACCGTCCTTTCTCCCCAGGCACCCTCGACACAACGAGCAACGGCCCAAGCGCTGCAACTCGTCGAGCGCTACGGCGTGCTTACACGAGAGGCCGCACTCGGCGAAGGCATCACCGGAGGGTTCGCTGGGGTCTATCCGATCTTGAAAGCCCTCGAAGACCGCGGCGACCTCCGACGCGGCTACTTCGTCGAAGGCCTGGGCGCAGCACAGTTTGCGCTCCCCGGAGCCGTCGATCGATTGCGAACCTCCGCCGCCACCGACTTCGAGGAAGACTCGGTTCTCTTGCTCGCCGCCACAGACACCGCGCAGCCATTCGGCGCATCACTCCCGTGGCCCGAATCAGATGGCCGGCCAGCGCGAGCCACCGGTGCCCACGTCGTGATCGTCAACGGCGAGGCGGCGATCTACATCGACCGCGGCGCAAAGACGATCGTTTCGTTCGCTCAAGCTCGAGAAAACGCCCTGTGGGTAGATGCGGTCAAAGACCTCGCCCGCAAACGCCTCGTTCGATCGATCGAGATCGCAAAAATCGACGGCGCTCCAGCATCTGAATCACCACTCGCCGAAACCCTCATCGAACACGGCTTCGTCAAGGCCTACAAAGGCATCACCTGGGTGCCTTAACATGCTGCCGCTTGCGGCAGACGTTTTCTCTTTGCGTCGTTGGGGCTTTTGCGCGCTGCCGCTAGCGGCAGATGCTGTCTTTCGCTGCCGCCAGCGGCAGACGTTTTCACGTTGCGTCGCTTGGGGCTTTTGCATGCTGCTGCTACATGCTGCCGCCAGCGGCAGATGTTTTGTCTCGGCGTCGCTTCAGGCTCTTTACACGCTGCCGCTTGCGGCAGATGTTTTCTCTTGGCGCTGTTGGGGCTTTTGCGCGCTACTGCTTGCGGCAGATGTTTTCTCTTTGCGCTGTTGAGTGAAATATTCGAGGCTGCCGCTTAGGTTAAGAACGCACACCGAAGAATGAGGCTGAAGATGGCAGAGGAAAATTCACAAGATCGCGCCGACGTAGGGCTTATCGGCCTTGCGGTCATGGGCCAGAACCTTGCGCTCAACATGGCCGACAATGGATACACCGTCGCTGCCTATAACCGCACGACGTCGACCATGACCGAGTTCGTTGCGTCCGCCGAAGACGGCCAGAACCTCATCGCAGCAGAAACCCTCGAAGAGCTCGTATCGGTGTTGGAACGCCCCCGCAAGATCATGCTGATGGTCAAGGCCGGACCCGTCGTCGACAAAGTGATCGACAGCTTGATGCCGCTGCTCGAAGAAGGCGACATCATCATCGATGGTGGTAACTCGCTCTACACCGACACCGAAGAACGTGTTTCGCGCCTTGCCGAAGCCGGGTTGTTGTTCGTTGGTGCTGGTGTGTCCGGTGGTGAGGTCGGAGCCCGATTCGGTCCGTCGATCATGCCGGGCGGTGCCGCCGAGGCATGGCCAGAAGTTCAAGGGTTCCTGCAAGCAATTGCTGCGGTAGCCGGAGAAGACGACGAACCCTGCTGCAGTTGGGTTGGTAGCCGCGGTGCAGGCCACTTCGTAAAGATGGTGCACAACGGCATCGAATACGGCGACATGCAGGTGCTCTCCGAAGCGACTGCGTTGTTGCGCGGCCTCGGGAACTCACCAAAGGAGATTTCAGAGACGTTCGCCGAGTGGAACGAAGGCCGCCTTGAGTCGTACCTCGTCGAGATCTCAGCCGAGATCCTCGCAGCGGTTGACGACGACGGCGTCACCCCGATGATCGATGTGGTCTTGGACGCTGCAGGCCAAAAAGGCACCGGTAAGTGGACGGTGATCTCGGCGATGCAGTTGGGTGAGCCAATGATGCTCGTCGCTGAAGCGGTGGGCGCGCGAATCGTCTCGTCGTTCGTCGAAATGCGGGCAAAGGCAGAAACGATCCTCAGTGCAGAGGTCGAAGACATCGGTGGCATTACGGCAGCCGACGTCGAGGCGGCGGTGTATGCCGCGAAGCTCATCTCCTACGCCCAGGGCTTCATGATGATGCGCGACGCGTCGACCGAGCTTGAGATGGACCTCGACCTCGCTGCGATCGCACGACTGTGGCGGGCGGGTTGCATCATTCGCGCACGCTTCCTCGACGATATTGCCGAGGCGTATGGCACGAACCCAAACCTCGAGAACCTGTTGTTCGACGATGACTTCACATCGGTGATCGTCGAAGCCGAAGTTGGCCTTCGTAAGACCGTCGTCGCCGCAGCTAAGGCCGGCGTGGCTATCCCGACGCTCGCTTCTGCGCTCACCTTCTACGACGGTATTCGCAAAGCACGCGGAACCGCTGGCCTCATTCAGGCCCAGCGCGACTACTTCGGGGCACACACCTACGAGCGTGTCGACCGTCCACGTGGCGAGTTCTTCCACACCGACTGGGCTGGCACCGGCGGAACGGCAACCTCGGGCAGTTACTCGGCGTAGCGGTCGCCACCGCGAACCTAGGTACCGAGCGGACGTCCGCCGTCGACGGCGATGATGGTCCCGGTCGTCATTGGAAGATGATGCACAACCGCGCTCACCGCCGCGGCAACATCGTCCCCGCTCGCAAGCTTTCCAAGCGGTGCTGCGTCACGTTGAGCTTGAAGATATTCGTCGGGCAACGACTTGGCGTATTCACCCTCGACCCAACCCGGCGAAACCGAAACAACCCGGATCGACGGCCCGAGCGCGCGGCCGAGTGAGCGAGCCATGCTGTCGAGCGCCGCTTTCGATGCACAGTACGCAACGTTCGAACCAACGCCGGTAACCCCTGCGACCGATGAGATGTTGACGACGACCGCATCTGAGGATGCTTCGAGAAGTGTGCGCATCGAACGGATTGCGGCGAATGGGCCCCGCCAGTTGACTTTGAAGATCCAGTCGATGATTTCGTCTTCCAAACCATCCAAGTCGTCGTGGGGGACGGGTGTGGTTACGCCCCCGCAGTTGACCAACACATCGAGCCGACCGAACTCGCTCGAGATCTCCTCGGCGACCAAGTTGAGCGATGCCGAGCTGGTTACATCGGCGTGGACAGCCCGGTGTGGCGCCCCGCCAAGGTCGTTGACGAGCGCTTCGGCTCGTTCGTTGTTGTTCGCGTAGCCAACAAGGACCGAATGACCTTCGGATGCGAGGCGACGACTAATCGCAGCCCCGATACCACCGCTTCCTCCAACGACCAGACTTACTCGGTCACTCACGAATCCGCCACCGCCGTCCCGTAACGGGCGACTCGAATATCGGCTTGTGCCTTATGGCCAGCAAAGTTCTCGATTGCGCACAAGCGCGAGCAGTATTCACCAACGAGCGCACTTGCTTCGTTGGTCTCGACACGTTGGTACGTGCACGTCTTCAAGAACTTGCCTACCCACAGGCCGCCGGTGTAGCGAGCCGCGCCTTGGGTCGGCAGGGTGTGGTTCGTGCCGATTGCCTTGTCGCCATAGGCAACGTTTGTCCGGGGGCCGATGAAGAGCGCTCCATAGTTCGACATGTTCTCGGAGAAAAACGCGTCGTCGCTGGTCATGATCTGCACATGTTCGTTTGCAATGTCGTCGGCGACGGTCAGCATCTCGGCGTTGTCTTCGCAGAGGATGACACGGCCGTGATCTCGCCACGCCGGGCCTGCCGTGTCTTTCGTCGGCAGAGTTTCTAGCTGGCGTTCGACTTCGAGAATCGTGTCGTTCGCAAGCTGTTCCGATGTGGTGATGAGGATCGCTGGCGAGTTCGGCCCGTGCTCTGCCTGACCGAGAAGATCGGTGGCGCACATCTCGGCGTCGACGGTGTCATCGACGATCAGGAGCGTCTCGGTGGGGCCAGCGAGCAAGTCGATTCCAACCCGCCCGTAGAGCTGTCGTTTTGCTTCTGCCACGTAGGCGTTGCCTGGGCCAACGATCATGTCGACGGGCTCCATCGTTACGCCATAGGCCATCGCAGCAAGTGCCTGCATGCCACCCAGCAAATAGATCTCGTCCGCGCCAGCGAGATGCATTGCCGCAACGGTTTCGGCAGGAAT
Source organism: uncultured Acidimicrobiales bacterium (assembly GCA_938040365.1). Classification (GTDB taxonomy): domain Bacteria; phylum Actinomycetota; class Acidimicrobiia; order Acidimicrobiales; family SHLQ01; genus SHLQ01. The sequence goes on from CALHXU010000241.1 coordinate 14,094, forward strand.
CTTGCCGTTGATCGGCGGCGTGCACGCGACGACTCGAGCGCACCCTGCAACCTTGGCGGTAAGCACGCTCATGTGTGCGCTCGCCACCATCGGGAAACGGCCGCCCGGTACGTAACAACCAACGTTCTCGACCGGAAGGTGCTTATGGCCGAGGAATACTCCCGGCAATGTCTCGACTTCGATATCGCTCATCGAGTTGAGTTGGTGCGTCGCGAAACCGCGAATCTGGTGTTGCGCCCATTTGATGTCCTCGATCACCGACGGCTCGACCGAGGCAATGATTTCCTCGATTTGATCGTTCGTCAGTCGGAACGATTCCGGCGACCACGAATCGAACTTGTCCGACAGCTCGCGGACTGCGGGTTCGCCGCGATCACGAATGTCGGCCAGGGTCTCGCGGACCAACGTCGAGAGTTCAAGATTTTCGCCGTGCGCATCCTTGGTCGTCGCGTCCTTTATTACCCTCACGCCACGGCCTCCTTCATCACGATCCCGAGTGGTTGCGGTGGAGCAACGGTGCCCGCCGAGCTCGGTAGAAGTTCAGAGTGTGCTGTTCGCAGGATCGCTTTGCCGACGCTGTCCATGGGTGATCTTCTCCCTATTTAGATAGTTTTCTCCGCTGGCGTCACGGTTGTTGACCCACGTGGTTCACCGCGATTTGCCCGACGGACTGTCCTCGATAGCCGTGTACTGTATACGTATGCACAGGTCGAGTGGCCAACGGCGGCCGGTAAGTAGCGTCGATGTCGCAGCACACGCCGGAGTCAGTCAAGCAACGGTCTCGCGTGTCCTTGCCGGCAAAGACAATGTCTCAAGCAAGACTCGACAGACCGTGCTCGCTTCGCTCGAGGAGCTCGGGTACCAGCCAAACCTCAGCGCGCGGGCACTGAAGACTCAACGGACCTCGACGATCGCCGTCGTGGTTGCTGACATCACCAACCCGTTCTATCCAGAGCTGGTCGAGGCCCTCAGTGCAGCGCTCGCAGAGCGAGATCAGATGATGATTCTGTGGAACGATGCGAGCACCCCAGAAGACGATGTGGCACTCGCTGGGATGATGCAGGGGTTGGTAGACGGTGCGGTGTTCGCAACTGCCACAGAAGAGTCACTCGCGCTTCGCCGGGCTCGTTCGCTCGAGCTACCGGTTGTGCTCGTGAACCGGCGTCTCGACCAAGAGTCATTTGATTCGGTTACCTCCGACAACGAGAACGGCGGACGACTGGTCGCCGAATACTTTCGTAACCATGGTCGTCGACCTGCCGTCATTGCTGGCCCGCGCACGGCGAGTACGAGTCGTTCGCGTGCGGCGGGCTTTCTCGACTACTGGGAGTCCACTGATCCATCGCCATCGCCGATCATCGAGTACGCCGACTTCTCCCACCAATCGGGCGTTGCATTCTGCGAAAAGATGATGAACCTCGACGATCCTCCAGATGCAATCTTTGCGACCAACGACCTCACGGCCTTTGGCGTTCTCGATCAAGCCCGCAGAATGAACGTGGCCGTCCCTCAAGATCTGTGGGTTGTTGGATACGACGATATCGAGATGGCCGGCTGGAAATCACTCGACCTGACAACCGTCGCGCAGCCCACGGCCCAGATGGCTGAATCGGCAGTGGAACTGCTGCTCGAACGAGTTGATGATCTGGCAAAGGGAATCGCGAGTGTTCGATTCGCGAGCGAGTTAATCATCCGCGGGTCGACGGCGTCTGCTCGGTTCGCCGGCCGGGCAGAATGAACCTATGACCGTCGTAAAGATCAACGCACTTGAAATTCCAGCAAACGCCGGAGACGAAATCGTCTCGCGATTCACCGCCCGGATGGACAGCCTCAAAGACGTTGCTGGCTTTGAAGGCTTCGAACTCCTGCGTCCAACGGGCGATACCGAAACCCGCTGGTTCGTCTACACCCGTTGGGCCGACCAAGCGGCATACGAAAAATGGCGAGACGGTGATGGTGCCCGGGCCAGCCACGCAAACGGCCCTTCGGACGGTGATAAAGCAGCACCGCGCAAGCCGGTGAGCATGGGTGCCACACTCCTCGAATTCGAGGTCGAAGTAGAAGCCGGCCCTAGCGGCGTCGCGTCTTAGGAGCTGCGCTGATAGGGCCCGAGCGGCCCGTCGCCGAAGGCGACCACGAACCCTGCGAGGGGTCATAACGAAGGGGGTCATTCGGCCCTATTGTTTCGCTGGCGGAAACGCCGATTATCTCTAGGTGTACCCGAAGTCCTTTCCCCACCTGATCGCGATTAACTAAGCCTGTGTCTACCTCGTTTATCCGGCGGAACCTGCTTGTCACGCTCTGCGCACTGACGCTCATCCTTGCCGCCTGTGCAGGTGGCGAGGATGGCCAAGTCGCTACCGGCGACGGCGACCCCGCCGCAACGCTGCAACCTGCAGAACGAGGAGAGGAAATCGAAACCCCGCAGGGTGACCCGGTTTTGGCCGGAGATCCATCAACGCCCAGAGGGCTCACCGTCGTCGGGACCACCGAAGGGTCCATCGATCTCGTTTGGGATGAATCACGCGACGCCGACGTCACTCGATACCGCGTCCTTCGCACCGCGACCGGCGGCGCATCCACTTCGTTTGATGTGCAGGGCAGTTCGTTCAGCGACGGGGGACTCGAAGAAGGCGATGTCTTCAGCTACCGGGTCGTCGCCCTTCGCGGCGACGCTGAAAGCGCTCCAAGCGAGAGCGTCGTAGCACGCGTCGGGATCGACACAAATGCTCCCCGCCGTCCCGGGCGACCGCTCGTTGAAGAAACCCCCGGTGGTCAAATCCTTACGTGGATCCCCACCCAAGATGTCTCTGGTATCGCTACCTATGTTCTGACCCGCGAGGTCGATGGCGACGTGACCACTATCGATGTTGGTTCCGAACCGATCTACCGCGACGATCTTCCCGCGGGGACGGTCGTGACCTACAGCGTTCGCGCCGTCGATGGCGTCGAAAACGTTAGCGAGCCGAGCCGCAGTACGACCTTGCTTACCGGCACCCCATCGGACCGAGTCGCCGTTGTCGTTTCGGCCCAGGCCGACCCGGCAAACAACGCAGGCACAGCTCGTTTCGAACGCGAGCTCCTCGACGCAGGGTTTACGATCTCGTGGTTCGAAGACGGCGTCTTTGATAGCAACGTCACAAACAGCGACGACATCGTGATCCTCCTCGGTGATGTCGTAGGTGAAGGTTTCGACTGGAACGTCTTTGTTTCCGATGCGACCGTCATTGGGCTGAAGGCGCCGTTCGTGAGCGCCGGCGGGTTCAGCGATGTCGCGCTGAAGCTCGATCGCATCCAAACGATTGCCTACGATTCGCCTACCGCCGAGCAACGCTTCATCCCGATCACGGTCACGAGCGAGCCAAAGCCCGTCGTCATCATTCCGCCAAATGAGCAGATCCCCGACCTCGACGTGTGGGCAACTCCAGACTTCTCTGCAGAGCTCGCGATCGCTGGCATCATCCCGGCTGGTGGCGAGCTAGCGAACGGACGTGAAGCGGTTGGTTGCCGTGCGTTCTACCCCGGTAACACCGATGCCTTTGCCGAGATGAGCGAAGCCGGATGGAATGTGCTGATCGAGTTCATCGGCGACGTCGAAGCCGCCTGCTAGCAAGGCGCGCAGAAGAACAACCGAAGGCTCCACTACGTCAATCCGAGGACCTGGTCGAGTAGTCGAATCGCTGCGTGTTTGTCGAGCGGTTCGTTTCCGTTGCCACACTTCGGTGATTGCACACACGACGGGCATCCGTCCGAGCACGCGCACGCCCGCATCGAGTCGCGGGTCGCTCGAAGGTGGCGGTCTCGTTCTTTGAAGCCGAGTTCGGCCACGCCCGATCCGCCAGGGTGAGCGTCGTAGATAAAGATGCTCGGCCCGCCAGCGCCCGAATGCCACGGGGTCGATACTCCACCGACGTCCCACCGGTCACAGATCGTGAAGAGCGGCAACATGCCGATGCCTGCGTGTTCGGCTGCGTGGAGCGCGCCGGGAACCTCGGAAGCATCGACGCCTGCCGCTGCGATGATGCCAGCGGGAACGACATACCAGAACGAGCGGGTGTGCAACGTCGACGGTGGAAGGTCGAGCGTTTCGTTGCTGAGGATTCGCCTGCTCCGGACCTCGCGGCGCTGGTAACCGGTGACCTGGCTGGTCACCTCGACAGCGCCGACAAATACCTCGACCTGCTCATCTCCGCTAGGTACGCCGACAAGGCCGTGGTCGTCGGCCTTCACGACCGAAATATCGATCTTGGTGCGGGCTTGGGTGTACTCATTGCCATCGGCATCTTCGACCGTCGCAACTCGATCGTCGAGGTCGAGTTCGGTCACTCGGTACGGCTTTCCTTGATGCAGATACACCGCTCCGGGGTGGGTGACCGAACATGCTCGGGCCGAATCGACCGTACCGACGATCGAGCCATCCTTTCGGACGATCTGGACTTCGTCGGAGCTGCCCGAACGAAGGCCGATGCCGCGTGATGGCCGCCCGCGCCCGGCATAGACCGCCAGCGGTGAACCAGTTCCTGATGGCTTTAGCTTGAGCCCGTCGTCGAGTACGCAGTCACGCACGCCGTCGTCGAGTGCGTCGCCCCAATACGAGTCGTCGGTGCGGGCGAGTGGCTTTTCGAAGGCAGCACACTTCAGGTGCGGGCCGAGGATGAACGGGTTCGTCGGGTTGATGACCGCCCGTTCGGGCTCGCGGGTGAGCAGCTCGTTTGGGTGCGCCATGATCCACTGGTCGAGCTGATCGTCGCCCGCGACCAGTACCGCCGTACTCGACTGATGCCCCCGGCCTGCGCGACCCATCTGTTGCCACATCGACGCGACCGTGCCCGGAAACCCGTTCAGCACGCACGCTTCGAGGCCGCCGACATCGATACCTAACTCGAGCGCAGAGGTCGCCACCACGCCGCTAAGCGTCCCCTCGAAGAGTTCGTGCTCGATCGTTCGGCGTTCGTGTGGCAGGTAACCAGCACGATACGAACGGACGCTGTCCTCTTTCCCCTTGGGAAGCCGACGGGCAATATCGCCGGTGATCAGCTCGGCGCCACGGCGACTCCGGCAAAAGACGATCGTGCGGTGATCGTTGCGAATGAGTTGGGCCGCCACGCTCGCTGTTTCGGTGTTCGACGACGTTCGAATGCCCTGCACCTCGTCGACGATCGGCGGGTTGAGCATCACGATCGTTCGCTCACCGCGCGGCGAGCCGTCGTTGGTCACCTCGGTGACTGGAACGCCACATAGTTCGCTCGCCAACTCGCCTGGAGCGCCGATCGTCGCCGACGTGAAGATGAACGTTGGGTCAGAGCCATAGTGATGGCACAGGCGACGAAGCCGGCGAAGCACATGGGAGACGTGGGTACCAAAGACACCGCGAAGGACGTGAAGCTCGTCGATGACGACGTGGTCGAGGCGGCCGAGAAAGGTCGCCCAGCGGGCATGACCAGGGAGTATCGCGGCGTGGAGCATTTCGGGGTTGGTCAGCACCACATTGGCGGTCGAACGAACCCACGTCCGCTGCTCGGGTGTCGAATCGCCGTCATATGTTCCAGCGACGACCTCGGGGAATCGCATCGTGCTGATCGCGCGCAGCTGATCTTGCGCGAGGGCCTTGGTCGGAAACAACATCAAGGCCGTGCCCATGTTGCCGGGCCGCGCCGCGGCTTCGGCGACGGGAATCTGGTAGCACCGTGACTTCCCCGATGCCGTGCCAGTTGCGATCACGACGGAATGGTTGGCGCGAATGAGGTCGATCGCTTCGGCCTGGTGGGTGAACAACCGCTCGTTTCCGAGCGCCTCCACGACGCCTGGTGAGATCGGCGCGATCGAATTTGCGTACCGTGCTGGCCGACTCGGTTGGCGTTCTACATGGGCGAGTCGCCCATCTTCGGCGAGCTGGTCGATCAGCTCAGAAAACGGCGGAAGGTTGTCTACGGGGGCCTCCACGATCGCCATATCTCAGTATCGCACCTGAGGGTGACAGATCGGGTATGCGCGGCTGGTGACTAAAGACTGGTGCCGCGCGGCCGTTAGGATCTCATGGTGCAGATTACGAGGCGCACCGACGCGCTTTTGGAGATGATGATCGTTCGCCTGTCCGGCGACTTCGACCTCGGCGCGGTCGCATCTGTTCGTTCTGCGTTTCATGAAGTCGTCGCCGATGGGTGGTCGACCGTTCTCGTCGACCTCGAAGAAGTTTCATTCATCGACTCGGCCGGACTCGGCATCCTCATCGGTCTAGCCCGTCGCTGCCGAGAGAACGGCGGCACCTGCGTGCTCCTCGGCGTGCAAGATGGCGTTGCGCGACTGCTCGAGGTCACCGGCCTCGATGGGCTCTTCCCGTCAGCGGAAAGCGCCGAAGCCGCAGCGGTGCTCGTCACCGGTCAAGCATCGGCACCAACACCATGACGGCCGGCAACACAATCACTGGTGACGAGGTAATTCTCCGAGTTCCAGCGAAATCCGACTACGTCGCGCTCGTTCGCGTCGTGCTCGCAGCCGCCGCAGCGATCGACCCCGATTCGCGCGATGACCGCGTCGAAGATCTTCGCGTGGCGGTCTCCGAGGCGGTGACCAACGCCGTCGAATCGCACAAGGCCGCGGGCACCGACAGCCACGTTGAAGTCCGTTGCTACACCGAAGGTCATTCGGTGGAGGTGACCGTCCGAGACCGCGGCCCTGGCTTCGATCCCGACTCGGTACCCGTCGTTCCCGATGCCGAGTCGCCCGAGCGACTGTTCTTCGAAAATGGCCTCGGTCTGCCCCTTATGCGACGCCTCGTCGACAAGACCGATATCGAAACCGGCGACGACGGTACCTTGGTGCGTCTCGTCATCGACACATCAACCTCACCGAAGTGAAATTGCAAGCAAACGCCCATGCTTTCTCCTACGGCACGCCAGAATAAAGCCTTGGGGGCAGCGAAATCCCCCATTCAATGAATTCGAAAGACTATGTCCGGACCTAATCTTCCACCTCCAAAACTCACATGGATCGGCAGCGATCGCACGCTTGCGAGCAAAGTCGGTCGCCCGTTCCTGAGGTTCACCGAAATCGAGGCCGCGGGCGGCATCGTGCTCGTCGTCGCCACCATCGTTGCACTCATCTTGGCCAATTCGCCGCTGTCCGACGCCTATCACGACGTGCTCGACATCCACCTCGAAATCAACTTTGGCTCCCTGCACATCCTCGACGAGTCGATCGAACACCTCATCAACGATGGGTTGATCGTGATCTTCTTCTTCGTCGTTGGTCTCGAGATCAAACGCGAGCTGGTGGCAGGCGAGTTACGGTCTCCTCGCGCTGCAGCGCTTCCGACGATCGCGGCACTTGGCGGCATGATCCTTCCCGCATTGTTCTTCTTCGTGTTGAACCCGGGAAGCCCCGAGGTTCGTGGCGCTGGCATTCCCGTTGCGACCGATATTGCGTTTGCGCTCGGAATCATGTCGTTGCTCGGAAATCGAGTCTCGTCGCAACTCAAGCTGTTCCTGCTCGCGTTGGCGATCGTCGACGACATCGGCGCAATCACCGTGATTGCGATCTTCTACACCGAGTCGATCAACGTACCGTGGGCGACGACCGCGGTGATCTTGCTCGCGCTCATCTTCGTGATGCAGCGGGCAAGGATTTGGTACACCCCGATCTACGCCCTTATCGGCGTGGTCGTCTGGTACGCCGTGCTCGAATCTGGCGTGCACGCAACCGTGGCGGGTGTGGCGCTCGGCCTCCTGACGCCCGCAACACCGCTGCAGACCAAGGTCAAGCCGAGCGAAGTCGTCGGAACCGTCATCGATCCCGAAGATGTGAGCGTCGCCGGTACCCGACGCGCAAATCTGTACGTCCGTGAGACGGTGTCGGTGGCAGAACGGCTCGAGAAGTTGCTCCATCCGTTCTCCAGCTTCTTGATTTTGCCGCTCTTCGCCCTCGCCAACGCCGGAATTAGTCTCTCAGGCGACACGATTGCCGATGCCAGTACATCGACCGTGACGCTCGGCGTGATCTTTGGATTGCTCGGCGGCAAGACCATCGGTGTCACGCTATTTACCTACTTCGCGGTGAAGTCTGGCATTTCCGCGCTTCCTCGCGGAATCACGTGGCCGCAGGTCGTTGCCGTGGGCATGCTCGCTGGCATTGGATTCACCGTGTCGCTGTTCATCACCGGTCTTGCATTCGACCAGCCCGGACAAGAGGCGCTTGATACCCAAGCTCGTTTGGGTATCCTTGCGGCGTCCTTCATTGCGTCGACTGTTGGTTTGTGGTTACTGGCTCGATCAACCACGTCGTCGGAGGACATTCCTGATGCCGAGGTGGAATCGGCCCCCCAAGTACCACTAGAGGTTTCCTAAATGCCCGCACTCGTTATTGTCGAGAGCCCTGCGAAAGCAAAGAAGATTGCCGAGTACCTCGGCGACGACTTCATGGTCGAGTCATCGATCGGTCACATTCGCGACCTCCCTCGCAACGCCGCCGACGTTCCCGCTGCCTACAAGGCAGAGAAGTGGAGCCGGATGGGCATCGATGTCGAAAACGACTTCAAGCCGCTCTATGTCGTTTCGCCAGACAAGAAAGATCAGATCAAAAAGCTCAAGTCGCTGCTGAAGCAAAGTGACGAGCTCTATCTCGCGACCGATGAGGATCGCGAGGGCGAGGCAATTGCGTGGCACCTCCTCGAAGTGCTGAACCCTCAAGTTCCCGTCAAGCGAATGGTCTTTCACGAGATCACGAAGAAGGCGATTCTGAACGCACTCGAATCGCCGCGTGAGCTCGATCGACACCTGGTAGATGCCCAAGAAGCGCGCCGCATGCTCGATCGCCTCTATGGCTACGAGGTGTCGCCGGTTCTGTGGAAGAAGGTCATGCCTCGCCTCAGCGCTGGCCGCGTGCAGAGTGTGGCGACACGGATCGTCGTCGAGCGCGAACGCGAGCGAATGGCGTTCATTCGCGCAAGTTACTGGGATCTTGAAGCCTCGTTCGAGGCGAACGGCGCTACCGATGGCTCGCCGTCGGTCTTTTCGGCGAAGTTGCTCGAACTCGATGGCAAGCGTGTCGCAAGTGGACGTGACTTCGACGAAACCGGAGCGCTATCGAAGACTGATGCTGTAGTTCTCGACGAGGCCGGAGCGACCAACCTGGTCGACTCGCTGAAGTCGGCTGACTTCGAGGTTCGTTCGGTCGAACCAAAGCCGTACCGACGGCGCCCATCACCACCGTTCATGACGTCGACGTTCCAGCAAGAAGCTGGTCGCAAGCTCGGAATGAGTTCGTCGATGGCGATGCGCGGCGCACAGTCCCTTTACGAAAAGGGCCTGATCACCTACATGCGTACCGACTCGACGACGCTGAGCCAGACCGCGATCGACGCGGCTCGCAGCATCGTCAAGGCCGAGTACGGCGAGAGGTTCGTTCCCGATGAGCCGCGGACCTACGCCACAAAGTCGAAGAACGCTCAGGAAGCTCACGAGGCGATCCGGCCTGCCGGCGAGACGTTCGAGTCGCCCGCCGAGGTAGCGAAGCAAGTTCCAAAGTCGGAAGCCCGCGTCTATGAGCTGATCTGGAAACGCACGATCGCGTCGCAGATGACCGATGCCACCGGCGAAACCGTTTCGGTTCGGGTCGGAGCAACGTCAGCGGCTGGGCAAGACGTCTCGTTCTCGGCGAGCGGAACGATCATCGACCACCAAGGTTTCCGTCGTGCCTACATCGAGGACACCGACGGAGAGAAGGACGAGTCCGAGTCAAAACAATTGCCTCCACTTGCGGTTGGCGACTCGGTCACCACCGAATCGATGGGCGCAGACGGACACGAGACGCAACCGCCCGCTCGTTATACCGAAGCATCGCTGGTTAAGAAATTGGCCGAACTCGAGATTGGTCGTCCGTCAACCTACGCGTCGATCATGGGCACGATCCAAGATCGCGAGTACGTGTGGAAGAAGGGCTCGGCACTTATCCCGTCGTTCAAGGCATTCTCGGTCGTGGGCCTGCTCGAACAGCACTTTCCCGATCTCGTCGATTACACCTACACCCGTCGCATGGAAGAAGAACTCGACTCCATTGCGGGTGGTACGGGCGAGGCCATCCCATGGCTGAGCAAGTTCTACTTTGGTAACGAGGACACCGAAGGCCTAAAGCACAAGGTCGACGAACGCCTCGGCGAGATCGATGCTCGCGCGGTCAACTCGATTCCGCTCGGCGTCTCAGAAGATGGCGAGTTAGTCGTTGCAAGGGTCGGCAAATTTGGTCCGTATGTGCAACGCGGCGAGGGCGGGCCAGACAATCCGGGCAATACCGCGTCGATCCCGGACGACATCCCACCCGATGAGCTCACGGTTGACAAGGCCGTGCATTACATCGAGGAAGCAGCGAAGGGTCCGGTCTCGCTCGGTGATGACCCCGAGAGTGGCCTTCCCGTCTACGTGCTGAACGGACGCTTCGGGGCTTACGTGCAGCTCGGCGAGATGACCGATGGCGAAGAGAAGCCAAAGCGGGGCTCGCTCTTTGCTGGTATGACCCCCGAGACCATCACGCTCGAAGAAGCCTTGAAGCTTCTGTCGCTACCACGGGTAGTTGGTGTCGATCCGGCTGACAATGTCGAGATCACTGTCCAGAATGGCCGTTACGGGCCGTACCTGAAGAAGGAAAAGGACTCTCGGTCGCTCGAGTCTGAACAGCAGTTGTTCGACATCACGCTCGAGGAATGCCTGAAGATCCTCGCGCAACCAAAAACTCGTCGTGGCCAGGTCGTGAAACCGCCGCTGCGAGAGATGGGCGAAGACCCCGAGACCGGCAAGGACATGATCGTCAAGGACGGTCGTTTTGGTCCGTACGTCACCGACGGCGAGACGAACGCGTCGTTACGCAAAGGCGACACCGTCGAAGAACTCACGGTCGATCGGGCTTCTGAACTGCTCGCGATCCGGCGCGCGGCTGGCCCGGCCAAGAAGAAAAAGAAGAAAGCTCCGGCCAAGAAGAAAAAGGCTGCGGCAAAGAAGAAAGCACCGGCTAAGAAGAAAAAGGCTGCGGCAAAGAAGAAAGCACCAGCCAAGAAGAAGAAGGCCCCAGCAGAGGAAAAATCGGGCCCAGATTCTGCTGACGAATAGCGAGAAAATCGTTGTTCGGTTTGTCCAATTAGACCAAACCGACTACTTCAGAGCGCCTTTGTTTTGGCCGATAAAAGGTCATGGAGCAAGGGATTCCTACGTCTAATGGTGACGATGCTGGCCAGGTGGAGGACCACCTGAACGGCCTCCTCGATCGCCTCGACAGCTTGGTGACCCCAGACGCGGCTCCAGGAGCAGAGAATGCTTCGGGGCGTAGTTTGCATAGCGTTCCCGATCTCGATGCGGATCAGCAAGATGCCATTGCCGATTCGGATTTCTCCGATATGTCGAGTCCACCAATTCTTTCGGTCGTTCCCGACCTTGGAGAGCCAGCCGAGCCAGCCCCGACACACGACGCGCCGGCCGCCCCTGTCGAAGCGATTACCCCGGCACCGGTTGTCAACGCTGAGTCTTTGGCCGCGTTCCTCTCGGGTGGCGCCGTTGCAGAAGACCAGCCGGCTGCACCCGTACCTTTAGAAACTGTCGAGGCGTCGGTTCCATCCGAGGTCGTCGTTGAGGCGCCGGTCGTCCCAGCATCAGAAGTGGTGGCTGCGGTCGAGCCCGCCGTTGCCCCAGAGCCAGAAGTGGTGGCTGCGGTCGAAGCGGCCCCGGTCACAAACGACGCTCCGCTGCCAACCCGCCAGACCGGGTTCCTCGCTGATATGAAGCCGCGGTACGACGACTCTCACGAATACGCGGCATCGAGGCTCGGGTCGGCTCGCCCAGCTCAACTTCCTGCCGATGTTGCCTTCGATCGTCGACGGCCGAACGCTGGCATGAGTACGGTCCGTTCGGAGCTTCCACGCGCTGCACGTCGTCGCGAGGACCAGCGATCCGACCGTTCAATGCCGGCTGCAGCACATCGGCCTCCGTTGTTAGCGAAGTCGCCAAAGTTACGGGCGAAGACGGCGAAACGTGCATCGCAGCCCAGTCAGCAGGTTCACGAGAACCGACGACAGACCGACAATCTACCGGCGAGCAGCACCGCGACGAAGCAGGCGAAAGTCGCGAAGAACGAACCCGTCAAAAACAAGGCGACTGCGAAGGCCGTCGAATCAAACGATGGAAAATTCGATCCATTCAGTCATCGTGAGTTCGACTTGCCCCGACAAGACGAACCAACCCAACCCGCCGAGTTCAGTCGTTCAGACGAGGGCGGTGAGGCGAACAACACCGAGAACACAACCGGTGATGATCAACGTGACGTTTTCCGGGCGCAGATGAGCGAAGCCGAGTGGGAACAGGCAATGGCCATTCGCTCCGGCGGTGTCGCAGGAAGCCAACCATCACCACTTGGCTCGATGACGTTTCGGAAGGTGATCATCTTCTTGCTCATCGTGGTCGCGATCTGGCTCCTCGTGCAGAACGCGCTCTAACGAACACGTTGGTTCCTCACCAACGCAGCTGGGTCAACCCTGAGTTGTGAGCGCGGAGTCTCGAGAGAACCGATAGCGGAAGGCAAGCCAGGCAAACAGTCCACTTGCGATCGGAAACCACAGTGACACGCCCCGATACGCAAGAACGGCGACGGCCGCAGCGTCACTTGGGATACCCGAAAGCGTGAGCACGCCGGTGAGGCCAACCTCGACGAATCCAAAGCCGCCCGGGGTGATCGAGATCATCGATAGCACGGCGCCCGACGCGTAGGCGACCATGACAAGGCTGAGTCGAGGCTCGGCATCTACTGCGTATAACGCAAAGACGAGCACGAGGTAGTCGAACGTCCAGTTCAAAGCGCTCGCAGCTGTGGCCTGCGGCCAGCGTTTTCCAAGCAACGACGAGAGCCGATCCCGTTCGGAGACGAGGGTCGACGGTTCGACCCCCCAGTCCTTCTTGAATACCCTCCCGGCGATCTTCAGAATTCGATCGAGAACCACGCCGGCGATCAGAAGGGGCTTGGTTCGTCGAAGCGCAACAAAGCCAACGCCGAGCACGAGGGCACACAACACCGCAGATGCGATAGCGATTGGCGAGAGGCCTTCGGGAATCGGCGCTCCGAAGAAGGCGATCGTAAAGCCGACCGCTGGGATCGCGGCGAGCGCAGCCGTCGACAGAACCGATGTTGCAGCGAGCGCTCCTGCAGCAGATGCGGGGCTCGTTCCACTCACTGCCAGCATGCGATAGAGCGCGGCGCCACCCGCTGCTGGTCCGCCGCCACCCGGGACTACTCGGCTGATCGAGTTGGAAGTTAATTGGCTTGTCGCTGCTACGAACCAGGACACCTTCGGAAGCAAGATCCTGATCAACCACCACAGGCACGCAAAGCTTGCGATCTCGGCGGCGATCATTGCGGCGAACCAACGGGCGTCGATCGTGCGCAACCGTTCTGCGCTGCTGAGGACTTCGAGCAACCGGTCGAAGAGCTGCGGTGCAAAGAACGAAAGGATGAGCACAATCGTTGCAAGAACCATCGCTCGGCGAACGGCGCCACCGATGAAATCGAAGTCCTGGGTGGTCGAGTCGTCGCCGTTAACACCGTTTTGTGATGTCAGTACCGTCTCATCACGGTCCGGCGAATCGATGGACATCTCCCAATCGTACAGCGGCCTCACCAACGGCGCCCGTCGAGCCGAGGACGGACCCCGCTTTCCTTCCAAGCCTTGCGGACGTAGCGCGTACGGACGCTAGTCTCCACTTCCAATGAGTTCTTCAACGACGCACGGAACGAGGGGCCGGTTCATTGCATTCGAAGGCGGCGATGGGTCGGGGAAATCGACCCAAGCAGGCCTGCTCGCTGAAACATTCGATGCCACGCTTACCCGCGAACCAGGTGGCACTATCGTCAGTACGAAAATTCGCGAGCTGGTCCTCGACCCTGCCCACCCCGAGCTCACCGCACGTACCGAAGCGCTACTCATGGCTGCGGCCCGAGCCCAGCACGTCGAGGAATTGATCGTGCCCACACTCGAGAGCGGGCGAGACGTGGTCTCAGACCGGTACGTTGCCTCCTCGCTCGCGTACCAAGGCGTTGGGCGCGGTCTCGGTGTCGATCTCATTGCTGACCTGAACGCCTTTGCGACCGCAGGCCTCGAACCCGACCTCACCGTCTTGCTCGATACCGACCCAGTAGCTGCGCGGTCTCGCCTTGGCGACGACCTCGATCGCATCGAAGAAGCCGGTGCCGACCTCGGCCTTCGAGTCGTCGAGTGCTATCGCTCGTTCGCAGCTGACGCTCCCGACAAATGGGTCGTTGTCGACGCCAACGGCTCAATCGGCGACGTGGCATCTCGGGTTCACGCTGCCGTCACCGAACGACTCGGACGGGGCGCGCCGTGACGACCGACGATCCGTTCGCGGACATCATTGGCCAAGAACGCGCCGTTGCTTTGCTTCGATCCGCAGTTCCGAACCCGGTGCATGCCTACCTGTTTGTCGGTCCGCGCGGAGCTGGTAAGCGCCGGGCTGCCGTTCGAATGGCTGGCGAGCTCGTCGGGGCCGAGTCCGACCGCGTGCGCAACCGCAACCTCGCAGTCCGTGAAGAGCATCCCGATGTTGTGGTCGTCGACCCCGGTGGCAACACCTATCTGATGGAGGAAGCAGAGGACATCATCGTCGAAGCATCTCGATCCCCGAAGGAATCAGGGCGAAAGGTCCTCATTCTCAACAGGTTTCACGATGCTGACGACAAAGTCGCGGCCACGCTCCTAAAGACGATCGAAGAACCGCCCGCGTCGACGATGTTCATCTTGCTGTCCGAGCACGTTCCGCCCGGCCACATCACCGTTGCGTCGCGATCGGTCAACGTCGACTTCCCTGCGGTGAACGAAGGCAAGATCGCGGAGGCGCTCATTGACCGTGGCGTCGATGCCGGGCTCGCTGAAGCGACTGCGCGTGGGGCATGTGGCGATGTGAATCGGGCCGAGTTATTACTCACCGACGAATCGTTCGTTGCGAGACGAGATCTTTGGTGGGGCCTTCCCTCGCGCCTCGATGGAACTGGCTATGCGGTGAGTCAGATCGTTTCAGAGATCGTCGCGGTCGTCGACGAGGCGCAGCGACCGCTCGACGAGAAGCATGCTCGTGAGGTCGAAGCGATGAACGAAACCGAGGAGCTCACCGGTACTCGTGGCTCGGGTCGTAAGGCCATGGAGGCTCGCCACAAGCGAGAGGTTCGACTCCATCGCACCGATGAATGGCGTATGGGTCTCGCAACGCTCGCGCACCGATACCGAGACGAACTGGTAAGCGGTTCGATCGAGACCGACGTCTTCTCATCGCTCAACGACTCGACCGCCGCGCTCGCTCGGAACCCGAACCCCGACCTGTGGCTGGCGACCACGTTGTTGTCGTTGCCCGCTATTTCCGGAGCGCGACCGTAGAAACTGAATGGTTGGCGCCCTTGGTGAGGATGCAGCTGGCCCTCGGCCGCGTCGGCGCAATGTTTTGGCGAAGGTTGGGAGCGTTGATGTTGTCCCAGATGTCTGACGCCACCTCGGCGGCTTCTGCGCTACCGAGTTCCGCATAGTGTCGGAAATATGAGTCCGGATTCGAAAAGACCGAGGCTCGCAAGAGGAGGAAACGCTCCACGTACCACTGCTTGATCAAGGCCTCTTCAGCATCGACATAGATCGAGAAATCGAAGAAGTCAGACACGAACAGGTTTGACGAGTTCGGGTTTCCCTGCAGCACGTTGAGCCCCTCGACGATCAAAACATCGGGCTGGCGAATCTCTTCGACCGTGTCGGGAACGATGTCATACACGAGGTGGGAGTAGACGGGAACGCGAACGACTGGATCTCCCGACTTCACCGCACGAAGCGTGTCGATCAGGGCACCGGTGTTGTAGCTCTCAGGGAACCCCTTGCGTTCCATCAGGCCGAGGCGTTCGAGTTCTGCGTTTGGATAGAGATAGCCGTCGGTGGTCAACAGGCCGACATTTGGATGGTCGTCCCAGCTCGACAAGAGCGACTGGAGTACTCGTGCTGTGGTGCTCTTGCCGACGGCGACACTGCCGCCGATTCCGATGATGTAGGGGACCGGTACTGGGGCCGTTCCGAGGAAGGTGTCGGCTACCGTTGCCAATTGCTGGGTCTTTGTGATGTGGAGGTTGAGCAACCGCGACAGCGGAAGGTAGACCTCTTCGACCTCGTCAAGGTCGAGGCGTTCCTGGATTCCGCGAATTCCGTCGAGGTGTTCGGCGGTCAAGGTCAGCGGGGTCGAGGACCGCAACGTTGCCCATTCGGCGCGACCGAACTCCTCAAACCGATGATCCACGCCAGCATTGTGCCAGCAAATGTCGCGAAAGTGCGAAACGGTCCAGCTCGTCTGTATGCAGTCGAGCTGTTCTGACTATGCGGCTACTGCCGTAACTTCGTACTCGGTGATGTCGATCTCAGAGATCGTCGGAATCGACATTCCAAGCGTGTTTACCGCCGTGGTTGTCGGAGCCGTACCTCGCAGGAAATGTGACAACTCGAGGTGCGCAATGCTCGTGAGCCACTCGACATCGTTTGCGTCTCGGTCGTCGCGCTTCATGCGAACCTGTGCTGCCTTGGCGAAGGTTTCGCCGAGGAGTTCAGCGGCCCGTACTGCGTTGCCTGCACGGCGAATGAAGAAGTCCGAGAGTTCTCGGCCTCGCTCGCCGTAAACGACGGCTGCGAGCTCTGCATCGATCTCGTGGGGGGTGCGTGTGTTGCTTATCAATCCTGCCATGGGTGTAACTTCGTGCCGAAAATACCCAAACTTTAGTCATTTCTGGGTCATTCGATCTAGAAGCGCAAACTGGCCCAGCTCACCACCGCACGATCTGACCGTCTGGCTATGGGGAGAGCTGCTTTTCTTTGCGAGTCGGCAGCGGCAGCAATGTGGCGAGCTCTCGGTTTTCTGCTGGATCGAGGATCCCGTGCTGTACACACGCCGGAATGAGCTCATCGGAGTCGGGGTGGCCCATGGTGTAGGCGCAGGCTTCGAGACGCTCTTGTGCTTCGAGGATTCGAGGGTCGACCGCTCGAGTCCCGGCCTGGATATGTTCCCAACCAGCTGCAGTATCGGCGGCATCGATGAATTGATGCATCACAAATGTCGTGGCGGTTGCCTTCCACCACGGCTGGGCAACGCCGCCGCCACGTTCGGCAAAGCGGCGCGCAAACTGGACAATCTCGGGGACGACATCGGGTCGGCGTGCAATGCAGCGAAGGATGCGCACTGCTGATTCAGCTCGTCCACGGAGAATGAAGTTGCCAGGGAACGCGTCGTACCACGATTCGACCATTGCGTGATCGAGGGGCTCGTCATCGTCGAGCAGCGGCACATAGGTGTCGCCGAGATAGGCCCCCCAGGTCACCCGATTGCATCGGGTATCGCCGACCTGCATTGCGTTGTAACCAAGCGTCGTGCCGGCGCCGCGTTCGACCTCGCCCCACACAACATCGGAGGTGAGCTCGCGGTATCCCTCGGCCCATCGAGACTCATTGCCGATGTACGCAGCGGGTTGGAACGAAAACATGCGCCAGCCCTGTGCGTGACAGCTACGGACAATATCGGCGACATCATCGAGGTTCTCGAGGGTGACCGTCATATTGTGCGCGAGGTAGTTCGTGATGCCGTAGTCGGCTTCGAGGCGGTCGAACATCGCACAAAAAGCGGCGCGGTACTCGTGGAGTTCTTGTTCGGATTGTGGCTTTTTGATGCCCGTGCGGCCAACCATCGTCGTATCGAAATGCGCGGCGAAGGAAAGGTGCGGGAAGCGAGGTTCGTCGTTTTCATCCACCGCGATGGCTCGGAGGTAGTCGTAGTTGAAGTCGCCGTGGGTGAAGCTCATCGGGATGCGGCCGTGCGCCCGCATCGTCGCAATGGCCGCTGCGTGATCGCCAGGCTCGAGGAGGCTCACCTCGCCACCGATGAGCTGGGCGTAGGTTCCCCATCCGCGTTGCGAAGACAGATACTTCATCTGCCGGCCGACCTGCTCTCGGGTGTGCGGTCCGTCGACCCGTACCTTGTTCGCGTCGGCCGAGTGGTAGCACGGCTTGCACGCAAAGTTGCACTTTGGAAAGACGCCGTGGGTTGCTTCACAGCCCGTGGTCTTTCGGCCGAGCATTTGGCCCGGAACTTGGTTCCGTTCGGGGAGCGACGCAAAGCGCTTGGCGAGGAAGGCAGCTGCCTCGGGGTCGACGGGCCGACTCGCTTCTTCGAAGCTGCGAAGTCGGTGCAGCAATGTCATGGTGTGAACTTTCCGGGGAGAGAGTGGTGGATAGGGGAACACCAACGTGGGTGCCTTAACATTCCCGCTGAGATCAACTTATGAAACGTCCGCAATTTTCTCTCGCACTCATCAGGCTTATCGTCCTCGCGGTTCTTTTGACTGCGGCAACGGCCACGGTTGCGATCGTTGGCACCGACGGCATTGGTGAACTCATGGAAAATGCAGCCGAGAGTCGGGCTGGGGTTCTGGCGCTCTGTGGTCTGATCATCTTGGGCGTAGTGATTATGGTGCCAGGCACGCTCGGAACGTTAACCGCTGGTGCTTTGCTTGGGTTCACAGTCGGTTTCCCGGTCGCGTACTTCTCGGCGTTGATTGGCTTGATTATCGCGTTCTTCATCTCTCGAGCTGTCGGCCAAGAGGGCATGCAACAACTCCTCGGGGATCGAATGACCTCGATCGACGATTGGCTGATGAAGAACGATTTCCTCTCGATGCTGGTGCTGCGGTTGTTGCCCGTCGTACCGTTCAACGCGTTGAACTATGCAGCTGGCCTGACCGGTGTTCGGACGAGTCGCTACATTGCCGCATCTGCGATCGGGATCGCGCCGGGGTCCGCGTTGTCGGCCTTTGCAGCCTCTCGCGCCGACGATATGAGAAGCACGCCATTTATCATCGCCGCCGTCGCACTAGCCTTCTTCACCCTCGCCAGCATCGTCATCGCCCGACGGTTCACCAAGGGGCGCGATACCGTCCAATAACGGTATTTCGGGG
>CALHXU010000242.1 GCA_938040365.1 uncultured Acidimicrobiales bacterium
GTCATGATCGTTCTACGCACAAGATCGGAATGTGGTTCCCCGACTGAACCAACTTTCTCACCAGAAACCTCTTCAAACCAGCAACAGCATTGAAAAATGAATGCCTTTAGCCGGGAGAAAATGTGGCTCCCGGCATGGCAATATCGATAGTTCCGGCGAACGCAGCCCGCATTTCTCGTTCACGCAAGGCAGCGTCGTGGCCCGGCGGAACATGGGTCAAAATAAGCGATCGGATTCCAGCCGCCGTCGCCCGCTCCCCCGCCTCTTTGCCCGATACGTGGGGAATACCCTGACCCTCAAGTTCGACCGGAAGGGTCGTTTCGTACAGCATCAAATCGATCGGCGCGCCGAAGGCTTCGGGGCTCCACGCTGGTCCGGTATCAGCCGAGTACCCAATTGCCGATCCGCCCGATTCCATCCGCATCGCCAACGTCTCGACGGGGTGGTCAGTCTCGGAGAAGGTGAAGGTGATGTCGCCAACGTCGACCACCGAGGTGGCGTCAATCGTGGTCCAGTCGAACGTTCCCTTCGTCGCCTCAGGAGCAGCAGCGTCGAGCCGCACCTTCGTTCCTTGCGTGCCGTACACGGCAAGACCCATCTTTTCGACCCCGTACCGAAAGCCGTGATAGAGCGACGGCATCTCGGTCCAGTGATCAGGGTGTTCGTGGCTCAGCACGATCGCGTCGATCTCACCGAGGTCGACTTGGCGCTGCAGCTCGATACTCGAGCCTGGCCCGGCATCGATCAACACCGTCGTGGTCGACGTTCGGACGAGGTAGGACGAACAGGCCGACTCAGAGGAGCTGTAAGTGCCAGAACAACCAATGACCGTAACCGACAGTCCGTTCGGGTTGCTCGGGTTCGTCATCGCCGCTTTCCTATTCGGTCTGGTCGCTGGTTGCTTGGTCACTTCCCGGCGCCGTCCAACGATTCACGTTTTTCAGTTCTGGGCCGAGGAGCATCGAACCAATTCGTTCGAACTCCTCGACATCTCCCGATGAGAGAAACAGCGGTGGCACCGGCTCGCCTTCACGTAGTGTGTCATTTTCGATCAGCATCGTGCGGACTCCGAAGGCTGTTTCATCGGCAGACGACACCAAGACCACATCGCGTCCTACTACCTCCGAAATCGTCCGAGCCAGGAATGGATAGTGCGTGCAGCCGAGGAGCAAGGCATCGACTTTGGCATCGACGATGGGCGAGAGCAGGCGTTGAGCGAGTACGCGCACCTGGTCGCTTGCGAGTTCGCCCCGCTCGACAAATTCGACAAAACCAGGACACGCAGCGCACACCAGACGCGCGTCACCGTCTGCCTTCCCGACCTCGGTCTGATAGGCCCCGCTACCGATGGTCCCAACAGTACCGATCACCCCGACGTTGCGAGTTCGACTGACCTTGAGCAGCGACGAAACACCGTGGTCGATCACGCCCACGATTGGACGGTCGTAGGTCGACTGCAGGTCATCGAGTGCCGCCGCCGAGGCGGTGTTGCATGCAACGACCACCATCTTGACATCATGCTCCTCGATCAACCATCGAGTGATCTCGTGGGCATAGGAGGAAACATCATCGAGCGGCTTTGATCCGTAGGGATAGCGGCCGGTATCGCCCACATACACCAGTGCCTCTTTGGGCAAAAGGTCGATGAGCGCCCGCGCGACCGTGAGACCGCCAAAGCCACTATCGAAAACGCCAATCGGACGAGGGTCCATCGCTGGCCATCCTACGCTGCCGACCATTCACACTTCGCGTCATACTTCAGGCCATTGTCTCGATCGTCGGCCCGAGCCTCACCCAGCCAGACGATCAACGATCGGCGACGTGACACACGCCCTAACACCAACCGCGCGAATTCCCTCACTTTGTGAGCACGCTGCACTAGGTTTGCGCGTGCGGGTTGATACAACGTTTGGGCATTAGGAGGCCGCAGTGACGGCAATGATAGATTTGACCGATGGAGCTTCGATGACCGCTCTCTCTTTCGACACGCGAGATTCGTGCATTTCATGTGGAAGCAAGCACTTCACAACGGTCTGGTCGGCAAGTTATGAAGACGCATCGATCCAGTACTACATGGACAAGTACGGCTATGCCGTCGACTGGCGAAGCGAGCTCAGCGGCCAACCAATAGAACTTGCCCAGTGCGACCAATGCGAGATGCTCTTTCACCAGCACATCCTCCAGCCAGCCTCGCTCGAAACGCTCTACAGCGAGTGGATTGACGAAGACCAGATCGACACGCTCACCGAAAGCTTGGAGCACGCCTCGGCGTCGACAGCACAGTTCGAAGCCGCAACCCGCAACGTCCGCCACATCCTTCGCCTGAACCGTTTGCTAGGCAAGCAGTTCGGAAACGACGCACAGCCGTGGCGAATCCTCGACTTTGGATGCGGCGCCGCCGAGTTCTTGAAACAAGCAAGCCTCTTCGGCTTTGCAACATGGGGCGTCGACTTCAGCACGACCCGAGCCACCCAAGCACTCAACCAGCAGATTTCGATCATCCCGTCGCTCGACAGCTACCGAGAAGACAACACCGACCCAGTCCACGCAATCAGCTTGTTCCAGGTTCTCGAACACCTCGACCAGCCGCGAGAGACCCTCACCGACCTCGCCGACGTGCTCGCCCCGGGTGGCATCTTGATCATCGAAGTTCCTAACTGCGGAACCGATGCCGAGGTCCTTGGTGCCCCCCGCTCGTTCGAAGAATTCCGCAACGTACATCCTCTCGAACACATCAACGCGTTCACTCCCGACACGTTGACCGCGCTCGTCGAGTCGATCGGTCTTACCAAGATCAACCCTGGCCCAGCGCACGTGACCGACAAGCCAGACGCACTCCTGCGCTCCGAGCTCACTCGCTTCTACGAGCCCAAGCGAACCAACCAGTACTTTCGTAAGGGATAGTCCTCGCGCTGTTCGTAGCTGAACGCCGCAATTGTTGGCGCAAAGCCCTGCAACGAAACGATCACGTGAACAAAGGCCGCAAAGGGGTCGTAGATCGACGCGTCCTCAATGTCGATCGTTGACGGTACGGCGGGCGAACTCGGGTGGGAGTGCCACACGCCGATCACCTCTTCGCCCGCGTCATCGATGCGGTTTTCGGCCTCGATCATCCCCTGTCCGTCGAGCGCGAACGTTGTTGGGCTCATCTTCACGTTGCGGACCGGGTGGATGCTCTCAGCCTGCCAGGTCGTTTCCGAATCGTCCTCCAAAGGCCGGGTTCCACCGATCAAACCGCACGCCTCGTGGGGCAATCCAGCTCGTGCAATTCCGATGCAACGAGCCTGCAGTTCTTTCGATAACAGAAGTTTGGACACCCCTTCACGTTACGATTCCTTTCGTGGCTAACAAGAACGCAAACAAGCGGGCGAAAAACGGCAAACAAAAGCCGGGCATCACCGGACTCGAAAAGAAGATCGTTGCCACGAATCGCCGCGCGAGGCGCGACTTCGAAATCAGCGACACCTACGAATGTGGCATGGTGCTTCGAGGCTCCGAGGTGAAGTCGCTCCGCGAGTCTCAAGTCCAGATGACCGAGGCGTACGGACGAATCGACGATGGCGAGCTGTACCTACTTGGGCTCAACATCTCGCCGTACGCATCGACTGGCTCGGCGTCGTTTGGCCATATCCAGGACCGGCACCGAAAACTGCTCCTTCACCGTGTCGAGATCAACCGGATCGAAGCGAAACTCCAACGCGAACGGCTCGCACTCGTCCCGCTCTCGATCTACTTCATTGGTGGACGGGCAAAGGTCGAACTTGGAATTGCGAAAGGCAAGAAAGAGTTTGATAGGCGTCAAGACATCGCAAAGCGCGACGCTGACCGTGAAGCCGATCGTGCAATGTCACGCGCCAGACACCAGAAGCACTACTAACCAGCCCGCGCCCCCGTTTCCGTAGTACCGAGTGAAAGAACATGACGATGATCAATTCGACGAGTGAGTGGCAGGCACTCACAGCACACGCCGAGCAGCAGGAACCAATATCGCTGCGGGATCGATTCGCAGACGATCCGGGCCGCGCCGACACCTTGAGCTTTGAAACCAACGGCCTGCACGTCGATCTCTCAAAGCACCTCATCGATAGCGAGACGATCAGCGCGCTCGTTGCGCTCGCCGAAGCAGCCGAGCTACCGCACCGGATCGAGGACATGTTCACCGGTGTCCACATCAATTCGACCGAAGATCGGGCGGTACTCCACACCGCACTCCGAGCGCCCAAAGGGACACCGCTCGTCGTCGATGGTCAAGATATCGATGCCGATGTCCAGGCCGTCCTCGACCACATGACGAACTTCACCGAGCGTGTGCAGTCGGGCGAGTGGACCGGCCACACCGGCAAGCCCATCAGCACCGTTGTCAACATCGGCATCGGCGGTTCGGACCTCGGCCCGTACATGGCATACCGGGCGCTCGAAGCATCGCGACACAACAGCATCGAAGCACGGTTTGTCTCGAACGTCGACGGCACCCACTTACACCAAGCCCTCACCGGCCTCGACCCGGCTACGACACTGTTCATCGTTGCATCGAAGACCTTCACGACCCAAGAGACGCTCGCCAACGCAACGAGCGCCCGGTCGTGGTTGCTCGACGGATTGGGCGGCGACGAAGAAGCCATCGCAAAGCACTTCGTTGCACTCTCGACGAACGCAGATGGCGTCGCAGCGTTCGGAATCGACACCGACAACATGTTCGGCTTTTGGGATTGGGTCGGCGGCCGTTACAGCATGGACTCGGCCATTGGACTGTCGTTGATGCTCTCGACCAGCCCCGCAGCATTCCGCGAGATGCTTGCGGGTTTCTCCGCGATGGATGACCACTTTCGCACCGCCCCGCTCGCAGAAAACATCCCCGCGCTACTCGGGCTCATCGGCGTCTACTACCGCAACTTCATGAGATACCCGACCCACGCAGTCCTCCCGTACTGCCAGCTCCTCGACCGCTTTCCGGCATACCTCCAGCAACTCGATATGGAGAGCAACGGAAAGCAAACGACGCTCGATGGCCAGCCGGTCGACTATGACACCGGCGCAATCGTGTGGGGCGAACCAGGCACGAACGGCCAGCATGCCTTCTACCAGTTGATCCATCAGGGGACGACGCCGGTGCCGGTCGACTTTATTGGTTTCTTCGAACCAGACTTTCCCGCGATCGACCACCACGACGCGCTCATCGCAAACTTGTTCGCCCAAGCCGAGGCGCTCGCCTTTGGAAAGACCGGAGACGAAGTTCGAGCCGAAGGCGTCAAAGAAGACCTCGTTGCGCACAAGACCTTCCCGGGCAACCGTCCAAGCACGATGATCATGGCGCCACAACTCACGCCGTTTGTACTCGGCCAGCTAATCTCGCTCTATGAGCATCGCACCTTTACTCAAGGCGTGATCTGGGGAGTCAACAGCTTCGACCAGTGGGGTGTCGAACTCGGCAAAGTACTGGCAAAAGCAATCGTGCCCGAACTCGTCGACGGAAGCGTCGACCTCGCCCACGACAGCTCAACGAACGCACTAATCACCCGCTACCGGAATCACCACAAACGATAGGAATTCACACTCATGCTACGAATTGGCTTGCTCGGCGCAGCTCGAATCACCCCAAAGGCAGTGATCGCTGCGTCGTCGGGAATCGAGTCGGTATCGATCACACGAGTCGCTGCCCGAGATTTGAGGCGAGCAACCGAGTTCGCACAAGCTAACGGCATCGACGGTGTCTCCGAGAGTTACCAGGCATTGGTCGAGGCCGACGATGTTGACGTGGTCTACAACCCGCTGCCAATGAACCTCCATGCCGAGTGGACCATCGCTGCCTTGCAGGCCGGCAAGCATGTCCTGTGCGAAAAGCCGTTCGCGTCTAACGCCTCTGAAGCTGCAGAGATGGTTCGCGTTGCTGAAGCCGAGGGACGAATCTTGGGCGAAGCGTTTCACCACTACTACCACCCGATGTTCCAGCACGTTCTCAACGTGGTCCGAAACGGCACCATTGGCTCGGTCACGAACGCATCGGCTTACTTCAACATCGCTATTCCTCAGCCCGACATCCGCTGGGACTACGCGACCTCGGGTGGCTCGCTTATGGATCTCGGCTGCTACCCAGTGCATTGGGTGCGCCACGTCGTCGGCGAAGAGCCGACGGTTACCTCAGCGGTCGCTACCGTTGGCCCCGAGCACATCGACGGCGCAATGTCGGCCGACCTCACATTCCCCGGTGGGGCGACTGGACATATCGAGAGCTCGATGATCAACGAGTCAGATCCTGGCAATATCAGCATGGAGATCACTGGAACCACCGGTTCAATCTCGGTGGTCAATCCACTCAGTCCACAATCTGGCAACACGGTGACAATCCGAAGCGAGTCGGGTGAAACCTCGGCCGAATTCAAGGCCGGCGATACCTACAACCACATGCTTCGGGCGTTTTGTGACCACGTCGTCCATGGACTGCCATTCCCCACCAAGGGCGATGACGCGATCAACAACATGGCCGCAATCGACGCGATCTACACCGCCGCCGGACTCCCAATCCGCGGAACCGCATTGTCGTAACTCAACGAGGCTGATCAACCCGGTTGCTCTCGGGCTATAGAGTTCAACACGTGCAGATCGTCTACCTTTCGAATCGACCCGAGCTTCTCCCCGAGACGCTCGGACACGTGAAGCACTTCGCGCCGTTCATCGACGACGTCGTCGTCGTCACGCCGGAACAGACATCGTCAGCAATGGCCGACGCGTGCTCTTCCGTTGAGTTGTCAGCGACCGTTGTTTCTGACGAGGAAGCGACCGGCTGGACCAGCCGTCAGATTGCAGACCTCGACCATTCGACGCGCAACTACCGCCTTCGAGCAGCGGCGGTCCATCACGACGTGATCGACGACGTGTTCATCATGAGCGATGACGACGCCCGACCCCTCGTCCCCATCACCGAGGCCGACTTCATTGCCGAGGTTGGCCAACATCGCCGCTACTACTTTCACTCACTCGCACAGTGGCGACACGACGTGACCGATTTCGACAAGATCATGCTCAATACGCTGGTGCTCCTTCGCCAGCGAGGAGTGCCGGATCCGCACTGCTACGCGAGCCACATGCCCCAAATCGTCGACAAGGCGCTCTACAACGCGGTAACCGCCGCAGTGGCAGACGAGGTCACCGAGTACGCACCCGATGAATGGTCGACCTACTTCACGATCGGCGAACACCTCAACCCCGACCGCTTCGCCGACCCCGAACCTTTCGTGACCCTCGGGTGGCCGCAATACCCAGGCGAGTGGACCTTAGAGACCGTCCCGCCCCGGCACGTCTTTGAGAACTTCTATCCCGAGCTCTACGAACCGGGCGGCATGTACGACGGCCTACCCACGGACTGCCAGCCCGACACGGTCGATACAACCAACCGCGAGAAGATCATCCGCTGGCATCGGCTCGAACGACAGGTCCGAAACCTGTCCTTCCCAGATGACGTCAACCAGCCTTGGACGACCGACTCACCAATGCGCAAGCTCGCGTTCAAAGGCCTCCATACCGCCCGAGGCGCATACCGGTACCTCACACTCGACGACCGGGCCCGGCTCGCCGAGCTCGAAGGTCGAGTGCGCAGACTCGAAGGTGACTAACGTCCGAACCCGGCTTGTCGCTACTGGTCTTCGTAGATCTGGAGGACGCCCGAATAGTGGCTGACCCACACGTTCGACGACACCGGGTCAACGGTGATACCGATTGGCTTGTCCGCGGTGTTGAGCTCTTGGATCTCTTCCATTGTTTCAGTGAGCACCTTCGACATCGTGTCTGAGTTGTAGTTGACGATGTAGAGCGCTTCTCCGTCGTCAGATATCGCCATCGAACGAGGCGCATCGCCCGTACGAACTCCAGCGAGGACCGTGTTGGTTTCGAGATCGACCTTTACGACCTCGCCGTCTCGATTGAGCGTGGCGTAGAGGAACCGGTCGTCAGGGCTGAGTACGAGGCTCCTCGGTCCACGCCCAACATCTTCGATCCATTCGAGTTCGAGGTCGGCTCCCCAGTCGGGCGAGGCACCCGCGCTGAGTTCGTCGAGCGTTGGGGCACGGATCGCGTCGAGGTCGATCACGGCAACTCGCGAGCCTCCCTGCTCGGTCACGTACGCCGTCGACGAGTCGCTCGTGATCGCAATGCCGCGAGGGTGACGTCCAATGTCGATACGCGAGACTTCGACTCCGCTCGCCGTATCGATGATGCTCACGTCGAAGCTGCACCAGTTCGCGACCACGACGAGCCGATCGTCGGGGGTCACGTCGAGAAACTTCGGCACCGCTCCGACTTCGATCACTTGGTCTATCTCGAGGTCGTTTGTGCCGACCCGGTAGACAAAGCTGTTGTCCCACCCGGTGTCGTTACATCCGTCGTCGGGGGCAGGCCCAAAGCCTGGACCGTACATGGCGTAGTTCGAGACATAGACGACCGAACCGTCGCTGTTCGGTGCTGCCTCAACGGGGGCGCCCCGCACAACGCCGCCGCCTTCGACTCCAAATGCTGCGAGGTCGACTCGGTCATCGATGGTTCGAAGAAGCGAGCCTTGATCGTCGTAGACCGTCACCGAGTGCCGGTACATCATGTTCTGGGCAAAGAAGAGGCCGCCACCGGTTGCTGTAACCGATTTTGGTGCAATGTTTCCGAACACGTCGTCGACTCGAAGAAGGCTGCGCTCAGAGAGTGGGATCGTGGTGGTTGTCGTCGTTGGTGCAACGGTCGTCGTGGTCGAAGTGGTGGTAGTCGTCGTCGGCGCGGCTGTCGTCGATACCTCGACTACAGGTTCTGTGGACGCTGGCGCGGAAGTCGCCACCTCGACCACACTCAGGACTTCGGTCGCCGTTGCCCCCGCCGGAGAGCTGCTGGTGCGTTGAAAGACCGACCCAATCAACCCGAGGCCAATCACCGCCGTCGTGATCGCCACCAAGACGAGGCCCGCCGTCTTTCGTTCCTGCTCAGTGGCGGCGCCTCCAAGCATGACCTCGGGTGATGCTTCTGCCGGCTTGGTGATGGCTCGTTGCCGCGGACCAGGCGCCGGCCTCACGACCGGCGTCTCGCCACGTTGCGCGTTTTGGAGCGGAGGCACTGGCGGCGGATTCTGCACGCGCCGCGCAGGTGATGCCTCTCGGATCTCTCGCAACCGATGGGCCCGAGCCTCGCGAGCTTGGCGATCAGATGAGAGGCGACGAGCGCGCGCCTCAACCGACTCGCGCTGGCGTGGACCGGGTCGTTGGCGACCCATCCCGGTATCGTCTCGATCGCTCACGAGGGGATCTTAGCGAGGCGTCTGCGTCAGATCTGGTAGAACGGCGCGAGTTCCTATTTTCTGAAACTGCGCTACCGTACATAGCCCGGCGTGCAAGGGCCGGAGTTTCTTGACAACACCAAAACAAAGAGTGGCCACTCGTGGTCGCTCCTTGCACACGGGGCTGATCGGTTTCGACGTTGAAGTCGGAAGTTTCATCGTGCGACCGGAGTTGCTCAGACTCCTTAAACAGGGCAAACACAGAGACGCCAATCAGGATGATCTCGCTCTTGCCGTCTAACTTTTAGTTAGGTAGTAAAGAGTCATTGCGAGCAGAAATGTCACGCGGGGTCGGTTCACCACAACCCGGCAACAGAAGCGGTGAAGGACAGTAGGGAAAGACCACTGACGGCGAGAAAGACCGCTGACATCAGAGAAAGATCTGGCAGCGAGACTTCGGTCTAGCGGACCCAACGGTACGGCAGCTGTTAAGCCGTGAATTGGGAATGGTCGTATCGCGGGTTGCAACCCTTTAGCGGACGAGGGTTCGATTCCCTCCAGCTCCACGTTTTGGCCTTCGGCCAAACTCGAGTTTTTCGCCTGCGGCTCAAAACGTCG
>CALHXU010000243.1 GCA_938040365.1 uncultured Acidimicrobiales bacterium
GAAACCCTCAGATGCGCCAGGCCAAAGCTGCGCAA
This sequence comes from uncultured Acidimicrobiales bacterium, assembly GCA_938040365.1. Lineage (GTDB taxonomy): Bacteria > Actinomycetota > Acidimicrobiia > Acidimicrobiales > SHLQ01 > SHLQ01. Next base: position 36 of record CALHXU010000243.1, read on the forward strand.
TGACGGCGAGTCCGAACCCGGTCAGGTTCAATCCCATGACCGCAATGATTGCCCGGTTCAGGAACTGACGACGAGCCACGCCGATGACCTCGGGATCTGGCGCGACCCACGGTTCGACATCGGCAAATTCGCCAGCGGCGACGAGATCGCCCTTACGCTGTTCGATGGCGGTGGTCTTTTCGAGGTCACGTCCAGAGACTTCGCCCTCGACTGCTGCCGCGGCAACCGATGCCTTTACCCGGTCGCGGTCGCGACGGCGGGTCTCGGAGGACACTTCGCTGATTGCGCTGTCGGCGTCACGACGCCGACTTGCTGCAAAGAGCAGGATTCCAGCCAGCAGAACAAGAGCAATGATGGCAAGTACTACGAAAATCATGGGTGACTGCCTTTCTAGAACTCGAAGAACAATCCGTCATTCCACGGAAAGATGAAGTTGAAACCGGGGCCACGGAAGAACGAACCGATCATCGTGAGGACTGCCCAGTACATGAGATGGACGGTCTGTAGCGAGATCGCGAACTTCCGATCTTCTGGCTTCATTGAGGGATTGCGGTCGATGTACGGAGCCAAGATCAACAAGAACATGCCCATTCCGGGAATGGTCACACCGGCCACCTGCGGGTGGAACATGGTGAGAAGCTCTTGCAAACCTAGGAAGTACCACGGTGCCTTTGAGGGGTTGGGGGTTTCATTGAAGTTTGCCAACTCAAGTAGTGGCGCGTTCACAAAGACCGAAAAAATTAAGATGAACGCAAGCACGAAAAGACAGCACACAAACTCGACTACGAGCAGGTGAGGCCACGTGTGGACTTTGTCTTGTGGCACCGCCTTGACATCTTGAATCGAACCCGATTTCACAACGGTCAACAAACGTTGGGTGTGTCCACCAGGACCGGTAGCGACCGGCGCAGCAGGAGCTGCAGCTACCGCGGTTGCGACACCGCCGCCGCCAGCCATTGCAGGCTCGGCCGCAGCAGCCGGTTCGACCGCTCCGCCCGCCTTCTTTGACTTCGCGGCCTTAGAACGCTCGAGCAGGTGCGCGGGGATCTTCGATGCTGCCTCAGACTGTGGGGCATCGTCGGCCGGTGCGGGCGTATCTGCAGGAGCTTCGCTCTTTGCAGCCTTTGCGCGAGCCTCTTCAGCTCGCTTACGGAGGTGTTCAGGAATTTCAGTCATTTGTTCTTCCCTTCCCTACAACGGTCCGGAGATGCCGCCGTCTTTGCGGACTCGCCAGAAGTGGATGGCCATGAAAATTACGGTCACGAACGGTAAGAAGAGCACGTGTAGCACGTACCAGCGAAGGAGCGTGTCGGTGCCGATTTCGACGCCGCCGAGCAGCACGAAGCGAACCTGTTCACCAAAGACGGGGGTAAAGCCCATCATGTTGGTACCAACAGTCACGGCCCAGAGCGCGAGCTGATCCCACGGGAGGAGGTAGCCAGTGAATGAGAGCAGCAGCGTGAACTGCAAGAGCATCACGCCGATGACCCAGTTGAACTCACGAGGCGCCTTATAGGCACCGTGGTAGAAGACTCGGGCCATGTGCAAGAAGACCGAAAGCACCATGAGGTGGGCCGCCCAGCGATGCATGTTGCGCACGAGCAACCCAAAGGTAACCGAGGACTGCAGCGCAAAGATGTCTTCCCACGCCTGTGCGGCGGTGGGGCGGTAGAAGAACATCAAGAAGATGCCGGTAACGGTCAGCAAGATGAAGGTGAAGAAGCTGATACCACCGAGGCAAAGGGTGTAGCTCACCTTGACCGCGTGGCGCTTCACCTTGACCGGATGGAGGTGATAGAGCACCGAGTTCATAATCACATACGAGCGGTTACGAGGACTATCGCTGTAGCCCTTGCGGAAGATAGAGCCGGGACGAAAGATCGAGCTCCAAGCCTGGCTGCCTTGGGTCTGATCGACGAGTTCCGATGTCTTCTTTTGAATCTGCTGTGAAACCGGCAGCTTGTTCTTTGCCACGTGTTTTCCTGCTCGTTACGGGTTTGGATGGATGAATTGGTCTGATTGGCGGGGCTCAGCCGAGCCGCATGCCATACCCATAGCCATGGGTGTTCGTACGTTGGTGGAAATCGCCGTCTGGGTCAGGGTCGCTGATCTTTCCGAGGATGATCACACCGGTTGGGCACCGATCGACACAGAGCGCACAGCGGGTGCACACGTCGTCATCGATGGTGAAGATCACGTTGTCTGTTGGGTCGAGGCCGGGTTGCTCGGTACCGATTGCCTCATCGATTGCCGATGGCGACACCATATGGATGCACTTCCACGGGCAGATATCGACACATCCCTCGCACATGATGCACTCAGATTGGTCGATGTGAATGAACTGCTTGGGCTTGACCGCGGCAGAGAGCCAGGCCGCGTCGACCTCTTGGAGGACGTAGTCGTCCCGAAATTCGGGCATTGGGGGATTTGCGTCGGTAATCGACACTTATCGAGCCCCCTCCCGAATGAGCGGACGACCGAACTCTGACGGCGCCTCGACTGCTTGCTCTGCCTTCTCGGCGCGAGCTGCACGAGTCTGCCAGTGATTCCAGTACCAAATGTTTGCACCGAGAAGCACGACGTGGAGCAGCACCGCAATGATGTCTCGGATGACGATGTAAGGAATTCGGAAGGGGAACCAACCGCCATCTTGCTGCGAAGCAATGATGCCGAGGCCCTCGCCGGACAGACCTGGAATGTGTGGGCCTTGCAGGATTACGTCGGCACGCCACTGCAGGCCAGCGTCAGCCCACTGCAGCCAGAAGTGTGGCACAACGCCATAGACCCAGAAGAACATGTAGAAGACGTAGGTGGAGGCGATCATTGCCTCGCCCCAGGTGAAGCGCTTGTCTACCGGCGTACGTGCTTCGTACCAGTGATAGACGCCAATGGACAGGAACATAACGATGAGTGAAACGATGAACTCAGTCATTTAAAATGCTCTCTCCCTTGTCTCAACAGTGCCCGTCGGCGAGACCGTTGACCAGCCTAGCGTTACACGTGCGTCTTTAACCTAGATTTACCGCTCGTGAATTTAATCACAAGTGTACTCAAGGGCAAGCCGCGGCGTGGGTCGGAGTGGTTGGTTTATCACGCGAGCGGAAAATTTCTCACTACCGGTGGGCCGTGACAATTGTCGCTCCAAATCGATCGACTTGGTCTCGACTTGGCCGAACGGTACCGAATACGCTGACGGGAGTACTGAAAGAGACCAACTCTGGGATGCAAGACATGGCAGCGCCCAAAAAAGGGCGTACGCTGCCATGTTGGCTGGGCAAGGTTGTGTCGTGTTCGAAGTAACCTTCGTGCGACAGTGCCGAACCCAGAATCCCCAGACGAGACCAAACCCAGGAGCACGGTTCCGTGACCGAAATCCCCGAACACCTACTGAAGCGGTCAGCTGCTCGTAAGGCTGCGCTCTCCGGCGAGGCTCCAAGCGAGGAGTCGAGCGAGTCAACCGCAGTCGAAGCGGCCGCTCCGGCAGCTGCACCCGCAGTCGCAGCGAGCGCTCCGGTTCCCGAGGTGTACGTCGAGCCAGCGCCAGAACCCGTCGCTCCCTATGTCGAGGCCTACGAAGGTCGCAAGAAGATGCCCTTCTGGATTCTTCCGGTGCTGCTCTTCCTTCCGGTCTGGGGATCCTTCTACTACGGAACCCTCGAACGTGTCCCACAGGGCCTGACTGGTTTGCTCGGTGAGGGCGAAGAGCTCTACGTCGAGTCGGGCTGCTCGGGTTGCCACGGCGCAGAAGGCCGGGGCGGAATTGGGCCCGCGTTCTATGGCGGCGAGCTCCACCAGACCTTTACCACCCTCGAAGACCAGCTCGTATGGATCGCCCAAGGGTCAGCTGTTGTTGGTCAGGGTCAGAACTACGCATCACCCGATGGGCGCGAACGTCTCGTCGGCGGTGGCATGCCAGGATTCGGCCTCGGGGCTGCGAACGAACTCGACTTCGAACAGATCTTGGCTGTGACGCTCTTCGAGCGCACCCAGTTCGATCCAGACGAAGACCTCGCAATTCGCGACCTTGAGCTCACCGAGCAGATGAACCTCATGATCGAGACGGGCGAACTCGAACCGCTTCTCGCAGCCGAGGGTCTCAACATCCACGACATTCTCGACCCCGAAGGCCTCACGCCCGAGATCGTGAATGCGTACCTGCAGCCAGCACGAGACGCACTCGCAGCTCAAGAGGGTTAGCACCGGGCTGTCGCTGATTCACTAGCGATTCGGCTGGTCGTCTCCAGCGCTAGCCAGGGATATTTCGAACATCGACGCGCTGGCCGCTCGTCAGAATCTCATCGACGAAGCTCGCAATATCGTCGGCGCTTACCGACTCGAGCGCCTCACGCTGACTCCTCCGATTCAATAACACGCCGCCGCTCGAGTTCGCCTCATCGAACAGCATCTCGATCAGAAACGAGTTGTTGATGAAGTTGAGCTCGGAGTCGAACACCGAGATCGCCTCAGCAAAATCTGATTCGCTGGTTTCGCCGTTTGCGATTGCAACCAACTCATCGTTGACCGTGTCAGCAATCTCATCGATTCGCCCCGGATCGCCATCGATGCTCACGACCAGATCAACCCCATCACCAACCTCGGCAAAACGGTTGAACGAAAACCCGCCATAGGACGCGCCGAGCTCTTCTCGGATGACGGTAAAGATGCGATCGTCGATGATCCGGGACACGACCTCGCCAACGACCTGATTCTCGACGGTGGCCTCACGGGGGCCGGTAGCGATGAGAAAGAACGACCCGCCTGCGGTTCCCGACCCTACCGATAGCCGTTCCGATTCGTTTCCAACGTCGGGATACGAACCAACCTCGTCGTCGCCAGAAGCGGCGGGAAGTGTTCCGATCCAGGCACGAGCAAGGTCGACCAGGTCGTCCTCGTCGATATCGCCAACGATGACGATCGTGTGCGCATCGAGCGACGAGAACCGGTCGGTGTAGATCGCTTCGGCTTGGGCTTCGGTAAACGAATCGAGTTGGGCAGGTGTTGGAGCCGCTGCGAACCTGCCACCACCGCTTCGCAGATCAGACGCAGCGAGCGCAGTCGCCGTTCCCGAATCGAATTGACTTCGCGCGACGAAGTCCCGATTGATCTCCACTTGCTGTTCGAACGGAACGTCATCGACGCGTGGGCCGGTGACCATCAAGTGCAGGAGCTGGAACATCGTCTCGGCATCTTCGGTCGATGACCCTCCCGAAAAACCCTCCGAGAAGTCGGTGATAACCGGACTCATGAACGCATCGATGTCTGCCAGGTACCGGCGGAGTTGGGTTGGCTCCCACGGACCCACGCCACTCGACGCAACGGTATTGAGCGCAACGGGGGCAAGCGGCCCGTCGCTCGCAGAGAGCGCCGAACGGCCGCCCGGCGACTCGCTTGAGAGGATGAGCTGCCCCTCAGAAATTGTTGATTCGACGAACAGCACTCGATGCCCGTTCGCAAAAACTAACTCGACATCGCCGTTGACGAGATCGTTCGATTCGATCTCGCGTACCGGGTCGGGCGCCTCGACCAAGACATCGATCTCGGCAATGTCGTCTGCTACCTCGTCGACGACCGCAACCGACGCAGCCTCGATCGCCGCCAGGTGATCGGCCCGCGCACCCACACGATCGGCGTCGGGGCCAACGACCAAAACAATGGGCGCCGAGTTAGTGAGGAGCCATCCCCAATGCGCGTTCGCTTGCTCGACGTCGAGGTCATCGAGGATGTCGAGGTTGCGTTCAACCGAATCGGGCACTGCAGCAAGGTCGGCGCTCCCGGTAAAGAACGAGACGAACAGATCAGCAATGTCGTTGTCTTGGCGCGTGTCGAGACCGGCCAACCGTTGTTCTTCACTTGTACGAACCACATCTGCTGCCCGTTCAAGTTCGTTTTCGGTAAACGGATTCTGCAGGCTGCCCTGGAGTTCGGTCATGATGACTTCGGTGCCAGCTACCAAATCGTCAGCATCCACGTTGAAGCCCACGTAGGCGAGATCGCGATTTCTCGGGAAATACCCGCCGCCACCTCGCCGAAGGTCGAGACGTCCAGTGTCGACACCTTCGCGGATGCGGTTGTCGATGGCGATGCCGAGCACGATCTCGGTGAGTAGGAGTTCGTTGCCTCCCTCGGTCGAGCGATCCCAGGAGCGGACCGGAATATCGACGCTGATGAACGAGTCCGGAAAGCTCGGCTCGATCACAACATCGACGAGCGGTTCGGTTCGCAGCTCGAAGTCACCGACCACAGGCGGGTCGATGATCTCGCCGCGTGCGGTGAGGTCCGAGAAACGATCGA
>CALHXU010000244.1 GCA_938040365.1 uncultured Acidimicrobiales bacterium
TGCGGACGGTGCACCCATTTTCGCTCGGGCAGCAAAGCTACCCGAGCTACCCGCGATGTTTGGAGCCGGAGGCGAGAAACTCGAGTTCGGGCGTAGCCCGATACATCGGCCTACCCGTGAGAACACGCGATGTTCTGAGCCGGGTCGAAATATGACTTACCTGTGCTGGTCGATGAGGATGGGGTTTCCGTCGGGGTCGACGACGGTGAACGAGGCGGGGCCCTCGTCTGAGTCTTGAGTGGTGTCGCCGTCGACGGCGATACCGGCATCGACGAGCCCTTGTCGTAGTGCTCGCACGTCGGTGAACTCGGGTAGTTCTGACGCGCCCGGACCCCACCCGGGGTTGAAGGTGAGCATCGGCCTGTCGAACATTCCTTGGAAGAGGCCGACGGTCGTCGATCCATTCACGAGGATGATCCAGGACTCTTCGTCGCCACCCATGGCCGTGAATCCGAGCTTTTCGTAGAACGCGATCGAGGCACTGAGGTCAGCAACTGGAAGGCTGATCGAGAACACGCCAAGCGATGAGATTGCGGTGAAGTCAGGTTGTTCGGTCATCTTGTACTCCTATCACGTCGGTGGCTGGCCGGTCGGAGATTTTGTGCGGATCCAAACGAGCGTCGGCCCAAGATCGGCGCATTTCGACCCAAGCGAATTGCGATCTGACCGGTTTCTACAAAAGATTTTGAGTTGTCATCTTGTTAAGGCCAACTTTGCTTTCGATCGTGCCAGCGAGGCTGTTTAATGCCCTCATGGGGTCGAAGAGCGAGGGCCAAGTGTCTACGGCGACGGTATTGAACTGGCGACTCGAGTGGAGCAACGTTTGGGAGATAGCCGCCGACGTTCACCCGATTCGAGGTGGTGTACGCCTCGTCCTTCCCGCACTTCACTACAACGAGATTGTTGATCTGGTGAATCGTGAGATGCAGTGTTGCGGAAGTTGGCTCGAGATGAACCTCGTCCGTCAGGACGATGTGATCATCTTAGACACGATTGCTTCGACCGATCAGGGCCAGTCGATACTGCGCGCGCTGGTTGGTCTTGGCGAGTGCTGAGGAGCTGACGCTCAGCTGAGTTCGTTTGGTTCAACTGAGTAGGCTCAGGAGATGAGCGATCTGGTTCTTGGTCAGTTGGAGGCTCTTGGTCTCGAGTACGAACTCGTCGACTGCGACCCCGAGCTGGCCGACACTGCAGCATTTTGTGACGCCTATGGTTACTCGGCGGACGACTCCGCCAATGCGATCGTCGTCGTAGGCAAGAGCGAACCGCAGACGTTCGCGATGTGTCTTGTGCTTGCAAGTACCCGCCTCGACGTGAACAAGGTCGTGCGAAAGAAGCTTGCTGCCCGCAAGGCGAGCTTCGCGACTGCCGAACAAACGATGGAACTGACCGGCATGGCCATCGGTGGCGTCACGCCGTTTGGTACGACGATCGAACTTCCGCTGTGGATTGATTCGCGCGTCGTCGAACGCGAGCGCCTCATCATCGGCGGCGGTAGCAGAGATCGAAAGTTGCTCGTCCCGCCGGCGACGCTTACCGGGCATCCGCACGCAGAGGTCGTCGAGGGTTTGGCGAAACCTATCGAGTGATGACCTCGAGACGAGAGGATGCCGATCGGTTGAGGGTGAGAAAAGGTAGCGTTGAGAAATGAGAGTCGCTGCATCACTTCGATGGCTTCTCGTTCTCGTCGCGTTGGTAACGATCGCCGCGGCGTGTTCGGGCAGTGCGAGTGTCGCTGGCTCGGAAGGGGCGGTCGCAACCCCAAGTGAAGCTGCTGTCGAGGGGGTTGGTGAAGAGCCAACGGAGCTAACGACAACCTCAACCTCGCCGCCATCAACAACGACGGCAAATGTGGTTACCTCTGACGATCCACAAGCTGGAGAGAGCGGGCTTGTCCTCGTTTCGGCCGCCGAGATCGAGGCGGCGCTCAGGGGCAACACGATCATTGGGAATTGGGTTGGCGAGGACTATCGGCAGTTCTTCGACGCTTCGGGTTTCACCACGTATCGGCCTGTGCAAAGCGGTGTCGAGTCGGTTGGGGAGTGGCGGGTGAATGACGACACCGGACTCTACGAGAGCCTGTGGAACGATCGGCTGCCCTGGGACGAATACCAAGTGCACCGCGATGGCGACGACTGGTTCTGGACCGGCGGCGGCGTAGAGCGGTCCCCTTTTACGATCGTCCCCGGAGAGCAGCTTGTTGGCTAAAGAGCCTTAGCTCGGTGGGTACGAACCGTCGCCCTTCGCGTCGAGTTTTGTGATCGTGTCGCCGACGGACACGTCGCCCTCGGTTACCACCATGACGTTGATGCCTCGGTACCGCTGCACCTTGTCGGAGTTCACGAAGCGGCTGGCGTCGATGCCGAATCGTTGAGCAAATTTGGCACACCCGTTGTGGGGTTTATTTGCGACCTCGAAGATGGCAGTGCCGATCGAGAATCGGCTCCCTGCCGGAAGGTTGTCGGTGCTCAGGTCGAAGTCGACCAACAGTTGGTCACCAGCGAGTGGCCACCGTTCTTCGTCACCATCTGAGAGCACGTCGAGGATCGCCGCATTCATGACGGCGAGTTGGGCTTCGGGGTGCGCCTTGCCGTCGGGAGTCTTTGAATCTCCACGAGCAACGTAGTTATCACCGGCCACGCCGGTTCCCGGTGCCACGCTGATCGTCGAGACGATCTCTCGCTCATCAGTATCTGGCCGAATCACGAGTGTCGTGACGCTGCCGCCATCGGCTGGGGCCGCAGGGAGCGCAGCTACCCGAGCGTTGATCTCTTCGGTTGTCAGATGAGCCATACGTAGATGGTATCCAACGGCGGTCGATCAAGTTCGGCGACCTACTCCCAGAGAGCTGTTCGGGGTCTGACCCCAACCAGCCGGTGACTGGTTGGGGTCTGACCCCAACCAGCCGGTGACAGGACGAACGGGGTCAGACCCCGCGCAGCCGTTGCACCCTAGATAGAGCGGCTTTCGTTAGGAGCGCCACTTCGGATCGGGCCCGTACCTGTTCGCACCAGCGGTGCCGTCGATAGCCAACATCACAAAGAGAATCAGTCCGCCGAGGTACGGAATGAGCGATACGAAATACCACTTTCCGGATCGATCGGTGTCGTGAAGCCGCCGTACCGCCACTGCAATCGAGGGAATGATCATTGCGAGTCCGAAGATCACGGCAAGGCCGAATGGGAGCCAGCCGAGGCCCGTGATGCCCTCGTTTTCGTCGACGAAAAAGAGCGTCGGAAAAATGAGCGCCACGCCTATGACGATGTGAGCCAGCGTGAAAAGCCAGTACTCGCGGCGTCGAGCGCGGCCATCGAAATTGGCATAGTTCTCGAAGGCGACGAAACGAAAGTTCTCCCAGAAGTTGCGTTCAAAGGGGTCGCCGGTTGCTGCTGTGGCGCCGTTGGTTGATGGGTAGCCAGGAGCCATCGGGTTTGGTTGGGTAGGTGGCGGGGGAACTGGCTCGGCCGACCATTGGGCGCCATCCCAGTAGCGCTGGGTGCCCGCGGGGTCGCCTTCGGCGTGATACCAACCCGGTGCTGCAGTCTGATTCGTCATGTGACATCTGTCGGAGACTGGCGATCTGACCTTTACAAATTCCCGAAACGAGCTGAACGGGGTCTGACCCCAACCGGCCGGTGACAGGACGAATGGGGTCCGACCCCAAAGTGATTGGGGTCTGACCCCAACCAGCCGGTGACAGGACGAACGGGGTCCGACCCCAAGGAGCCTTTGACATACTGGTGCCATGGCATCAACTCCTCCACCACCAGAGGGCAATCCGGTTGTGGGGCCAGCAAATCATGTTCGAACGCTCGGGATATTGATCGCGTTATCGACGCCGATCTCAGGGTTTCTGCTATGGATCGTTGCTGCGGTGATCCTTGGCGAGGAACGACTCGAGGGCGATTCTGCCCAGACCGGACTGGGATTGGCGTTCTTGGCAGCACCTCTCGTGATAGGTGCGGCGTTGTTCCTATGGGCTCACTTCGCAGCCGTGCCGCCGACCATGACCGTGCACAGCCTCGGCACGATGTTCATTGGTTTGGGCATCATCGTTGTGCTGCTCGGGCTGTTCTCGGTGCTGACGGCATCCGACGCCTCGATCGGCGGTGGAGTGCTCGTTCTCGCGGGCCTCATCTCGGCCGCCACCGGGTGGGCGGTTATGAGAACGCGCCCAAGAAGCTGAACTGGGTCTGACCCCATCGGGCTTGTGGTCGGCTCTTCGGGGTCTGACCCCAAGAAGCCGTTTGAGTCGGGTGTGAACATTTGAGTTTCCCGGATGCTGCAGGCTTGGTGGTGTTGTTTAGTGAAGTATGACGAATCCTTCAATCATCCAAAGAGTGACCTCGAAGGTGCGTGTGGCGGTCGAGTCGATTATCGAAACCTTTGACGCTGGTCTTCATCGCACCGATATTGACGAGCGACTCCCGCCGAATGTCGAGCGCCACGGAAATCGACTGCTCGTACGAGTAACCAACCCGGTCGATAGGTCGCACCTCCGCTAGCAACTCGATCGCTCGGTCCAACAGTTAGAGGTTTGTGAAGATCCCGAACGCAAGGATGATGAGTCCGGGGAAGCTCGCGAACGAACTGAGTGAGTTCAAGATGAAGCCGGGTGACTTCTCGGCGAACTGATCGCCGGTCTTTGTTATCCAGTTCAGCGTTACCCCAGCAGCCTGCATGGCTGAACCGGCGACGAGTAGGGCTGCGCCGGTAGTTGCAAGCGTCCCGTCCCATCCAGTAGCGCTCACGGCAAATGCGACGCCGAGGATCATCGCTCCTTGCATCAGCGTTTCGACGTGGGCCAACGCCAGCTTTCTGACTTCGGGTTGCTTCGACCGAAGTGCGCCGAGTACTGAGCCGAGCGTAAATCCGAGCAGTAGAACGATCATGCCGTAGATGAGTAGTAGCTGTATCGCAGTAGTCATGGTGGCATTATATGCCTATGTGGCACAATGTGCCACATAGGCATATAGTTCCTTCTGGTCCTTGGCTCGCTATGCTTTCGAAATGCCCGAATCGAGTTCGACATCGCCATCGCTCGCAGAGCGTCGCCGTCTGCAGATGATGGACGAGCTCTCAGCGGTAGCGATTCGACTCTTCACCGAGGTGGGTTTCGAAGAGACATCGATGGATGACATTGCCGAAGAAGCGGGTGTGTCTCGGCGAACCGTGTACCGGCACTTCGCGGCAAAGGCCGACCTCGTCTTCGAACATCCTCGACGCTGGCTCGAACGCTTCGAGTTTGTTCTCAGCAATCCGCACCATGACGAGACCGTTCGCGAGTGTTGCGAACGAGGCGTCACAGAGGTTGCCCAGATGATCGCCGATGATCCTCAGCCGGTGCTTGATGCATTTGCGGTCCGCAATGCAAACCCGATTCTCGGCGCTACCCACGCGAGCTCAGACCAGCGCTGGGCAGAGCTTGTGTTTACGAACCTGGTCGCCGAGCACGGCGAGGCCGAGATGTTCCAGTCGATGGTTTGTGCTGGGGCCCTCGTCGGCGCAACGAATGCGTTGATCCTTGCGTGGTCGCTGTCATTTCCTGGCGCCGATCTGATGGACATGACACGGGCTGCTCTCAACCAAGTCGCAGACATCTGGCCAGGCAACGCCTGAGTCGCCTCGGCACGGCAAATCGCTAGGGTGTCGGAATGATCGAGTTGGTCGTGCGAGCTGA
>CALHXU010000245.1 GCA_938040365.1 uncultured Acidimicrobiales bacterium
GCTTACGGCCAAACCCCTCGTTGATCGAAGACGCAGCCAATGCGGTTGAGGGCCACGGCGTACGCTGCTTCGCGGCGGGTGCATGCGAGGCGCTTCTTTTCGGCTTCGATGTTGTCGGCTGCTTCCCAGAGGTAGGTGCGGAGTTCGTCGTCGACGTGGTTGAGGCGCCACTTTGCGCTCATCTTGTTTTGAAGCCATTCGAAGTAACTGACGATCACGCCGCCGGCGTTTGCGAGCACGTCGGGGAGGATCTCGATGCCACGGTCGATGAGGATGTTTTCGCCCTCGACGCTCGTTGGGCCGTTTGCGCCCTCGAGGACGACCGAAGCTCGGACGTTTGGTGCTCGCTTGGCGGTGATCTGGTTTTCGATTGCGGCTGGGACGAGGATGTCGACGTCGGCGGCGAAGAATTCTTCAACATCGAGCGCTTCCGCTCCGCCTTCGTCGAATCCGGCGACACCGCCTGCCTGGCTCGTGTGGCGCCAGAGACTTTCAGGGTCGATCCCGTTTGGGTCGGTGACCGCGCCGGTGTGGTCGGCAACGTGGGTCATTGTGACACCCATGCGGCTGAGCGCACGTGCGGTGTGCTCGCCGACGTTGCCAAAGCCTTGGATTGCACACGTTTGGCCCCGAAGATCGCGGTTTATCTGCTCGTAGTGATGGGCGAGCACAAAGGCGGCGCCTTGGCCTGTGGCTTTATCGCGACCGACCGAACCGCCGGTCTCGATCGTCTTGCCGGTGACTACTCGTCGAGTGTTTTGACGGTCGGAGTTGCCACCTGCATTTACGTAGGTGTCCATCATCCAAACCATGTCTTGGGCGGTCGAGCCGACGTCGGGTGCTGGGATGTCGTGTTCGGGCCCAATGTTGGAACCGAGTGCGTGGGTGAACCGGCGGACGATTCGTTCGGTCTCGCTGCGGCTGTGCTCTCGAGGGTTGAATGCAATGCCGCCTTTGGCGCCGCCGAACGGTACGCCGGCGAGCGAGGTCTTCCAGGTCATCCACATGGCGAGCGCCTTGACCTCACCGAGGTCGACGTAGTCCGCGAACCTGAGGCCGCCCTTGTAAGGGCCGAGGATGTCGTTGTGCTGCACTCGAAAGCCACGGAAGATTCGAATTTCGCCATCGTCCATCTCGACGGGGAAGTTGACGATGATCTCGTTCTTCGGTGTGCGAAGAATCGATCTCGTCCGATCGGGAAGATTCACCAAGTCCGCTGCAGCATCGAATTGTTCGAGAGCAGTCTCGAAGAGCTGGTCACCTGCGGATCCGTCCGTGGAACGCCTGGTAGGCATGTTTTTCACCTCTTGCGATCGCCGTTGATCGCCTTCGTTCTATGAGATCGCCGTTGATCTCATATTTGTAACCGCCGTCACAACAAGTGTGCTTCCACAAAACATATCGGTTCATGAGCTGTTCGCATGAGATGCAAATAGCCCATCCTGAACAGGCGCGTCACAATCACCGCTTCTGCTCACAAAGCGCTCTAGTGCCATGTAAGCGGACGCCGGCTCCGCCGCACCGCCTCCGTGGCCGTATTGACTCAGCCCTGGCGGGCTTCCTCAAACTCGAGTTTCTCGCCTGGGGGCTCGAAACATCGCACCAGTAAAGACCGCCTCCGGCGTTCGGCCTACGTGGCCAGAACGGCCCCCGGAGGGAACAGCGTACTAGTTGACTATGAGCGGCAAAATCAGCGGCGGAGCCGCTGCCGCTCAACGTCAACTAGTGCTCGACCTCGGACAGTGCTTGGAGTGCTGCCTCGGCGTATTCGGGCCGACAGATCAACAGATCGGGAAGGTACGGGTCGTCGTGGTTGTAGGTGAGCGGGCTGCCATCGATGCGGCTGCAGTGCAGTCCCGCGGCGAGCGCCACGGCTACCGGTGCGCACGAATCCCATTCGTACTGGCCGCCGGAGTGTGCATACATCTCCGATTCGCCTCGGACCACCGACATTGCCTTCGCTCCGGCCGAGCCCATCTCGACGAGGTCGGCGCCCAGCTTCTCGGCGACGGTGAGGGCTGCTGCTGGTGGGCGACTGCGGCTGACGATCATGCGTGGTGGGGTCTGGCCAGTGTCGGGCATGCTGACGGGATCGGCGGTTGAGAGCGTGATGCCAAGTCCAGGGAGGGCAACGGCGCCGACTACCGGTTCGCCGTCGATGACCATCGCAACGTGCACAGCCCAGTCGGTGCGTGGCGGTTCTGAGAACTCCCTCGTGCCATCAACGGGGTCGACAATCCAGGTGCGATGCGCCGACAGGCGGGCTTTTTCGTCCTTGCCTTCTTCGCTCAAGATGGCGTCGTCGGGGCGTACCCGGCGTAGCTCCTCCATGATGAACTCATGCGATCGCTGGTCGCCGACGTCCTTCATTTCTTTCGAATCGGCACCATTTGTGCTCATTTCGTCGCGGATTGCGAGCAAAAGCTCACCCGCTGCGGTGGCTATGCGGGCTGCTTCAAGATGGTCGTCAGGTGTCACAGAGTTCATAAGGTGTTGCGATCTACACTTTCGGTTTCGGGCGGTCGATTAGATATCTCGATGAATGCTCAGGGTACGTGTCGGCATGCCGATACGAATACTGAACCTTTGCTGCAGAGGAGCAAGCGCACACAATGTCTTACGAGCTATCCCACCTGAGGGAACTCGAAGCGGAATCCATTCACATTATGCGTGAAGTGGCCGCGGAGTTCGAAAACCCAGCCCTTATGTTCTCGGGAGGTAAGGATTCGATCGTCATGTTGCGACTCGCCGAGAAGGCGTTCGCTCCAGCGAAGATCCCGTACCCAGTCCTCCATGTCGACACCGGCCACAACTTCAAAGAGGTCATCGACTTCCGCGATCGCCGTACTGCCGAGGTTGGCGCAAAGCTGATCGTCGCAAAGGTGCAAGACACCATCGACGCTGGCACGGTGACCGAGGAGACCGGTGCACGAGCATCGCGCAACCGTCTGCAGACGACCACGCTGCTCGAAGCGATCGAAGAGCATCGCTTCGATGCGCTCTTCGGTGGTGCTCGCCGCGATGAAGAGAAGTCGCGTGCGAAAGAGCGCGTGTACTCGTTCCGCGACGATTTCGGCCAGTGGGATCCAAAGGGGCAGCGTCCCGAGCTGTGGAACCTCTACAACGGCCGCATCAAGATGGGCGAGCACATTCGTGTGTTCCCAATCTCGAACTGGACCGAACTCGACATCTGGCAGTACATCGCTGCCGATGAGGTCGAGATCCCTTCGATCTACTTTGCTCACCAGCGTCGCGTCTTTGAGCGCGACGGCATGCTTCTCGCCGAGAACGACTTTGTCGAGCGTATGGAAGGCGAAGAGGTGTTCGAGGAGCAGGTTCGTTACCGCACCGTCGGCGACATCACCATCACCGGTGCAGTCGAGTCCGACGCCGACACCATCGAAAAGATCATCGAAGAGGTTTCCGCTACTCGACAGACCGAACGTGGCGCGACTCGCGCTGATGACCGCGTGTCTGAGGCAGCGATGGAAGATCGTAAGAAAGAGGGCTACTTCTAATGTCAGAAATTCTCCGATTCGCAACTGCGGGTTCTGTCGACGACGGGAAGTCGACCCTCATTGGCCGCCTCTTGTATGACTCAAAGTCAATCTTTGAAGACCAACTCGAATCTGTCGGCAAGGCCTCCGAGAAGCGTGGCATGGAGATGGACCTCTCGCTCGTGACCGACGGCCTTCGCGCCGAACGCGAGCAGGGCATCACCATCGACGTTGCCTACCGCTACTTCGCAACGCCGAAACGCAAGTTCATCATTGCCGACACTCCAGGTCACACCCAGTACACCCGCAACATGGTCACTGGTGCATCGACCGCCGACGTTGCGCTCATTCTCATTGACGCCCGCAATGGCGTGATCGAGCAGAGTCGTCGTCACAGCTTTATTGCATCGTTGCTCCGCATTCCACACATCGTGGTCTGTGTGAACAAGATGGACCTTGTCGACTACTCCGAAGAGACCTTCAACGAAGTGCGCGACGAGTTCCGCGATTTTGCGATGCGCCTCGACGTTCCCGACCTGTCGTTCATTCCAGTGTCGGCTCTCGTTGGCGACAATGTCGTCGACAAGTCCGAGAACATGCCGTGGTTCGATGGACCGTCGCTGCTCAGCCACCTCGAGACGCTGCACACTGCATCGGACCGCAACATGGTCGACGTTCGATTCCCTGTGCAGTACGTGATTCGTCCAATGAGTGAAGAACACCACGACTACCGCGGCTATGCCGGTTCGGTCGCCGGTGGTGTCATGAAGCCGGGCGACGATGTTGTCGTGCTGCCGAGTGGTTTCGAGTCGAAGATCAAGTCGATCGATACCTTCGAAGGTCCCGTCGATGAGGCATTTCCGCCAATGGCGGTCACGGTTCGTCTCGAAGACGAGATCGACATCAGCCGTGGCGACATGATCTGTCGCCCAAACAACCAGCCGGTCGTGAGCCAAGACATCGATGCGATGATCTGCTGGATGGACGAGACACAAACGCTTTCTTCTCGCAAAAAGTATGCGATCAAGCACACGACCCGGGCTGGACGCGTGATGATCAAAGACATCAACTACCGTCTCGACATCAACACGTTGCATCGCGATGAGGAAGCCACCGAGATTGCGCTCAACGAAATTGGCCGCATCAGCTTCCGCTCGACGCTGCCACTCTTCGTTGACGAGTACCGTCGCAACCGGGAGACCGGCAGCTTTGTGCTCATCGACGAGACCACGAACAGTACGGTTGCTGCAGGCATGATCCTCGGCGAGACCGCGGGATAGTTTCGGTGTCTGAAAACGTCGTTTGGCACCCCGGTCATTTCGATCGGCAAGAACGCTGGACCCATCTCGGACTTGCCGGTGCGACCATTTGGTTCACCGGCTTGTCCGGGTCGGGTAAGTCGACCGTTGCGGTCGAGGTCGAGCGCTTACTCGTCGAACAGAAGCAGCCGACCTACATGCTCGACGGCGACAACCTGCGTCACGGCATCAATGCCGATCTCGGCTTTACCGCCGATGACCGAAACGAAAACGTTCGGCGCGTCAGCGAGGTTGCCCGACTCTTCGCCGATGCCGGCGTCGTTGCGCTCGTTCCACTCGTCAGCCCATATCGGGCTGGTCGAGAACGAGCTCGTGAGATTCACAAGGCGGCCGACGTGCCGTTCTTCGAAGTCTTTATGGACACGCCGCTCGAAACCGCCGAAGCTCGCGACCCAAAGGGCCTGTACAAGTTGGCTCGCGAAGGCAAGATCGAGAACTTCACCGGGATCTCGGACCCCTACGAAGCTCCAGTCGATCCCGACCTGGTGCTTCACCCTGACATGGGTGACCCCGCTGCGATGGGGGCAATGGTCTTGGAGATGCTGCAGGCCTAGCGGCTAACGCGTCAATTCGCAGCAAACGTGATCAAAAAGGATTCGTCCGGCCTTCAATACTGAGCGAAACCTGCCGATAGGTAGGTATGGCAAAGAGTGCAGCAAAGTCCGACGAGACCAAGGGCGCAACAGCGACCAAGGGCAAGCGCATCAAGGGGTCGAAGACCGACCCGACGAAGCAGGTCAAGATCAAGAAGGTCAGTCGAGCTGTAACCCGCCTCGTTGAACCTGGTAGCCAGGTCGACTGCATGCATTGCGATGAGCGGGTGAAGTTTCAGGCAAAGATGCGTCACCAGCAGGTCATCTGCAACGTGTACGAGAAGAACAAGTGGCTTCGCGT
>CALHXU010000246.1 GCA_938040365.1 uncultured Acidimicrobiales bacterium
CTTCATCGCTGCTGCCAGTCACGAGCGAGATGCTGACCGCTGCAACGATGACACCGACGAGCAGGACTGCGGTGAGCACTTGGAACGCTTTTGTCTGACCGCGGGTGACGATTTCTCGTCGTGCAATCTGCCAAATCATGAGGTGACCTCCCCGGTCGAAATCGGTTCGTCGTGCGCCGTAGCATCCAGCGAAGCCGGCGCAACCCCACCTGGAACAGGTGACGCAACACCACCTGGAACAGGTGGCGAAACACTGTCGGAGAAGACTTCGGCGAGCGACGGTGGCTCGACCGTGAGTGTGATGACCGACCCGGCCGCAACGGCGTGGGCGATCTGTTCGCTCGCATCTTTGCTTGCCGGCATGGCGACTTCGGCTCTGGTGCCGGTGAACGAAATCAGCTCTCCAGAAAGCGGCTGCCATTGCCCCACATCTTCGGCCCACTCGACGACGAGGGTACGGTGTCCGGCTGCGAGTCGAAGGTCGATCGGTCGGCCGACTGCTACCTGTTGGCCGTTGGAGATAATCACGACCGAGTCACACAATCCCTCGACCAAATCGAGTTGGTGCGACGAAAGCAGAACACAGGCGCCCGCTGCGCTTCGTTCGGTGATGATCTCTTGCATCGCAACCGCGGCGATGGGGTCGAGACCAGCGAATGGTTCGTCGAGCACGAGAAGGTCGGGGTCATGGACGAGTGAAACGGCGAGCTGCACTCGCTGTTGGTTACCGCCCGATAGCTCCTGTACGAGATCTTTGCGGCGTTCGGCTAGCCCGACTCGCTCGATCCAGTAGTCCGCTCGTTCTTTGGCAGCAGCCTTCGAGAGCCCGGCGAGCCGCCCGAAGTAGACGACTTGGTCGAACACTTTCATCCGTGCGTACAGGCCACGCTCTTGGGGCATGTATCCAATCGAGTTGCGGACTTCATCGGTGATTGCTTGCCCATTCCACGTGATCGATCCTGCCTGGGGCGCAACGATGTCGAGAATCATCCGCATCGTCGTCGTCTTGCCCGCACCATTCGAGCCAAGGAAACCAACGGTCTCTCCTGGCCGAACTGTGAGGTCGACGCCGTCTACCGCTCGGATATCGCCGAAGTAGCGGCGCAACCCTCGGACTTCGAGCCCGCCAGACCCGCTCGCCGCTTCCAAACCCGTATGTGCTGTTCCCGTCGCCATGACGTCACTATAAGACGCGAGAGCTGAGCGGTCTTCGGCCCGAAGTCTGATCTGGTGTCTCGTCCCTAAGGATGAGACCGCTTGCCCGGGACGTGCGTTTCTGGACTACCCGAGCTCATTCGCTTCGGACGAGCGGAGCCGCAAGTGCTCGGCGAGGAACTCGGCGGTCTTACGCCACGCGACAGCCTCGGCTTGGCCGTCGTAGGAGGCATGGCCTTCCTCGGCAAAGCCGTGCGCGGTGCCATCGTGATGTTCGAATTTGAAATCGAGTCCGGCCATCGAAAGGCTCAGGCCGAGGTCGGCAACCTCGAGGTCGGACACGATGTCGTCTTCTTCTGCCCAGTGCGCAAGGTAGCTCGCGGTTGAGCCTTCCATTGGAATGCTTTGGGTTCCGTAGTAGGTGACGACGGTGCTGATCTCTTCGGTCAGTCGGGCCGATAGCCAAAGCGCCCATGAGGCTCCCGAGCCATATCCGAGAACGCCGATGGGTGCGGTTTTGTCTCTCGATGCCCGACGGAGGATTCCGAGGCTCGACTGCACCAGCGAAGCGTTGACGTTGACATCCATCTCGGCGAGTGCAGCCATGGCCTCATCGTTCTTCGTGTACACCTCGCCGTCGGCCAGATCGGGGGCTAATACGGTGAAGCCCGAGTCGGCGAGACGGTTCGCAGTGTCCTTGGTGTGACGGTTCAGCCCCCAGAACGAATGCAGCAGAAGCACCCCGGGCCCCGGCCCGCCCTCTGGAGAAATGAAATAACCCTGCCCAGCGCTTCCGCTCATGTTGTTGACGAACCGGTCGGGAATCCGTCGCCATCGGTCGAGACAGGAGTGACCACCGAGGCCAGCACGACGGCTTGGGCCGTGATGGTCTTTTCGCCGTCGTGGGTAATCGCCGGCGATCCCGACAGGACATACCCATCGGCCAGCGCTTGTGAGACCTTCTCGCAGAACTCCGACGTGTCGCCGCCGGTGAGGAGTCGATAGCGCAAGCGGCCATCGATGTGTGCTTCATTCGCTTCGTTTGTCACCCGACTATTCTGCCCCGATATTTCCAAAGCAACGCCCGGCGGCGATCTGTGGCTTTCACCGCAGCGTCGATCCCAATAGGCTGCGAACGTGTCTTACCAAGCTGATCTTTCACCGACCGATGCCCACGCACTCTTGCTCGAACGCGAAGACGCGGTACTGATCGACTGTCGGACCCAGGCCGAGTGGGTCTTTGTTGGGGTTCCCGTGATGGAGAACGCACGCTTTGTGCAATGGACGACGTACCCCGATGGAGCGAAGAACGAGAACTTTCTGAGCGACGCAGCGGGCGGCTTGGCCCAAGACCAACCGATCGTCGTCATGTGCCGGAGCGGCGCCCGATCGGCTGCAGGTGCGAGTGCACTGACCGCAGCGGGCTTTACCGAGGTGTACAACATGGTCGATGGCTTCGAAGGAGACCACGACGCGGACGGGCATCGCACGGGCGGTTGGCGTGGCGCTGGGCTCCCTTGGAAACATCAGTAAGGCCTCGGCCGTAAGCTTTTACTGATGAGCGAGGACAATTTGGGCGGGCAGCGCAGCTCCCGCGGGCAACGTAGCGAAGCGACGAACCTGATTCGTGGCGGTTTGACGCGCAGCGGTTTCGACGAGACTGCCGAAGCGATTTATCCGACCTCTGGCTACGTCTATTCGAGCGCGGCCGAAGCCGAAGCGGCGTTCGCCGGCGAGCGCGACCGCTTCATTTACTCCCGGTACGGAAACCCGACGGTCGCCATGTTCGAAGAACGGCTCCGGCTCGTCGAGAGCGCAGAGTCGTGTTTCGCAACCGCATCGGGTATGGCTGCGGTGTATGCGGCACTGGCCTCTTTCCTCAGCGCTGGCGATCGACTCGTTTCCTCACGAGCGCTCTTCGGCTCGTGCAGCGTCATCGTCAATGAGATCCTCCCGCGCTTTGGGATCGAGTCGGTACTCGTCGATGGCACCGACCTCGACGAGTGGGCCGAAGCTTTATCGGTTCCAACGAACGCGGTGTTTCTCGAATCGCCATCAAACCCAGGTCTGCAGATCGTCGATATCCCAGCGGTGAGCAAAATGGCGCGCACCGCCGGCGCGCTCGTCATGGTCGACAACGTGTTTGCATCGCCAGTCTTGCAACGCCCGCTCGAGCTCGGCGCCGACGTCGTCATCTACTCGGCGACTAAGCACATCGATGGTCAGGGTCGCGTTCTCGGCGGTGCCGTGTTGAGCAGCCAGCAATTCCGCGACGATCACCTCATGCCGTTTGTGCGTCACACAGGGCCGTCGCTCAGCCCGTTCAATGCGTGGACGCTGTTGAAGGGGATGGAGACGCTTCGCCTACGGGTCGATGCGGCGAGCGCATCGGCGTTGGCCATCGCGAGCGAACTACAAAATCACACAAAGCTCACGAGCACTGCCTACCCCGGTCACCCATCGCACCCGCAGCACGAACTCGCCATGTCGCAAATGGAAAAGGGCGGGACGGTCTTGGCGATCACGATCGACGGCGACAAGACCGACACCTTCACGTTCCTCGACTCGCTCCAGTTGTTCGACATCTCGAACAATCTCGGTGACTCGAAGAGCCTCGCAACCCATCCAGCGACTACGACCCATCGTCGTCTGGGTACAGAGGGTCGGGCGAAGGTCGGGATCGGCGAATCGATGGTCCGCCTATCGATCGGCCTCGAAGACAGAGACGAACTCCTCGCCGACGTACTCCAGGCACTGGGTTCGATCTAAAGCGAGTACCGATCCAAAATGAGTACAAGGCCGACAGTGGCCCGACGCCCCCACGATTGTGAGACGCCGGACCAGCTGCCGACCTTGTGAATACTCAGGGTTTAGTCAGTACTGACTAGACCTGCTCGACTGACTAGACCCGCTCACCTAGGCGACGCTGCGACCGAACGGTCACGGCGCCGAGCGCTACGAGGACAAGGCCCACAGCAAAGACCACGTTGGTGGATGCGCCGGTGATTGCAAGCGCTGGACCTGTTTGTGGCGCCGCTGGTGCTGCGACGTATCCATCAAAGAGCGGACCAACAGCCGCCACAGTTTCGACCGGGTCACCACAATCAACGGTGACACGTGCAATGGCCTCATCAGGGGTGAGGAGGTTTCTCACAACCGTTCCTGCAGCCGTCTGGAAGTTCTCGATGTTCGCCAACCGATCTGGGTGGATACCTACGGTCGATGTTGGATCATCGGTCGAAGTTCCGCCGTCACCGTTAAGACCCTGCGAGAATCCAGCAGCACCCTGGCCATCGTTGACCTCGGTACCCGCGTCGTAGATGTCAGACGCAAGGACGTCGAACGTCACCGGACCAGTGAAGTTTCCGGCAGCATCGAACAGCTCGTACGCCAATGGATCATCGTTACCAATGAACGCATCGTTCGAAGGAATGAGCATCGAGGCATACGAGAAGTAGCGGTATGCCGCTGCGTTGCGAACCACGATCGAACCCTCGATCGTCTCTCCTGGAGAGATGAACTGGACGTTGCCGTTGCCGATCGTCGTTTGGAGGCGACCGGCCTGAGCGAACTCAGCACCGAGATCCGCGGTGTTGCCACCCTCGGCCAGAGCCTCAAGACCAGCAGAAGCACGCTGACCGGACTCAAAGAGGTCGAAGGTTCCATCGTGGAGACCAACCCATGGCTCGGTGATGAAGAATCCCATAGGAGGCTGGAGTTGCTCAAATGAGAATTGAACCGCGACACAAGGAGCAGCCGTTGGAGCATCACCGTCTGTTTGGAGCGCGGTGTCGCATGGAACGTTGACCGTTCCGCCAAGGCCGTCCTCGACGAAGGAGAGCGCGTTGTTATTCGCTACGCCAGGGTTCGCTGGTGTTGGCACTTCGCCCTGAAGAGGACGGAGCGGGAACGGTGCTGGGCTGTCGTCTGGCACTGGCTCAACACTGATCACGACTGGGTATCCCGAAAGATCCGTTGGGAAGGTGCTTCCGGCAGGAGCGTTGTTGATGAAGTCTTCGCCTGGGAATGGCGGCGGAGGGTTGTCCGTGCCGTTGAAGCCGCTGCCGACGTCGGCACCGGCTGGAGTGGTGAACGTACCGGTCGAAATCGGACCGTTCGGACCGACGACCCAACCTTCATACTGCCAACCACTCAGTGGGTTTGGAACGTCGAGCGAAGCTGCAGGGCTACCTGTGGACGTCTCGAGGAACCACACACCGCTGTACTCATCTGTTGTGTCATTCGTGGTCGGGGTAGCGACGATGAACGTACCCGTCGACTCGGAGAAGTCCGTGCCGATTGCGGCGGGGTGCTCGATGTTGAGCTCTGCCGAGCAGTTGACGAAGTCACCAGCGAGAACGTGAGTGGCAGCCGGCGCTGGATCTGGGTCGGGCGAAGGCTCGATCGTGAGAACGAACGTCGCCGCATCTGCCGCATTTGGCGGCGTCGTGCTGCTGATCTGTGTCACCTCGCCAGCAGCGTCAACGGTGAAGAGTCCTGTCGAAACAGGAGCGCCATCGATGATGAGCCAGCCTTCGTATACGAATCCGGCGCCAAGTTCTGGAAGCCCGACGTAGGACTCTTCAATGTTAGGACCGCTGGCTTGTGCGGACAGGGTCGCCGGAAACAGCGTCGCCACCATCGCAGCGACAGACAACGTCACTAACAGTCTGAACAGATTCAATCTTCTCACTTCAGTCTCCTGAGTTCTTTCCCGCCGATTGATCCGTTTGACCTATCGGTTCATGGGCTCAAAGGCCTAGGTCGGCTGGTTGGAGAAGACATCAAGAAAAGCGATATGAACAACTAAGGAATAGTTGCGGTTGCCTTCCACTGAAGAAAGCTGGCCGACGTCCCAGCTAGCTGTTTTCCCACTGGAGCTCGAACGCGAGCTCTTCTTCGTCGCCGTCGACTTCGTGTTCGATCACGATCTCGGCGTCAGCTGGGACCGTGAAACGCTGGTTCTGCACCTGAATACGAAACGGTTCACCCGATTCCATTGCATCGGCGAGCCGACGCAAGGTGTCTACGAACTGCGCGGTTGGGACGTTCTTTTCGATATCACGGTCTGCCATGGGGCGAGTCTTGCACGACCACGAGGCCGATGCTTGGAGCAACCGTGCCGGAGTGCACGTCGGCCCAAGCCGATTGAGCGCCATCCGCGCCGGTTCGCTGCTCGACCGTAAGCCAACTCTGGCTTGCTTTTGCGAAGCTCTTGATCGAGTCGGCGCACCGATCGCCATATTCGTCGCGACCCCACTGCTTTGCCCGACGGCTGACTTCACTAGGGGCGAAGAACATCTTTGGTTCCGGACCAGCGAGGGGCTCCCTCGTTGGAGGTTCGGCATCGTGATGGCTGCGTCCGACCGTCATCGAGTACGCCAGACCATCGCCGAAGTGTTCGTGTACCGCACGGAGCGCCGCAGGGTTTCCGGCCATGTCGATCGACACCGTCCCGCCGCTCGTTTCGATGCGCTCGACCTCGTCATAGGTCACGACCAGATCGTAAAGATCGGTCGATTCGACCATCTCTCGATTGCCTGCCGAGGTGACACCAACAACCTCGACACCGCCCCGCGCCTTTCCGCCTCGTCGCCGTGCTCGGTCGGCAAAGCCAAGGGCTGTCTTCGACGACGCTGAGAGCACCACGACGCGCGACGCGCCGAAATACGCTTCGTCGGTGCCGCCGCCATCGGCAAAGAATTCTTCGGCGAGAAAGCCCGTTAATGCAAGTCCGCGCAAGAGTGCGTGGCGGTCCTCGGCATCGTCGATCGACCCGTCCATGCCCTCGTCGGAATCGGGATACATCGCGTCAGCGTCCATGCCGACATAGCTGCGGTAGACGCTCGCGTGGTCGACGCGGTGAGCACCGTCATCTCGAAAGCCATCAGGAGTGACGGTTGCGGTGAAGGTCACGGCAGAAGCCATCGGGAACCAGCCGTAGTAGCGACCTCCGACCGCAATGCCCTCGACATTGCTCTCGGTCACGGTGGCCCAACCCATCGCCGGTACCCGACCCCACGCGGCACTGGTTGTCGGAAAGAAGTCCCAGTAGCCGAGCATGTCGCCAAACACGGCATAGGTAATGTTGTTGGCCGTCACCGCAAACCGGTCGATCGAGAGACGAACCTGTCCTGCTTCGAGCGCTCTTTGCTCCTCGGTTATGAGACGCGTCGTGCCGATATTGGCTCGATCCACCTCGAGTGTCGTGATGGGATCGGTCGACGCTAGTTCGCTCATCACACCAGCATTGCGCACGCAACCACTTCGTGTCGCCCCGGTGGGGGCTGCTCAATGCGCTCGTCCCTATCTGCTGACGCTTTGCAGTCGGTAGCGAGTGCCCACAACGCTCGGTGCGTAGCGATCATCATCGGCGAAGGCATTCGCCAGCGCGACCTTCGCCCGCCATCCCGTGCAGTGGCCAGGGGCGACGAGGCGCGGCTCGAGTTCTCCCAACGCCGCGACCGTCTGCGGTATGCGTTGCTCCATCGTGGCCCCGGCGAGGTGATACCCGCCGAGCACAACGTCGAGCCCTTCCTCGCTCAACGACCGAGCCGACTTCGCCGCGTTGATAACCCCGGCATGACTACACGCAGAAAGCACCGTGACTCCCCGACCAGCGACATGGGCTGCGAGGTAACGCTCGTCGAGAATGAGCGGATCGTCCTCGAAATCGCCACCCTCGGTGCGTCGAGTCACATGACCGTGGAGTCCGGTTTCGAACTCGGTGACCCGAGGGATCTCCCCGCTGCCAAAGAAGAAGCCGTCGGCTACGTCATGGGCTTCGCCGTTCAGCGAAACCGTCGCACCAGTCGCCGCCAATGCATCGAGTTCTGGTTCGGGTGGAAGCAGCAACACCGAACCATCGGGAACGCGCACGCCGCGTTGTGATGGGCGATCCGGGTGAAGATCGAGGATCGGCGGCGCCAACCCAGCATCGGCACGAGCAACCGAGATTGCTGCGACCACGTCGGGGAAACCGCCGCTGTGGTCCCAATGCCAGTGCGAAAGAAAGATCGCTTCGATCGAGGAGAGGTCGATCCCGAGTCGCTCGGCGTTCGCCAACCAAATCTCGCCGTATGGACCTACGTCGAACAACACGGTACGAGACTCGTCACCAATACGACCAGTGAGCAGAACGGAGAATCCGTGGCACGCACAACAGAGGTGGCCGAACACGTTGGTGTGGGCGTGCCCATCCCTTACCTCGGTGGGTGGCACGCGGTCGAGGATTCCCCGACTCTCCGACGACTGCTCGGCATTGTCGATGCTCGAAAGCATGTCGGTCTCGTTGTCGACGACGAGGACCAGTTCTAATTCATGTAGCTCGCGCATGGCCCACTCTCCCACTTCCGAGCGTCGAGGCGAAGTCCGAGAGCCAACAGACTTTTACCTCCACCCTCGATTGGGTCCGGTTATCCTGATCAAATGGCATCGAAGCAACTGTCCCAAGAGACGTACGACCGCCTCAAAGAAGAACACGAGGACCTCACCACCCGCGGCCGCATCGATATTGCCCGCAAGATCGAGGTCGCTCGTGAGCTCGGCGACCTTTCAGAAAATGGCGACTACCACGCGGCAAAAGAAGAGCAGGGAAAGATGGAGGGACGCATCATGTTCCTCGCCAAGACACTCGAAGAGGCCGAGATTGTCGAAGCGGTCAAGGACGGCACCGTACAAACCGGCTCCATCGTCGAGCTGCGCTACGAGGGTGACGACGACACCGAGAAGTACCTGTTTGGCTCGATCGAAGAACGCCAAGAGGGCATGGAAAACCTCTCCCCCGGCTCACCGCTCGGCAAGTCGCTGGCCGGAGCCAAAGCCGGCGACACCGTCTCGTTCGAAACCCCAGCCGGCGGTTCGCTGTCGGTCGAGGTGGTTAGCGTCGGGTGAGCTCTGGCTATCGGCCGAGCTACGACATAGGCGAAGCCCGAGAGATCGCGATCGCCGGACGAGGAACAACCCAAGTGTGGGATTCGGGCCCAATTCGCACAAATGAAATTCCGGTCCTTCTGCTGCACGGCTGGAATATCGACGCTCCAACCAACTACGGCTTTGCCTTTCCCAGCCTGTGCGAGCAGCACCGCGTAGTGATGTATGACCATCACGGTCATGGCCACGGGATACGAAACGCCGAGCCGTTCACGCTCGAGAGCGCAGCAAATGACGCTGTAGCAGTACTTGATGCCCTCGAGATTCGATCGGCGATCGTCGTTGGTTACAGCCTTGGCGGCGCCGTTGCCCAAACACTTCTTCACCAACACCCCGACCGCTGCGCCGGCCTCGTGCTATCGGCAACAGCGGGCACGTTCGCCAAGACGCGCCGGGAGGTAATCGAATTTGCATTCCTCGGTCGGCTAGCGAAAGGCCTTCGACGACTGCCCGAGTCGGCCCGGGCCACCATATTTTCGAGGGTTCTTTCGGCATTTACCCGCCGCTACCCCGACTGGATCGCGGGGGTGGTCGCCCAAGCCGACGTCATCACCCTGCTCGAAGCTGGAGCGTCGCTCGGCACCCTTTCTCCTGAGAAGATCACCACGCCGGCGCCGGTTCCATCGTCGTTCGTCGTGACGAGCATCGACACGATCGTTCCCATGGAGCGCCAGGTCGAACTCGCAACCGAACTCGATGTCGATTCGATGCACAGCGTCCATGCAGGCCACGAAGTTCCCATTCGAAACGACCGAGAGTTCAACGACGCGCTCGTCGAAGCCGTCCGGACAGTGACCAACGCTGCGCAAAGCCATCGGTAGTCTTGGCATGATGAACCAACGGGTCCTGCTAGCAATCTTCGCGTGCTGCATGCTCATCGTTGCGAGCTGTGCGCCACGCGACGGCGACGATATTGGTTCTCCGGTGTTCAACGGCACAACCCCAGAGGGCGAGATCGTCGAACCTCCCATCAGCACCCTTCCTGCGCCCACAATTAGCGCAATTCGGGTTCCGGTCGACGAGTTTTCAATTCAAGCTGCGGTCGACCGAGCACAGCCAGGCGATCTGATCTTGATCGAACCAGGCGTGTACACCGAAGAGGTCATCATCTCGACCCCAGACGTCGTGATTCGTGGCCGCGATCGAAACACCGTGTTTATCGATGGCATTCACTCGCTGACCACCGGCGTGTCGGTGGTTGCGAACGGTGTGGCGATCGAAAACCTGACCGTTCGCAACTACCTCGGTGACGCCATCAGCGTTGGCGACCCCGCGTCGGGTGGGTTGATCGACAGCTTCAGGGCACTGCACGTGACAACATCGAATACGGCGCTAAGCGGCATTGCCCTCGACAATGTCATTAACGCGGAGGTACGGCAAGGTTGGCTATCGGGCCACGGCGATGCGGGTGTGCTCGTCTCGAACTGCGAACAGTGCAACACGCTCATCACCACCACGCTCGCCGAGTTCTCGGCCCGCGGGTTCGCCGTCGTTGGCGCAAACCAAGGCGTGTCGATCACGTCGGCCACGAGTCGAAACAACCGGGCGGGCGTCGTCATCGAAGACGGCGACGGTCGGCCAACTTCTGGCGTCGACATTGCGGCATCGATCATTCAGAACAATGGCTTTAGCCAATCGCCGGTCTCGAATCCGGCGTTCGACGTCAGCTTTGGCGTTGGGATACACGTTGGGGGCTCGACGAGCACGAGGGTCATCGCCAACCGAATCACCGGCAACACCACCGCTGCGGTGCTGCTCGGACAGAACATAAACAACACATCGACCAACCCACAGGCCGCGCTCGTCGAGCGAAACACGGTGCTCGACAACCGAACATCGGACATCGTCCTCGCCTTTCAAGCAGCGTCACCCGACCCCAACCTCTGCATACGTGAGAACGGAACTGCCTCGATCACTCCGCCCGAAGCTGCCGGTGCTGCATCGTGTGAATCGTCGACCGCTGCACCCGACTTCGAATGGGTTCCCGGCAGCCACGACTCGATTCCGTACCAGAACGGTCCGCTCCCACCCGAGATCGACGGCTTGGTCGAAGCCGATTCGGCTCCGCCCGTCCCAGCTGGTCCGGTCATCCTCCCCAACCCCGCAGAGGCGCTCGTCCCCGAGGGCTAGCGCCTAACGACTGCGCTTCGAAGCCTGCGGCTTTGGTTCGAGGACCAACATCATTGCGACGAGCACCACGAGAACCACGCCGCCCATAACGAGCCACCACCAACGCAGCGGCGGGTCGGCGGTGGTGAACACCACCCGGAATTCGTCAGGTGAATTCTCGTCGAGGTTCCAGATGACGATTCGCCCTTGAATCTCATCACCGTTGTGGTCGACGACGAGGTCGGGGGCGTTGATACGAAACTCGCCTGCCTCCCATCGTGAGTTCGCCAGCGCACTCACAACATCGGGGTCGCCCGATTCGGACAGTGATTGGAATGGCGTGCCGCGGTTGGCGAACACGACCTCGGTCTCTTGGTCGTTGAGCTGGGTAACGACACCTGGGCCTGCGAGCACCGACCCGAACTCGTCGGCGGTGCCGCTCCAGGTGACGTCGATCGTTCGACGGTCGGCTTCGCCGGTGCTGACGAGGCCAACTCGGTTCGGGTCGACATCGAACCCGAATGGCAGGCCACTCATATCGTTTGTGGCGAGCGCGTTGTCTATCTGTTCGCACGGGTCGCCGCCCCAGATCGCCTGCTGCAACTCGTCGGTGCAGACGACGATCGCCTGCGCCGAAAGGTCGACAGAGCCGTCCGCTTGCACGCGAAGCTCCTCGATGTAGCCGTCGCATGCGCTCAGAACGAGCGTTGCCAACAAGAACAAGGCGAGACGGATGCGCATTGCCATGAGTGTTTCACGGCCCTTGCTGAAAAGCATGACTTTGCGACCGTCGGACCGGCGTTGGTGACAAGTCTTACACCCGTCTTGCCATCGCCGCGAAACACGCTTTCGGCGAGGTGAGTATTACACTCAGCGCTGGTAGTTGAGCCGAAGTCCGGTGTGAATCCGGCACTGTCCCGCAACGGTGATGTGCGCCTCTTTCGAGAGGAGCACGAGTCCGGTCGAGCCAGCTTCCAACCTCATATTCAACCATCGCCCTCGAGGAAGGGGCTGGTCGAACACGGTTTCCTGTGTGCGATCAGCAAGGAGACCAAAATGAAGATCACCCGTCCACCACGCTTTGGCGCATTCGCCAAGCTCTTCGGCCTGCTACTGGCCCTCACGATGGTCGCCGCCGCATGCGCAAGCGCCGACACCGTCGTGACCAACGTTGCCGATGAGGCAGCCGAGGAAACAGACGAAGCCATGGAGGACGAAGAAGCCATGGAAGACGACGCCATGGAAGACGACGCCATGGAAGATGAAGAGGCCATGGAGGACGTGGAGCCTGCTGTCGAAGAAGCGGCAACAGCTGTCGAAGAAGCAGTAGCTGACGAACTCGTCATTGTCTCGATGAGCCCAAGCGCCACCGAGATGCTCTTTGCGATTGGCGCTGGCGATCTCGTCGTAGCCGTCGACAACAACTCGAACTTTCCACCCGAAGCGCCAACCGACGAAGCACTCACCAGCTTCCCGGTAAACGTCGAGGGCATCGTTGGCTACGGACCAACCCACGTCGTATCGTCCGGACCGATCGAAGGACTCGCCGAAGTCGGTATCGAGAACGTCATCTTGCCATTTGCAGCAACGTTCGATGACACCTACACCCAGATCGAACAACTCGGTGCGCTTACCGGCAATGTCGGTGAAGCTGGCGAACTTGTCGGCCAGATTCAGACCGACATCGCCGCCATCGTCGACGCAACCGAAGCCCCGGAAGGCCTCACCTACTACCACGAGCTCGACAACACATTCTTTAGCTCGACCAGCAGCACCTTTGTTGGGCAGGTCTACTCGCTGTTCGGCCTCGAAAACATCGCAGATGCTGCCGACCCCGACGGTGAGTCATTCGGCTTCCCGCAGCTGACCGAGGAGTTCCTTATCACCGCCGACCCCGACCTCATCTTCCTCGCCGACACCATCTGCTGCGGCCAAACCGCCGAGACGGTCGCAGCTCGCCCCGGTTGGGAAAGCCTCAGCGCCGTCACCAACGGCAATGTCGTCGAACTGAACGACGATATTGCGAGCCGTTGGGGCCCACGCATCGTCGACTACACCCAGGCGATCGCCGACGCGCTTTCTGAAGTCGAAGTCGCCGCAGCGAGCTAGCGCACACGATGAACGCTCGCCCCGCCTCGATCCGATTCTCATGGGTCGTAGGCGGGGTCGCGTTCGTTTTGGGGTCGATTGCGGTTGCGCTCGTCGTTGGTCCAACGTCGATCGACCGGACCGGCGTCATCGTCGA
Source organism: uncultured Acidimicrobiales bacterium (assembly GCA_938040365.1). Lineage (GTDB taxonomy): Bacteria > Actinomycetota > Acidimicrobiia > Acidimicrobiales > SHLQ01 > SHLQ01. The sequence goes on from CALHXU010000246.1 coordinate 13,442, forward strand.
ATCGTTCGACGCTGCCCTGCCGTTCACCTTTGAATCAAACCTCGCCGACCAACAGGTTTCGATCGTCCGGAACTTGCGGCTCCCCCGGGTCACGCTCGGGCTACTCGTCGGCTCGTCGCTCGCCGTGTCGGGTGCGACCTTTCAAGGCATCTTCCGCAACCCACTCGCCGACCCCTACCTGCTCGGTGTCGCCGCTGGCGGCGGCCTCGGTGCAACGATTGCATTTACGAACGGGCTTGGCGACGGCATCGGCGCCTTCGATCCGGTGCAGATCTTCGCCTTTGCCGGTGCGCTTTCGGCGGTGTTTCTGGCGTGGATCATGGGCAGCGCGGCAGTGACGCGCAGCTCAAATTCGGGCCTGCTCTCAAATACGTCTCGATCAGCCACCACGCTGGTGCTCGCTGGCGTCGCAATCGCCAGTTTCTACAGCGCGTTGCAGACCTATCTTCAACAGCGCAACACCCAGGACCTCCGCCAGGTGTACAACTGGTTGCTCGGCGGGTTGAACACGTCAGGCTGGGACGAGGTCTCGCTGCTGTTCCCGGTGGCGTTGATTTCGATCGCAATCCTCGCCTCGACAGGACGAATTCTCGATGTGCTCGCCGTGGGCGACGAGGAAGCGACAATGCTTGGAATGTCAGTTACCCGCACGCGCTTGTTTCTCATCGTCGTGGCATCGCTCCTGACGGCGAGCGCGGTTGCGGTGAGCGGGCTTATTGCGTTCGTCGGCCTCATCATCCCCCACACCGTCCGATTGCTCTTCGGTTCGAGTTATCGCATCATCGTCCCCATGTCGATCTTCGTCGGCGCGGGCTTTCTCGTGCTTTCCGACCTCCTTGCACGCACCGCACTTAGCCCCACCGAGCTCCCCATCGGTGTGGTCACCGCATTCTTTGGAGCGCCCTTCTTTGTCGTCATACTCAGGACGTCGATTAAATGAGGGACGTCGATCGAGTGAGTGCAGTCTCCGCGGAAGACGTGTCGGTCGAGATCAAGGGCACGCGCCTGCTCGACTCGGTCTCGTTCGAGGTCTATGACGGCGAGTGGCTGTCGATTATCGGGCCCAACGGTGCGGGCAAATCGACGCTGCTGCGGGCGCTCGCCGGCGCTGCGAAGTCGGTTGGGTCGATCGAGATTGCGGGAACGCCGTTGGGCGAACTCGACTTACGTGAAAGGGCAAAGCTGATCGCGTGGGTTCCCCAGACTCCGATCATTCCCGATGGGATGATCGTGACCGACTATGTGCTTCTCGGCCGCACGCCCTACCTCAATGCACTCCAGAGCCCATCGGATGCCGATGTCGAGGTAGCCAACGAAACACTCGCCGAACTCGACCTCATGGGATTTGCCGGCCGGAAGGTCGAAACGTTGTCGGGAGGCGAGCGACAGCGCGTTGTCATTGCCCGCTCGCTGGTGCAAGACACGCCGATCATCTTGCTCGACGAACCAACGAGCGCTCTCGACCTCGGCCATCAACAAGACGTACTCGAGCTACTCGACCAGCTCATTGCCGAAAAGGGTCGCACGATCATCTCGACGATGCACGACCTCACCCTCGCTGGCCACTTCGCCGACCGCCTGCTTCTTCTCGGTAACGATGGTCGAGTCGCTGCGCACGGTCTCGCTCCCGACGTACTGACCGAGAAGAATATTTCCGAGCATTACAACGCCGAGGTCACGGTGACGACCGAAGACGGAACGGTCGTCGTGGCACCCAAGATCGCAAAGCAAAACAAGTCAAACACCTCCAAACCGAGAGAGAACCAATGAGCAGCGAACCCGCAACAGACGAACCAGACAAGTCGACGCACAAGCCAGCGAAGTCGCTCGTCTTGGTCAATACCGGCGACGGCAAAGGAAAGTCGAGTTCCGCGTTCGGCATGATGGTCCGTGGCGTTGCCCGAGACTGGAATGTCGCCGTCGTGCAGTTCGTAAAGTCGGGCAACTGGAACGTGGGTGAAGAAAAGATCGGCCGACAGCTCGGCGTTACCTGGCTCAGTGAAGGCCAGGGCTTCACCTGGCTCTCCGAGAACCTCGACGAGGATAAGGCCATTGCCCAAGCCGGTTGGGACAAGGCTGCTGCGTTGATCAACGCAGGCGAACACGAGCTCGTCATTCTCGATGAACTCACCTACCTCATGAATTGGGGTTGGATCGACGGCGACGCGGTGTGCGATCTGATCAAGAATCGTCCAGAGAAGGTCAGTGTGATCGTTACCGGACGAGACGCATCTGAGGGCCTCATCGAAATTGCCGACACGGTGACCGAAATGGTCAAGGTCAAACACGCATTCGATAACGGCATCGTGGCCAAGAAGGGCATCGACTACTGATGAGCACCTCCCCAGTTCGTGTCGGCCGCGGCTTTTCGATTCTCGTGGGCGGGGTTCGGAGCGGAAAGAGCGACCTTGCGGTCAGGCTTGGCGAGAAGTTCGATGGCGAGGTCGTGTTCGCTGCGACCGCCGAGCCACTCGACGACGACATGGCCGATCGCATCACGCGCCACCAACACGATCGACCAGCCGATTGGGAGCTGATCGAAGCTCCCCTGCTCGATGCGGGCACGATCGCCGCTGTCGACGCGCAGGCGCTGTTGATCATCGACTGCATCACCCTCTTGGCGAGCAATCTCATCTTTGCAAAGAAGACCAACGCGCAGATCGAAACGCACATGTCGGTGCTCGGCCACGCCCTGGTAAGCCGAACCGCTCCGACGATCGTGATCTCGAACGAAGTTGGGCTTGGGGTACATCCCGAGACCGACCTCGGGCGTCGATATCAGGGCGTGTTGGGTCGCGCGAACAAGAGCCTTGCCGCACGAGCTGAAACGACGCTATTCGTCTCGGCGGGCAAGGTCGTTCCTCTGCAGCAACTCGATGTCGGTTGGTGATTCGGTGACGACATCCAAAGAGGTCACCACCGAGATGGTTTCGGCACTGCTCGCCGCTGCTCCCGACCAAAATGAAGCCGCTCGCTCCGCAGCTGCGGCGCGGGCGGGTGAGATTCTTCGGCCGACCGGTGCAATGGCCCGCCTCGACGAGGTAGCGGTGCACATGGCTGCCTGGCTCGGCACCGAAGCGCCAGCGGTAGAGGCGCCGGCCGCAATTATCTTTGCGGCAGACCACGGCGTGGCCGCCGATGGCGTGAGCGCTTATCCGAGCGACGTCACGGCAGCGATGCTCGCCGCATTCGAGGCATCAAAGGCAAGTGTCTCGGCGCTAGCCCGAGTCGCTGGAGCGACCGTGACTGCGATCGACGTCGGTGTCGGCCAGCCGACGGGAAACCTCCGGATCGAACCAGCGATGTCGCCCGTCCGGTTTGCCGAGGCTTTTGAGGCGGGCCGCACCGCGGTCGCCAACGCCGACGCCGATCTTTTGATTTTCGGTGAGATGGGAATCGGCAACACGACCGCCGCCGCAGCGGTAACCGCCGCAATCTCGGGCGGCGAGACGCATTGCTTTGTTGGACGGGGCACCGGCGTTGACGACGACGCGCTAACCCGTAAACGAGAAGTCGTTTCCGAAGCGGTCGCGCGGATCAGCGGCATCACCGACCCGCTGGAAGTTCTCCGCCAGGTCGGCGGTGCCGAGTTGGTGGCGATCGCCGGAGCACTGACCGAGTCCCGACTTCGTTCGATTCCGGTTCTACTCGACGGGTACATCGCAAGTACGCCCGCTCTCGCACTGCACACGATCGACCAGCGAGCAACGAGCAACTGCCTAGCGGGCCATCGATCCAAAGAACCAGGCCACCAGCTCATTCTCGACGCACTCGGGCTGGAACCACTCCTCTCACTCGACCTTCGATTGGGAGAAGCCTCGGGTGCAATGGCGGCCGTTCCGCTCGTCAAGATGGCGTGTGCGGTGCTGACCGAGGTTCCGACGTTCTCGGAGTGGTTCGACTCCGCCGAGGGTTAGCGATCGTGCGCGGACTCTGGATCGCCGTTGGCTTCCTCACCCGGATACCTGTTGGCGACCCGAGCCAGGGCGGCAAACGAGATGTGCGGGTCTCGTCAGCTGTGCCGTGGTTCCCGCTCGTCGGCGCCGCGATCGGCGCGATTTCGGGGCTCGCATGGCTTGGCCTCAGCGAGGTGACGACACCGCTCGTCGCTGCTGCGCTCGCGACCGCGCTCGCCGCGCTCATTACCGGTGCGTTTCACCACGATGGCCTCGCCGACATCGCCGATGCGTTCGGTGGTGGTTGGACCGTCGAGCAACGCATGGAAATCCTGAAGGATTCACGCCTCGGTACCTACGGCACTTCAGCGCTGACGCTCGCCTACATCATCGAGATCGCCGCACTGTCCTCGCTCGATCCAACCGTTGGGTTCCAAGCGCTCATTGCCGCTCACATCGTTGGGCGGGCGCTCGCGATCGTGGCGATGCTCATAAGTCCAGTCGGTGGCGATGGGCTGGGGGCTGCCTACATCTCCGAGCTGAGCAAACCCGCTGCGTGGGTTTCGGTCGTCGCATCGTTCGCAGCTGGCGCGGCGCTCCTCGGGAGCAACGCCATCTTGGGCCTTCCCCTCGCCGTCATCGCAGCCATAGCTGTTGTCCTGCTCGCTCGAAGCAAGATCGGAGGTATCACCGGAGACGTGCTGGGGGCAATCACCGTCGTCAGTTTGGTGACGACGCTCGTGACCGCGACGTTCTAGGTGGATCCTTGGTGCATCGACGCCTCGATCCACAGAGGGGTTGGCCAGCTTTACTAGCGCCGTACTAACCTCGCCAACAATTAGGGGGGCCGATGGCAAATATGACCAGCTATGCGGAGACTCGAGAGAATTTCAGCCTCGAGATTCCAGAAGAGTTCAACTTCACCCGCGACGTCATGGGTGCGAGGGCCGCGGAGAACCCGGACAAGATTGCGCTCATCGCAATCGCATCCGACGGTGTCACGATCAACAAATACAGCTTCGGTCAGTTGTTCGACATGGCGAACCGAACCGCGCATCTGCTTCGCCAGCACGGCGTTGGTAAGGGCGACAAGGTGTTTGTGCAGGTCCCGCGGGTCGTCGAGTTCTACGCTGCCCTGCTCGGTTGTTTCCAAATTGGCGCTGTGCCGATGCCGGGCACGAACCAGCTCATGGCAAAGGACCAGAAGTACCGGATCGAAAGCTCGGGCGCGATCGCTGTCGTGTGCGACGAGAGCGCCGCCGAGCGGTTCGATACCGTCCGAGACCAGTGCCCGACGATCACCGCAGCGTTCATCGTCGGCGACGAGCGCGAGGGTTGGATTGGCTTCAACCAGGGACAGGCCGAGATGTCGAGCGAGCCCGCCGAGGCTGCCGACACCACGCCGACCGACCCGCTCTTGCTGTACTTCACCTCTGGCACGACCGGCGGCCCAAAGATGGTTCAGCACGTCGGCATGTACGCGCTCGGCCACGAGATCACCGCCCGTTTCTGGCACGACCTCACCCCAGACGACATCCACTGGACGGTGTCAGACACCGGCTGGGCAAAGGCGGCGTGGGGCAAGCTCTTTGGGCAGTGGATAGTGGGCTCATGCATCGTCATGTGGAACGTGGTTGGAAAGCCCGACCTCGACCGCATGCTCACCCTCATCTCCGAACTTGACGTGACGACCTTCTGCGCACCGCCGACCCTCTACCGGGCCTTTGCCCAGATGGACCTCTCCTCCTATGACTGGTCGACGCTTCGCCACTGCACCAGCGCGGGCGAACCGCTGAATCCAGAGGTCATCGAAACATGGTCAGCCCACACCGGAACGACCCCCTATGACGGCTACGGACAAACCGAAACGGTCGTGCTCGTCGCCAACTATCCGTCCGAACCGGTAAAGCCCGGCTCGATGGGGCTGCCCGCACCGGGGATGGTGGTCGACGTTGTCGATGACGACGGCAATATTTGCGGCGACGACGTCGAAGGAAACATCTGCGTCTCGACCGAGCCACGTCCGATCGGACTATTCGACGGTTATTGGCAAGACGACGCACGAACCGCCGAAGTGTTTCGCAACGGCTGGTACTACACCGGCGACCGAGCGTTCCGCGACGAGGACGGCTACCTCTGGTTTGTAGGACGAGCAGATGACGTGATCTTGTCGGCGGCCTATCGTATCGGCCCCTTCGAAGTCGAGTCGTCGCTCATCGAACATCCCGCCGTTGCCGAGACGGCGGTCGTTGGCAAACCCGATGAAGAGCGAGGCAACATCGTCAAAGCATTCGTCATCTTGGCGCCGGGCTATGAAGGCAGCGACGAACTCACCGCCGAGATCCAAAACCATGTCAAGACCACAACGGCGCCATACAAGTACCCGCGCGAGATCGAGTACGTCACCGAACTACCAAAGACCATCTCCGGCAAAATCCGCCGCGTCGAACTACGAGAACGAGACAAGTAAGCAGCAACACCTTCGCTGAAGCGAAGCAGCAACACCTTCGCTGGAGCGAAGCATTAGAAAGGGTTGAATTATGAAAGTCGAAATGACGGTCAACGATTTTCTCGATCGTGCAGCGGCGGTCTATCCAGATCGCGTCGCAATCGTCGACGAACCGGACCAACCAGCAAAGCCACTACAGACACTGACCTACGCCGAACTCGCCGACGTCCGCAGGCAAATGGGTGTCGCCATGGACGAGATGGGCATCCCTATGGGCGGCAAAGTAGCGATGGTTTCGCACAACGCCGCCCGACTGCAGACCTGTTTCTACGGGGTGAGCGGCAATGGCCGAATCTTTGTGCCGATCAACTTTCGCCTAAGCGCCGACGAAGTGCGCTACATCGTCGACCACAGCGAATCTGAGGCGCTGCTCATCGACCCTGACCTCGCCGAGGCACTGGCCGACGTCGAGTGTGAACACAAGTGGGTACTCGGTGAAGAGTCCGATGCTGCGTGGTTGGGTCGCGAGGGTGATCCGGTCCCGTGGACCCCAAACGAAGACGAGACCGCATCGATCAACTACACCTCGGGCACCACCGCTCGACCCAAGGGTGTTGAGCAAAGCCATCGTGCCCGCTGGACAAATGCGGTGACCTTTGGTTGGCACACCGGCGTGAGCGACCGCGATGTCTACCTGCACACACTGCCGATGTTTCACTGCGACGGCTGGGGCATGCACCACGCCGTGACCGGCATGGGCGGAAAGCACGTCATCCTTCGAAAGATCGATGGCGCCGAGATCCTTCGGAGGGTCGAAGAACATGGCGTCACGCTCATGTGCGGAGCGCCCGCGGTCGTCGCCGCCGTTCTCGATGCGGCCAAGGACTGGGACGGCGAGATCCCCGGCAAGGGCAGAGTCCGAGTCGTCGTCGCCGGCGCGCCACCTCCCACCGCAACGATCGAACAGGTTGAGACCGTGCTCGGCTGGGAACTCATCCAGATCTATGGCCTCACCGAGACCGCGCCGCTGCTTACGATCAACCGGTGCCGGCCAGAGTGGGACGAACTCTCGCCGGCCGAGCGCGCCGGAAAGCTCGCCCGACAGGGCGCACCTGCGCTCGGTGTCGAGATGAAGGTCAGCCAATCGGGCGAGTTCCTCGCACGAAGCAACAACGTGATGACGGGCTACTGGTCAAACCCTGAAGCGACCGATCAAGCACTCGAGGGCGGCTGGTTCCACACCGGCGACGGCGGCGTGGTCGACGACGAAGGCTTCTACCAGATCCTCGATCGCAAGAAGGACGTCATCATCTCGGGAGGCGAAAACGTCAGCTCGATCGAAGTCGAAGATGCGCTCTTTAGCCACCCCGACATTAGCGAGGTCGCGGTCATCGGCGTACCACACGAAAAGTGGGGCGAGACGGTCAAAGCACTCGTTGTGGCCGTGGAGGGTACGGCCCCAACCGAGCAGGACATCATCGATCACTGCCGCAGCAAAATCGCACACTACAAGTGTCCAACGAGTGTCGAGTTCCGAGACGAACTCGCCCGAACGGCGACCGGCAAACTCCAGAAATTCAAGTTACGTGAGCCGTATTGGGAAGGCATGGACAAGGCAGTCAACTGATTTCCGAACAGCTTGCAGACTTTCTGCAGCCGGGCCATGTGCTGCTCATCGGCGAGATTCCCGGAACCGATGAATATCCCAAACTTGTCGCGGAGACTGTCGACCGCGTGCTCGCCTCTCAGAGTGGAATCATCGTCGGCCTTGAGGTGCCACTAAGCGAAGACGTCGATACGCCCACGTTCGGGCCGTTCTTCCACCGACCCGACGATCTGCTCGACGGCAGGTCGAGTACCGCAATGGCCGACCTGATCACCCTCCTTGCAGCACTGCCCGAGGTGCGGACGGTTGCGATGGATGGACCGTGGGTTGGCCCGGGCGCACCGATTCCACTCGAACACATCGGCTTGCTCGATCAACCTCGCGACGCGGTGATGGCTGGACGGTTGCTCGCCGAGATCGACCGGTGGCCAAAGCTGCCGGTGCTCGTGCTCGCTGGGAGCGAGCACACGCGAATCGATCGTGGCGCGCAGACGCTCGGCGGCATCATCGCCCCGTGGTTTCCGAGACTCGTCTCCCTCCAGACCCTCGCAACGAGCGGCGAGGCGTGGACGCTCACGACCAATGGCCCGGGCGTGTATCCCGTTACGGCTGCAGAAGGCTCACCGATCGGCTCCGAGTGGACGAGCCAACTCGGCGCCGACGGCTTTCACGGCTACTGCAACGTCGGACCTGTTACGGCCTCGCTGCCATACGGGTCGCTCAGCTCTTAGCGCCCAAGCGGAAGCTACGGGGCCAGGTCGAACAACTGAACAAGTGTTCAGTTCGTTTGCGAGCATCTACACTCGTGGAATGGCGTTGTCTGCAGATCGACTAACACCCGCACTCGGAGCCGAGATCACCGGCATCTCGACAGAGACCGCAATCGACGCTGCACTCGTCGACGAGCTTCACGCACAGTTGATGGAACACCACGTGCTGTTCATCCGAGACCTCGACCTCTCGCCCACACAGCTCGCACAGCTCGGTGCCGAATTCGGGACGCTCGGCGCCCGCCACCATTCTTATGTGACCCACCCCGAGTCCGACGATGTCGTCATACTCGAATGGAAAGGCGACGACCTTCCCGATGCCGCCGAATGGCATAGCGACATGACCTACCGAGAGACGCCGCCGTTCGCCTCGATCATCAAGGCCGATGTGATCCCGGTCGGTGGCGACACGCTTTGGGCCAGCATGTTCTCGGTCTATGAGTCACTTCCCAACGGCATGCGCGACGACCTCGCAGAACTCGAAGCCGTCCACGACATGGGTGCCTTTCGAACCCCTGCGTATCGAGAGGGCGGCAACGAGGGAATCCTCGACGCGTACGCAGCGGCAAAGACCGCCGTGCACCCAATGATCGAACACCACCCGGTAACGGGGCGGCCCTACCTGAACGTGAGCGAGAGCTTCACCCGCTTCATCATCGGCCTCTCAGCACCCGAGAGCGGACGCCTCCTGACCGAGCTCTTCGACCGCATCAACCGCCCCGAGCACCACGTTCGCCTCCGCTGGAAACCAAACACCATCGCAATCTGGGATAACCGCGGAACCCAGCACTACGCCGTCGTCGACTACCTCCCAAACCTGCGGCGTCTGCTTCGTGTCGCGGTCGTGGACGACGCTCGCCAGCCGCTGAGCAGCTGAGTCGCAAGGGGCTTGGGAGCGAGATAAGAATCCCGGTAGCCTCACGGTCGTGACCAACGACCCGAAAACACTCAGCGAAAAGGTCTGGGACGACCACGTCGTCAGCAGCGAAGACGGCCAACCCGACCTCTTGTACGTCGACCTCCACCTCATCCACGAGGTGACCTCACCGCAGGCATTCGATGGCCTTCGCCAGAACGGCCGCTCGGTTCGCCGACCCGACCTCACGATCGCCACCGAAGACCACAACGTGCCGACCGAAAACATCGACCAGCCCATCGCCGATGAAACGTCGGCAAAGCAGGTCGATACGCTTCGGGCAAACACGTCCGAGTTCGGCATCACGAACTACCCAATGGGCCACGTCAACCAAGGCATCGTGCACGTCATTGGCCCCGAACAAGGCCTCACCCAACCGGGGATGACCATCGTGTGCGGCGACAGCCACACCAGCACCCACGGCGCCTTTGGGGCGCTCGCATTCGGCATTGGCACCAGCGAGGTCGAACACGTCCTCGCCACCCAAACGCTGCTGCAACCCGCACAAGAAACCATGTCGATTCACATCGACGGCGAACTGCCACAAGGGTCGACCGCGAAGGACGTCGTGCTCGCCATCCTCGGCGAATGCGACACCAACGGTGGCATCGGCGCCATCGCAGAATTCCGCGGACCGGTCATCGAGGCGCTGTCGATGGAAGGCCGGATGACCGTCTGCAACATGTCGATCGAGTTCGGTGCAAAGGCGGGCATGATCGCTCCCGACGACACCACATTCGCCTACCTCGAAGGGCGCCCAAACGCGCCGAAGGGCGCCGACTGGGAAGCCGCCCTCGACACATGGCGCACCCTGCGCACCGACGATGGCGCAACCTTTGACCGCGAGGTAGTCCTCGACGGCGCCAACATCTCACCGCACGTCACGTGGGGAACCAACCCTGGTCAAGTCATCAAGCTCAGCGACGCCGTGCCATCGCCCGACATGTTCGAAGACCAGACGGCTCGACAAGCTGCAGCCCGGGCCCTCGAGTACATGGGCCTCACCGCCGGAACACCAATGCGCGACGTTCCCGTCGACACCGTATTTATCGGGAGTTGCACAAACAGCCGTATCGAAGACCTCCGTGCCGCAGCAGCCGTAGCCGAAGGGCGCAGCGTCAAAGATGGCATGCGAACCCTCGTGGTTCCAGGCTCTGGCCTCGTGAAGGAACAGGCCGAGGCCGAAGGCCTCCACAAGATCTTCATCGATGCTGGCTTCGATTGGCGAGAGCCGGGCTGCTCGATGTGTCTTGCAATGAACCCCGATCGCCTCACCGAAGGCGAGCGCTCGGCCTCGACCTCGAACCGGAACTTTGAAGGCCGCCAGGGACGGGGCGGACGCACCCACCTCGTCTCCCCCGCCGTCGCCGCAGCAACCGCCATCGCTGGCACATTCGCTACTCCCGAGGACCTCTCATGAAGCCAGTACATATCGTTCAGGGCACCGCCGTGCCGCTCGACCGAAGCGACGTCGACACCGATCAGATCATTCCATCGGACTGGCTCAAGCGGGTCGAGCGCACCGGATTCGAAAAGGGCCTCTTTAGCGAATGGCGCGACGACCCCACCTTTGTCATGAACCAGGAAGAGTTTGCGGGGGCAAACATCCTCGTTGCAGGCCCGAACTTTGGTACCGGCTCGAGTCGTGAGCACGCGGTTTGGGCAATTCAGCAGTACGGTTTCGATGCCGTAATTTCGCCGCTGTTTGGACCGATCTTTCGCAACAACTGCACCAAGAACGGACTCGTTGCGGTGCAGGTCGACCCAGATGTCGGCAACGCCATCATGGCCGCAGTACAAGCAGATCCGACGACCGAGCTCGTCATCGACGTCGAACGCAGGACCCTCGAGGTGCCCTCGATTTCGGTCGAGGTCAGCTTCGAACTCAGTGACGCGGTCCAGCACCGGTTTCTGAACGGTCTCGATGACATCGGCCTTACGTTGCAACAAGACGAAGCGATCGCAACGTTCGAACAATCACGACCGTCGTTCAAACCAACCACTGCCTGACCTCAGCGACTCGGCCTGATCTACACAGGCCGGTCTGGAAAACCCTCGCTCGCACCAGAAACTAACCACCGAGTAACTACACAAACCTCGCCGAACGCTGGCATCCTTTCGTGGTGACCATTTCGCAATCAATTCCGAGCGATGTGCCAACAACAAGCGAAGTCAAGGCGGCGATTCCGGCTCATTGTTTTGAACGGAAGCTTGCAAAGTCGTTGCCCTACGCACTCTTTTCGACCGTGCTCACCGTGGCCCTCGGCGTCGTTGCGCTCATGTTCATCCCGCTCACGTGGGCATGGACTCCGGCCTGGCTCGCCTACGCCTACATCAACGGAACCGTTGCCGTTGGCGTGTGGGTCGTTGCCCACGAGTGCGGTCACCGGGCCTTTGCCCCAACGATCAAGGTCCAAGATGTCGTTGGTTACACGCTCCACTCGTTGCTGCTCGTGCCGTACTTTTCGTGGCAGCGAAGCCACGCGATTCACCATGCAAAGACCAACCATCTCACCGAAGGCGAAACCCACGTTCCCAAGCGCATCAAGACGAGCGGTGGAAATCGGGCGCTCAGCGCAAGACGCCGGTTCGGGGCGACCATCCACGGTGCCTTCACCGTCGTCAGCCGATTGTCGGTCGGATGGGTGCTCTACCTGATCGTCGGGGCCACCGGCGGACCAAAGCGTGGCATCACCAACCACTTCTGGCCCTCCCGGCCGTTTAGCCAAGCCCTCTTTCCCGACCGTTGGAAAAGGAAGGTTAAGGTCAGCTCGGTCGGGGTGCTCGTCACCCTTTCGGGCCTCCTCGTTTGGGCGATCGCCGGAAGCCCGTGGCAAGTCCTTGCCGTCTACGGTGGCCCGTACGTTGTCGTCAACGCATGGCTCGTCCTCTACACATGGCTACAGCACACCGACGCTGACATCCCCCACTACGACGAAGACGAGTGGTCATTCGTTCGGGGTGCGTTCTGCTCGGTCGATCGGCCGTATGGGCCAATAGTCGATTTCCTCCACCATCGCATCGGAACGACCCACGTTGCCCATCACCTCGATGCCAAGATCCCCCACTATCACGCGGCCGAAGCAACCGCCGCGATCAAAGCAGCGTTCCCCGATCTCTACCGGTTCAATCCAACACCAATCCGCAGAGCCCTGTGGAACGTAGCGAAGACCTGCCACGTGGTCGCACCAACTCGGAACGGTTGGCAGTTCACCACTGGCGAGGACGAATCGAAGAGTTCACTCCAACACGCCGCCTAACGAGCGGATCCGCAGCGGAGCGCCTAACGGCATTGCGCCCAGGGCCCGAGCGGCCCGTCGCCGGAGGCGCCCGGAGCGGGAGAAATAGAGTAGGAGCGTGCCGATAAAATCAGGCGCGGAGCGCCTATCGGCAGAGCCCCCAGGGCCCGAGCGGCCCGTCGCCGGAGGCGACCGGAGCGGGAAAGAGAGAGTAGGAGCGTGCCGATAACATCAGGCGCGGAGCGCCTATCGGCACACTCCTACTCGCGTTCGATTGTGACTGGTTCACCCAGTTCGACGGTGACCTCGTCGGCCGGCGGCGCAACGGGTTGACTATCTGTATCGACCGTCTCAGCTGCAGGTGGGTTTACCTCAGCAGGACCTGACGTCTCGTTGCGCACCCCTGCGACCATGAGGACGACAAAGACTGCGACCAGCAAGCCAATCACGACCCCCGCAGTCATCTCGGGGCCAAACCATTGAGCTAACCGCTCACGAAGACTTGGCTGGTGTGGATTCTGACGGAGAACATCGAGTTCTTCGTAGGTCTCCTCGGAGTACTGGCGACCAAAAAGCAGACTCAGACCAGAGCCGATCTCTAACTCGGCAGCTTCTTCCTCGCTTGGGATGATGTGAAGATCGGGCTCGACGCTCAGATCGTCGGAAGCAATGCGTTGCTCACCGCTGTTGGGATTCATGATGCCGGGTCTCCTTTCCTTCAACCAAATCGCTACCCCGCTTGTACCAATCGTCGGTTCTCGCCATTTCGTGAGTCCCTATGACCAATCGAAATGAAATTCGCTACAGCGAGATGACGCTCTGACCGGCGTCAACGTCTTACTGATCACCGGTTGAGATGGCCGCAGCAGCTTGGGTAAGCGCGTTGGCAAGGACGTGTCGTTCTACGTTCTGTTCGCGAAGATCGATATCGACCTTCTCAATGCGCTCGCCGAGTTCTCCGCGAGCCTTGAGAAGTTGCTTGCGGAACTCGTCAGAACGCCGGTCAATACTTGCGCGAAGGTCGATCTGCACATCGCTCATCGTCTGCGCCTGTTGATCGAGGCGGTCCTCGAGGCCAGAGTCGCCAGCGAGCCGTGCATCGACTTCAGCATTGAGGCTCGCATCGAGATCGGATAAACGAGCGTCAAGATCGGCCAACCGAGTGTCGACTCGCTGCGCCAGTTCACCGATCGCGGCCATAACGTCGCGTTCCAGCTTGGTCAGCCGGTCGAGGGTTTCCTTTGCCTGCCGCCCAAACAGCAGATCGCGAATCTGACCGAGTTCGCCGTCGACCGCGTCTCCCGAAGCGGTTCCGGGAAGGTTGATCTCGACCTCTTTATTCTTCGCGCTAGTTTTCTCAGCCATCTGAGGATGCTCCATCGTCGTGTGGGCCGAATGACCCATTCTGGTAATTTGATCGGCGCCACGATCAGATCGTTAAGGCATTCAGACAAAAATTGGTGACACTCGTCGAGACCACAGACTTTTGCTGAACTTGTTGCTCGAATCGCCGAAAGGTCTCTATGGCCGCACACTCCATGCTTCGCCACCTCGTAGAACTCGCAAAGAGCGCTACCGGTGCAGATTCAGCTGAACTCGTTATCCTCGGCGAGCCCGAGTTTCGAGTACTCGCAGGCGATCTTTCGATTGGTGGGAGCGAACGTTGGTCTGAACAGGTCCAGGTTGGATGTACCACCGAACAACTCGAGGATCTCGTCGACGATTTCCACAGTGTGATGAGCGTGCCAATTACAGGCCCTTCGGCAGAACCCGGGTGGCTCGCCGTTGCCCACACCGAACCAGGTGGACTATCTGAAACGTCGACCGACAGCCTCGACCGCGTAGCGACGCTGATCGAGGAGCGGCTCGACCGAACCGTCGAACGAATACGGCTCGACCAACTGGGCTCGGTACTACGCGCAAACCAAGAAGACCTAAAGGTCGCCCGCGATCAACTCGCTGCCTCGAACACCGACCTCGAACAGTTCGCGTACATCGCAGCACACGAGCTTGTTTCGCCGCTGCGATCGGTTGCAATTTATGCCGAAGTCCTCGAGAGCCTGGTCCCAAATGACGGTTCGGGTGCCAGCGACCGCGCACGCGAATGCGCAGACGCAATCCGCTCTGGCGTGACCACCATGAACCAGCAGGTCCAATATCTCCTCGAATTCTCACGGGCCGAACAAACTGCGACAAAACTCGAGACGGTCGACCTCGCAAATGTCGTGAGCTCAGCGCTCGAGACGTTGGCCGAATCGCTTCGAGAGGTCGATGCAACGGTGAGCGTCGGTGAAATGCCGAAGGTGCAGGGACGTGAGGTCCCGCTGCAGAGCGTGTTTGCGAACCTCATTCGCAACGCCGTGAACTATCGACATCCCGACCGACGCCTCGAACTCCAGATTTCGTCTGAAGCGTCAAACGGCAGCTACCGAATCCTCGTCACCGACAATGGTCTCGGCATCGACAGCGCCGACCACTCTCGAGTGTTTCAACTCTTCGAACGCGCCTCGACAGATTCGCCGGGTACCGGCATTGGCCTGGCCCTCAGCCGTCGCATCGTCGAGGCCTACGGTGGCGAGATCGGCGTCGATGACTCGTCGGAACGCGGCTCGGTCTTCTGGTTGGAACTGCCGCAAGCAAAAGCTGCGGCCTGAGCTATCCCAGCGAGCTCGCAATACCGAAGAACATCGCTTCGACACCATCGCCGGTCTTTGCCGAGGTGTCAAACATATCCTTGCCGCCCACCGCGTCCTTAAGGCCATCGGCATCGTAGTCGAGGTCGGACTTGTTGGCGACGTACACGATGTTGGCGTTGGGCGACGCTTGACTCAGTCGTTCTCCCAACCCCAGGGCGACCGGAACGGTTTCGAGCCGGGTTCGATCGAACACGACGATACCTGCGGCTGCACCACTCAAATAATTGGGCGGAACATCGAGGCCATCGGTCTCGCCGTGCATGTCCCAGATGAGCAGGGACACCTCATTGCCGTCAACATCGACCGATTTCCGATCGACCTTCACTCCCAAGGTTGACTTGTGGGTCTCAGAGAAGACGCTATGGACGAAGCGCTGCACCAAACTTGTCTTGCCGACGCCAGGCGCACCAACGAGCACAACTTTCGCTCGCCGGATTCCTGAACCAGCCGATTTCAGAATTGCCACGCTGCCCCATTCGACAAACCTTGTTTAACTAAGAGCGAGGACTCCGAGGAGAATCACCGCAGCAGTCACCATAACAAGCAGAGCGACCATCACCAGCGACCGCGTGCTCGACATTGCCTTGGACTTCGCAGCATTTGCATGAAGCTCGCCCAAAACATCGGCCACGCCCACGAATGGATCGAGGCTGCCATCGAACAGAGCAAGCTCACTTGCGTACCGTCCGTGGATTCCTTCGAGGGCCTCGGCAGCGCCGTTCCGGTAGTCCTGGCTTGGAATGCCTCGGACAACCGACGCGAGAATTGCGTTGGGCCCGCTTTCTACAAGGACGGAAAGGTCGCCGACGCGGAGATCCGACAGACCATCGTTTTCGTCGGCGGTGAATGCTTCTTGGACGAACGTCTTGAGCGCATCGATCATGCCCGATACAACATCGGCGTCCTCGAGTGCTTCTTCATTTGTCGCAGTAGACGCGAGCAACAGGCCGGTCGAGCGTTCGATCAGCAAGACCTGTTCAACCACGAATGGTTGGCCGGCCTTGTTCTTATCAAGGGTGAACAGATCAGCGATCATCTTTCGAATCGCTGGCCCGAGTACCGGGTAGATCGCCTCGGCGAGCATCGTGTCTTCGGTCCGCGCCGAGGAGAAGATAGCGTGTTCAACTTCGGGACGGAGCGCAAGGCCAAGTTCTCCGGCCTCCCGCTTCGACGACGTGATCGCATCGACCAAGACCTCGTCCACCACTTCTTTTCTCTCAGCGATGTCATACAAGGTCTGCTCGAGCCGGTGAACCCTCGCTACGAGCTCGTCGATCTGGCGACGTTGAGCTTCGACCACTTCACGATCGCTGCGCAGCAGCACCGAACGCAATTCATCAAGCTGGTGCGACTCGTTTGCGTCGAGGTCGATGAGCTGTGTGTTCTCCATGTGAGCACTCACCTTCTTCAGGTTGGAGGTACGAGGACGCCAGCGCGGGTCGCTTTCGCGATCGCCTCGCCCAGGGATCCCACGTTGAGTTTTCGGTAGATTGCTTTGATTCGGCCACGGACGGTATGGACCGAAAGAAACAGCGATTCAGAGATTTCGTTCGGGGTGGCGCCCGTGTTGAGCGCCTCGAGAACCTCGAGCTCGGCTGAGGTCAGTCCGAACTGCTCTTCTGACTTCTGTGGGCACTCTGCAGACGATGCGTTACCCGAGATCGTCGAACGCATTCTGGTCACGATGTCCTGGATGGATTCATCCTTCGAAATGGCGCTCACACCGACGAGCGAGTCGACTTCGCGTTGTACCTGAGGTGCAAGGAATCCGGTCAGCACAATGATCGGCGCAGTGAAGCCGTCCGCCCGAAGTTCCTCTGCGACCTTCGTGCCGGTACGCCCGTCGGGCAACCGGTAGTCGGTGATCACAAGATCGGGACTTTGGGTTGTGCATAGGTCAATTCCTTCTCCGGCGTTGCTCGCTCGACCAACCAACTTGAGGTCATCGGTAAGTGAAAGCGCAAGCCCAAACGCGTCGACAAACGAGACCTGATCATCGATCATTACAACTCTGTCTGGTTTTACCTGCATGGAATCCTCGTCGGCAGGGTCGAGCCGATCTAAAGGAATCTCAGAATTTTGATGGCGCTGTAACTCGCAGCTTCGCTGTAACTCGCAGCTTTGCTAGTTGGCCGTCGTGACGGTGAGGCTCTGGGTCGCCGTGTTGCCGTTGCCCTGACCCTGCCCGTCAGCCTCAACGGTCACCGTGATGACATAGGTAGTACCCGGGGTAAGCGCGGGAGTCCAAAAGCCCGGAATCGCAAGATGTCGCGTCGTGCAACCGTCGGCCTGTCCAGCATTTGAACCAACGAACTCACCGGCGGCCGTACGAATTACAAACGATCCGTTCGCGCAGACGTTTGACTCGTAGTTCACTTGAAATCGGGTCGACTCGGTTGAGACGAGGCGCAGGTTCGAAAGGACCACTTGCTCGTCGGCAGCTTCTGGCTGCCCGCCCGGAGTTCGGATCGCAACTGCAGTCGACGAAACCGATGGGTTTGCGTTCAGGGTTACCTGAACCGAATAGTCAGTTCCGGGCTCTAACCCACCGACCGTTACGCCTTCGCTCACTCCGCCGAACGCGCTGCCACTTTGACTGCGGACCACAACCCCACCAGAGCTCACCGTAGCGGTGTAGGTCGTCGTCTCGGTCGACGTAAAGCGAAACGACACGCTCGTCTCGTCAATGTCGCCAATGTCGATTCGTTCGGCGAACTGCACAGGTTCCACGACCACCGCGGCTGTAGTCGTAGTCGTTGGTGCAGTGGTCGTCGTAGTGGTGGTGGTGGTGGTCGTCGTTGGAGCGGCCGTTGTGGTGGTCGTTGTTGGCGCCGCCGTCGTGGTTGGTGCAAACGTTGGATTTACGAACACCAACGGCGGGGCAGTCACCGGCGACTCACTGGTCGTCGGAGCGACGGGCGCGAGCGGCGGGACGACCACAGCGCCGGTAGTGGTCGGAGCGTCGATTTGTCCGGCATTGTTCGCTCCGTCACCAGGCACGGGTCGAGTCGTAGTGTCGACGTCTGTCTCAGGTAGCGACGTTTCGGGGAGTGCCGTTGTTTCAGCGAGCACCTCGACGACGACCGGACGGTCTTCGGAAACAGCGACTCCTTCGGTCTGCGTGCTGGCAACATCTGCCACCACGTCGAGACTTTGTTCCTGATTCGCATTGGTGTCTGAAACCACCGGTGTCAACTCAGAGACCTCCGAACCGTCGCCAATGGTAGATCCACCGCCACTCGCTGCCGGAAGCGTTTCGGCCGGTTGGACGCTATTCAGCTCAGCTCGATTCTCGGCATCGACGTCGATTGTTGAGATTCGACCGTCCGCCAGCGAGTCGAGATCAGCGCTGCCGGCGGTTGTCGAGGCAAACGCATCGGTGCCGTTCCAAAGCGTCGCCGTGATCGCTCCGAGAATTCCAACCACGACAAAGACAATGCCAGCAACAACCCACAGCGCGACCAGTCGATCGTCTTCTTCCTCGTCCTCGGGCTGGCGGACCGCAACATTGACCATCGGGTCATCGACGGGAAAGAGGGCTCCACTTGCACTCTTGATTTCGGCGAGTTCGACAACCGGCAAAGAATCAACATCTGCGAAAATCGGGACCTCACCGAAGAAGTTTCGCCCTTCCAACACCGGTTCGGAGTCACTCACTCGAAAACCAAGAACCGGATCGAACGCGGCGATCTCGTCATCATGGAGCAGTTCACGAATTTCTTCGCAGAACTCGTCCGCAGATTCAGGCCGATGTTCGATCGTCTTTGACAGCGTGCGAGAAACGAGATCGACCACAGCTGGCGGCGCCCGATCGATAAGCAGGTCGGTAGACACATCCTCGTTGAGGACCGTAACGAACATCGCTCCCGGAGACATCCCCTCTTCGAGGACGAACGGGGCTTGTCCAGCTAGGAGGGCGAAGAGCAAGCCGCCCAACCCGTACACATCGGTTTGCTCGGATGGTTTTGCCCCGTTGAGACGCTCGGGAGGGGTATAAGCCGGCGTCATCATCTGGGCGGACATCGATGCCGTGGTGCCCATCGCTTCAGAAATGCCGAAGTCGGCGAGAAACGGCTCACCGGTGGCATCGAGGAGCACATTCGCCGGCTTGATATCGAGGTGGAGAATCCGCTTTTCATGGGCTTGGGCCACCGCTGCAGCGACCTTCGCAGCGAGCTCGAGTGCTTCGCGCCACGGCACCGGCCCCTCGGTGATCCGATGCTGAAGGGAGCCACCGTCGAAGAGTGGCATCACGATAAAGGGGTCACCAGCAGGGGTAATTCCCGAATCGAGAACGGGAGCAACATGGTCGAGAGAATCGAGTGTCGACATGGCCATGCGCTCTCGCTCGAATCGTCGAGCTACTGCGTCGTCGCCACCACCTCGCAACACCTTCACGGCGACCACGTCGCCAGTCTCAGATCGAGTTGCCTGATACACGTGCGCATTGCCGCCTGCGCCTACGAGTGAAAAGCCCTCATAGCTCGGAATGTCCAACGGAGATGACCCCCATGTTTATCCACCACGTCCGCCAAGAGCAGTATGGATCATGTTGGGCAAAGATGCCATTGGGACCGATGCAAATCAGCGGGGTGCGCTCCCCACACATGTTGGATTCTCTACACCGGGTTCGTTATTTCGCCGCAACTGGTGAACCCGCTGCGCTGCCGATACTCTGACGAGCCGGTCACCAACACTGCGAATTAGGTCCCCAAATGAACAACCAGACAAAGCGGCCTCTCGTCAGGTTCTGTATGGAATGGG
>CALHXU010000247.1 GCA_938040365.1 uncultured Acidimicrobiales bacterium
AGTGGACGTGCGCCGATGTGAGAGATGATCTCGGCAGCGGCGCAGCTGCCCATGTTCCCGGCAGCGTCGAGCGAGAGGCCACGGGCAAGCCCGGCGAGAACACCCGCGGCATAAAGATCGCCAGCGCCGGTTGTGTCGACGCGCTTTTCGACCTCGACGACGGGGATCTGCAGCACTGCGTCGGCAGTGACGATCATCGAACCGGCAAGGCCTTGGGTAATACAGGCCGTCTCGGTGAGCTCGCGAACGCCAGCGACGAGTTCGTCGGGGTTCTCGGTTCCGAGCATCGAGACCAATTCGTCGTTGTTGCCGAAGAGAAGGGTGACGCGGTCAGAAATGAGCGACAGCCATTCGTCGCGGTGACGATCCACACAGAACGCGTCGGAGAGCGTAAGCGATGACGTCACGCCGCTGTCCTCGGCAATATCCATCGCGAGACGAATTGCTTGCTTTGCCTCATCGAGGTCCCACAGGTATCCCTCGCAGTAGAGAATCTTCGCTCGAGCGACGAGCTCTTCGGAGATGTCGTCGGTGGTAAGGCGCGAGCTTGCACCAAGGAAGGTGTTCATCGTCCGCTGTCCATCGGGAGTTACCTGAATAAGGCAACGTGCCGTCGCTGGACCCTGCTCTGCGGCGGCTACATCGAAGCCCACTCCCGCATCACGAATATCGCTCACGAACGCATCGCCAAGCTCATCGTCTCGGATCTTGCCGATGTAGGCAGCGCTCGTACCAAAGGAGGCCACGCCCACCATGGTGTTTGCAGCCGATCCGCCAGACGCCTTTTGGCCATCGGGCATCAACTCGGTGAGGGCCTCGGCCCTCGGCTCGTCGATCAGGGTCATCGACCCACGATTGAGGTCGTGCTCAGCAATGAAGTCATCGCTGACCTGTCCAATGACATCAACGATTGCGTTGCCGACGCCGACAACTTCTGCAGAACTCATTTACGCTCCTGTAAACCGCCAGATCAGATTCTGGATCAATACCAGTTACAACTCTGGCACGGCTGTCAAAGGTAGCATTCCGCTGGACCTACTCAACGGTTCGGCCCGACCCGAACGCACCGCCCAACACCCGATCGATAGTTACCAAAACTCTCACGACAAGGAAACCATGGCCCACCGCCTCCCCCGCACCATCCTCCCACTGGCCTACGCCGTCGAAATCCAGCCCGACCTCACCGAGCACTCATTTACCGGGTCGGTCACGGCGACCTGCGAAGTAGTTGAAGCAACCTCAGAGCTACGGTGCAATGTTGCCGATCTTGAACTGGTCGACGTGACGATCGATGGAACGGCGGTCGAGTTCACGATCGATGAAGCATCCGAGCAGTTGGTCATCGACCTCGGCGCCGACCGCGCGCCCGGGCCGATCGAATTCGCCGCTGGTTTTTCAGGCGAGCTCAATGATGCATTGAAGGGGTTCTACCGGTCGACGTTCAAAGACGATGACGGAACCGAACACACCATTGCGACCACACAGTTCCAGTCGACCGACGCCCGCCGGGCCTTCCCCTGCTGGGACGAACCCGATATGAAGGCCACCTTCGACATCACCCTCGTGGTCGACCCAGCGTTCACTGCGGTGAGCAATGGCGCCGAAGTCGCACGAGAAGACCGAGACGGCGGCCTCGTGGCCGTCACCTTTGCCCAGACCATGAAGATGTCGACCTACCTCGTTGCGTTCGTCGTTGGCCCACTCGAGATCTCCGAACCAGCCTTCCATGGCGAAGTACCGATTCGGATCGTGCACCGTCCAGGCCAGGGGCACCTGACCGCCTTTGCGTTGGAGACTGCGGTCCATGCGCTCCAATACTTTGAGGACTACTACGGAATCGCGTATCCGACCGACAAGCTCGACATGATCGCACTGCCAGATTTTGCAATGGGCGCCATGGAGAACCTCGGTTGTGTCACCTACCGCGAGATTCTCCTGCTCGTCGACCCAGACACAGCGACCCAGCCCGAACTACAGAACGTCGCCGACGTCATCAACCACGAACTTGCCCACATGTGGTTCGGCGACTTGGTGACGATGGGCTGGTGGAACGGCATCTGGCTCAACGAAGCCTTCGCGACCTTCATGGAGATGAAGTGCACCGATGCGTTCCGTCCCGAGTGGATGCGTTGGACGAGCTTTGGCATCAGTCGCTCGGCCGCGTTCGATATCGACAGTCTGGAGGCAACCCGTCCGATCGAGTTCCCGGTCGTTTCCCCAGAAGATGCTGAGGGCATGTTCGACCTGCTCACCTACGAAAAGGGCGCTGCGGTGGTTCGCATGCTCGAACAGTGGCTTGGTGAAGAAACGTTCCGCGATGGCATTCGCCACTATCTCGCGACCCACGCCTACGGAAACACCGAGACCCACCACCTGTGGGATGCACTCGAGCATGTTTCGGGGCGCCCCGTCACCGCACCGATGGAAACATGGATTTTCCAAGGTGGGTATCCGGTTATCGAAGTCGACGGAGGCTGCCTGCACCAGCGTCGGTTCACCTACACCGGAAAGGGCGATGCGCAGAAATGGTCGGTGCCAGTGCAGCTGCGAACGACGGCCGGTGATGTGCACACCGTCGAGCTCCATGACGACACCGTCGATCTTCCGGTCGATGCGGGTGACGTCGCCACCTTCAACCATTCGGGCAATGGGTTCTTCCGAGTCAAGGTTCCGGGCGACCAACTCGCGAAGTTCGGAGCCGATGGTGTCGACTCGCTGGCGCCGGTCGAACGCTTCGGACTCGCTGACGACACGTGGACGCTCGCCCTCGCAGGCGAGGTGAAAGTCGCCGACTATCTGACCCTCCTCGGCGGCTACCGGAACGAAACCGACATCTCGGTCTGGCAGCGAGTCACCGGATCGCTGAGCTTTATCGACCATGTTGCAGCAGACGATGACCGAAGCGGCTTAGGCACACTGGTAGACGACCTCATCTCCGACGCGAGGGAACGACTCGGAAACGCACCCCACGGTGACGAATCCCCGCGCGAGAGCCAACTCCGCGGCTCGTTGTTCAACACAGCCGGAACGCTCACTCCGGCGGGCTCATCAACGAGGACCGAGGCGATTAGCCAAGCCCGTGACATCCTCAACGAGGCGACCCCCGACGCCGAACTGCGAAGCGCCGCCGTCAAGATCGTTGCCGCGAACGGCTCCGCCGAAGACTTTGCAAACTTCCGCTCGGGCTTCGAATCGGCGAAAACGCCACAAGACGAGGTCCGCAACCTGTACGCGCTCCCGGCATTCCCTGGAGCCGAGCAGATCGACACCGTCGTCACAATGGCTCTCGACGGATCTATCCGCACACAGAACGCGCCGTTCGTGCTCGCTCAGGCGTTGATGCATCGCGACCACGGGCCGCTGGTCTGGGAACGCATCAGCGGCTCGTGGGACGACATCAACGAACAGTTCCCGTCAAACACCATCGTGCGAATGCTCACCGGCGTTCGTTGGTTGACCAACCCCGAGTCGCGCGATGCAGTTCGGGCGTTCTTTGACGGACGCGAGATCCCCCAAGGCAGCAAACAACTCGCGCAGCATCTCGAACGCCTCGATGTCAACGCTGCCTTCCAGAGCCGGATCCGCGTCGACTTGGCAGCAGCACTCACGCAGTAATGGAGACTCCTTTGAGAAAGATTCGGGTACGGGCGCCGTTCTCGTCGCTCGAGGAACACGAGGTGTTCGCCGTTGAGTCCACGCGGGCGCAGGTCTGCATTCGCACCGGGAGCAGCCGAGCGGTGTTGCGTATCGCTGGTCAGGTCATCGAGGTTGAGCCCACCCATGGCGTTGCCGTCTTTTGGGTCGAGGGCCTACATCCAAACACGACCTACGTCGCGTACGTCGAGGACCGTCTCGGGACCGACCTTGGGCGAATCTCCTTACGAACACGGCCTTTGATCACCGGAGCGACGACGAAATTCGCAACGATCTCCGATATCCACCTCGGACTGCACGACTTTGCGAATCAGCGCTCAATGAGCGAGGACGAAGACACCGACCTCCCGTTCGCACTTCGCTGCGCGGCTGCAGCAATTCGAGAAGCCATCGAATGGGGCGCAGAGGTACTCGTTATCAAAGGTGACCTCGTCGACACCGGCGCGACTGAAGAGTGGGAACTCGCCCATCAGCTGCTCGATGATCTTCCGATTCCGGTGATTGCAACGTGGGGCAACCACGACGTGTGGGGCACTCGCGAGGTCGAACCAACTGCGATGGCCAGCTCGTTCGGGCTCGACCCGGGGCCGATCGTGACCGTCGATCTCGACAACGTTCGCATCATCGTTGCCGACACCTCGATACCTGGACGAGGTCAGGGTGACCTCGAACAACATCGGGACGTCATCGTTCAAAAAGCGAAGGGCGACACGCCGGTATTTCTCGGCATCCATCACAACATCATGCGCTCACCGCTGCCGTGGTTCATCCCGGTCGGCATTCCAATGGCCAATGCTGCACCGACGGTCGAAGCCCTCGAGGCGACGAACCCGAACGTGTTTATTAGCTCGGGCCATACCCACCGAAACCGAAAGCACGCACTCGGCAAACGTGGCCGCCTCACCTTCACCGAAGTCGCGGCTACCGCCGACTATCCGGGCGTATGGGCGGGCTATGAGGTGTCGGGCGAGATGATTCGCCAAACCGTTCGCCGAACCGCAGCCCCCGAAGCGCTCGAGTGGTCAGAACACGTTCGCGGCGCCCTCGCTGGGATCTGGCCGAGGTGGGCCCAAGGCCAACTCGGCGATCGGTGCGTCGATATGTTGCTTTCCTAGATGTTGCTTTCCTAGCGCTTTGGTTCGCCGAACAGCTTCGTCAGCACATCATCTGGGCTCATATCGATACTGAAGCCGGGCTGATCGATGCTCGTCGGAGTCGCAATGTCTTGCTCGGGCATCTTCTCGCCAGCCGAATCGGAGGTGTTGTCGTGGAGTTGATCGTCATTGGTCATGGCTTCACGGTACTCGACAACACAGATCTGACTATGCGTCTCTGAATGGGCGTCCGATTGCGCTACAGCTTCGCAGGCAAGCAACACCGATCGCTTCTAGCATCGGTCCATGAAGTTCGACCTCACACCCATAGAACTACGAGTGCTCTGCACGCTGATGGAAAAAGCAGAGACCACGCCCGATCAATACCCGATGAGCTCGGGAGCGCTCACAAGCGCGTGCAACCAAAAGACCAGCCGCGATCCGGTCTCCGACTATGGCGAATCCGACGTCGATGCAGCAATCTTGTCGTTGCGCGAGCGCGGTGTCGCTCGAAGCCTCCGCCCATCGGGCTCGCGAGGGTGGAAGCACCGTCACTGCCTCGACGAGGTTCTCCCCCTGACGATGGCCGAACAATCCGTCATCACCGTGCTCGGCCTTCGCGGTGCGCAGTCCCCTGGCGAGCTCAAGACACGAACAGCTCGCATCCACGAGTTCGAATCGAATGAGGACGTCGAAGCGATACTTCGGGCCCTCAGTCTTCGAGACGAACCGGTCGTTCGAAATATCGGGCGCGAGTCGGGCCAGAGCCAAGACCGGTGGGAGCACCTCCTCACCTCCGAAGGCCTAAGCCCAACACAAGGAACACAACGGGTCATGGCATCAGAGTTCGCAACGCTGCATGCATCGGGGTTCTTCGCGATGCCGAACGCTTGGGACTACGTGTCGGCAACGACAATGGCCGAGCTGGGTGCAAAGGCGATAGCAACGAGCAGCGTTGCGCTCGCCGCCACCCTTGGCAAGAGCGACTACGGCATCTCGCGAGACGACGTTGCTCGACACGTCGAACAGTTGGCTTCGTTTGTTTCGATCCCGCTCAACGTCGATGGCGAGCAACTGTTTCCGAACGACCCGGGCGGGATCACAAAGACCGTCGAAATGTTCAGCGCCGCCGGAGCAGCCGGAGTTTCCATCGAAGACTTCGACCCGGCGACAAATCGCGTGATCGACCTTGACGCCGCGTCAGAGGCGGTGGCCGAAGCCGTCGAAGCCTGCCAGAAGAACCACCTCGTACTCACCGCCCGTTGCGAGCATTACCTCTATGACAACCACAACCTCGACGAAGTCACCGCCCGCCTTGCACGCTACGCCGAGATCGGCGCCGACTGTGTGTACGCCCCCGGCGTCGTGGACGAGGTCGAAATCTTGCACCTCGTCGACGAGGTCGCCGCACCGTTGAACGTATTGGACATGCCAGGTGCGCCCGATGCGCAAACCCTCGAATCGCTCGGGGTTCGTCGGGCGTCGACAGGGTCTTCGGTCTTTCGAAAAACGCACGCGGCTATGGTTGGCTACACCAATACTTTCCTAGGAACGGATTTGTCATGACCGACAGTCAGACTCCAACCACCCGCCCAGTCGAGCTCACCGTCTACTCAGACTTCCTCTGACCATGGTGTTATGTCGGGACCGTGCGTCTCGACAAACTCGAAGCGCAGATGGGCGACCGGATCAACGTCACGTGGAAAGCATTTCTGCTTCGCGCCGAAGCAAAGACCGGAGACCACGGAGCCTTCGTCGAATACACGAAGTCGTGGATTCGCCCGGGCGAGATGGAACCCGAAGCCAAGTTCACCGTGTGGGCGAGTGAAGAGACCCAACCAGCGTCGAGCATCCCCGCCCAAGTCGCGTTCAAGGCGGTCGAGGCAATTCGCCCGGAACTCAAAAAGGCGTATCACGACCGAATCTTGCGTGCGTATTTCACTGAGAACCGCAACATTGCAGAGAGCGATGTACTCATGGAACTTGCGGTCGATGTTGGTGTCGACGCCGACGAGCTTGCTAAGGCCGGCACGACACGCCGCGAAGAGTTCACGAAGCTGGTCCTCGATGAACACAACGGCGCCATCGAAAAAGGTGTGACCGGCATCCCTAATGTGGTCTTCGAGGATCAAATGCCAGTGCCTGGCGCCCAACCACTCGAAACCTACGTGCACTTGGTCGAACGCATCGAGAAACACCTTGCGAACCAGTAACGCGGGCCGATAGGCCAATCCCGGGTGCCGTCCTTACTGCGACAGTAGTGACATGTTCCCAGCGTCGTGATTGACTACGGTGTACCGACTAGGCGCAAATATGGCGGCGGGCTTTGGACTTATGAGCTTCTCTTTTGAACCCCAACTAATAAAGCGAGACTCGGCAGTACCCCTCCGCTGCATCGTCTTTGGGTGGATTGCCGCCGTCGTCGTCATCGTCGCCATTGGCCCGGTCGCAAACAAGGTGATCGCGATCATGGGGCTTTCGCTCATCGCTGGCGGTCTCGTCGGCCTTTGCCTCAAGGCCGAGCGAACCTACCGCATGGTCCTCGGTGCGAGCACCGGAGCGTTCATCACTTGGCTCGGTTTCCGTTTCGCACTTGCCGATCGGCTCTTGCCTGCGACCAGCGAACCGCTCGAGCTGGCCGATCGCGACCGAATCGGTGCGATTGTGCTCGGCCTCAGCGTGCTCGCAATCGGCGTTGGTGGGGTACTCGAAGCAATACGAGCCCAACGAGATCCCGGGTCCTCACCGGTTCCCGTCAAAGTCTTCCTCATTGCAATCGGATTGTTCATCACCGCTGCGGTCTCGACCACGGCCGGACTCTCGCCGACGCTCTCGCTCGTTCTTGCAGTCGCAGTAGCAATCGGCCTCTCGGCAATGGCGTTCCTCCGACGTGAACGACCACTGAGCGACTTCGCTCCTCAGGCGTAGATCCCAGTTACGAGATAACCCGCCGGGTCGCCGAGCGAGCGGGCCGAAGAGACTTTCGACAGATGACTTCTCAAGATGTGGGGTGTCCCAGCCGACGTGCACTGTATGAGCACGGTGGAAAGGCGAAAGGCGAAGGGGCGCAAGATCGTCCTTATCGATCTGGAAAACATGCTCTTTGGTCAACACAAGGGAGCTGCTACCGGTCGACCCATCGATCGTTCGAGCGAGATTCTCGACCTTGCCCAGGCGAGACGCCCCGGCGACACGGTCATCGTTGGCTGTAACCCACACCTAGTGTTCTTGGCCAATGACCTTTTCCCAACCGCCCAGATCGTTACCGGAAAAGGCAAGGACGGCGCTGATCTTGCACTCATCGATGCGCTCGACCTCGACCGGGCGATCGAACGCTACGACGAGTTGTGCATCGTCTCCGGGGACCAACTGTTCTGCGAGGTTGCACACCCGGCACACAAGGCTGGCCTTCGCGTGCGAATCGTTGCACCCCACGCTGGGCTGAGCACCGCGTTGCGGGT
>CALHXU010000248.1 GCA_938040365.1 uncultured Acidimicrobiales bacterium
TTTCTACGGTTCGCTGAATTGCGGAGCGGAGGCGTTTCCCGAGTTGTGGTAATCACTTGCCCGCAGAGCCAAGCCGCGGCTAGATGTGGCTTGGTGGGTAGGCAATTTCGTCTGGTCGAAGGAGCTTCCAGATTGTCTCGGTGTAGTCCTTTCCGTCAGCCATCGAGAACAAGATGTTGGGATGGTCGGCCTTTAGCGCCTCTTCCGCGAACGTCCGGCGATCATGAAGTAGATGCGAGATCCGAGAAAACCTGTCGGCGTAGTCGCTCTCTATTGCGGCGAACTTGGTCGTGAACGCCTCAATCTCATCGCGCACCCATTCATGAAACTCGTCGGGCAGCGTCGCGCCGAAGATGTCAGGCTGGTCACCGGCAGCGAGCGATTCCCACACCGACTTGTTCGAGGTAGATGTGAGAATTCGATGTGCTCGGACGTATTTGCCGAGTTTGACCTTCACCCGCCGTCCGTCGCTATAGACAGCAACGAAGCCTTCGAAGTTCCCATCATCCAACTCCTCGAAGAGTTTCCGAATGTCCGCGGCTTTTGCGTTGGGCGGAAGGTCGTAACTGCGAGCAATGGCTGTCCAGTCGGTCCTGACTGAACTGCCGTCTGATATTCGCAGCGCATCAAGGAGCACTAACTCTTCTCGACCGCTGTAGTCAACGATGATTTGGTTGTCGGGGTAGATGATCTCGAATAGATAGGTGATTTCATCGGCTCGCGGTGGCGGCCCAACACTGCGGATTCGTTCCGTCGCCCATTCGGCTTGTGCGGAGTGGAAAGCGCCTTTCGTTGAAATGTGATGTTCGCCTTCCCACATGAACAGGATTCCTAGAGAACCATCAAGCTTCTCGCGGAGTTCAAATGGCTGGCCGTGATATTTTGCGTCGGTTTCTGGATCGTCGCCAAGGTTGAAGAACTTCGGGAAGGGGCGAGCGAGGACGTTCCCTGCGCTGTCGGCGATGATTCCGCGGCATTGAAGCGTGCATTCATTCCACACACGGTCCCACTGCGTCCGCTCGGAGTAGTTGTAACCGACAAGATCTCCGTTGTCATGCTCGAATCGACGGACGTAGCCGTCGGCAAGCATTTCTTCAAGCAGTGTCATCGGGAAGAGATCTCCGAGTACCAAGGCCATCGTGCATGTTGCCATGCGAATGCTTGAGTCACGCAAGCGGCCATCCCGTTCAACGACCGTAGAAATTTCCAAAGTAGTTCTACGATCCACTGAAATTTCTACGGTTCACTGAATTCGGACAAACCACCCTGCCGCGAAGTATTGCCGTCAAGAATTGTTTCATTTTGGTTACGGACGATAATGTACGTCGTTCCATTCGAAACAAAGGTTTCCCCCACTTATGTCGAAGCAAAACGCAGGGTCGTTCAAAGCGTCCTGGAGTGTCATCACCAAAAGCATCCTCGCAATCGCACTCGGTGCATCGGTACTCGCAACCGCCAGCCCGGTCGGCGCTCAGGCCCGAGTTACCTGCCTTGGCTTCACCGCGGCGTCGGCAGACGCAGCCGGGTACGTCGTCCACGTCGGCGGCCCTGGCAACGACGTGCTCACCGGCATCGACGGCATTCGCAACTTCATGATGGGCGGTGCCGGCGACGACCAAATTCTTGGCGGCGACGGCGACGACATCATCTGCGGTGGCCCAGGCAACGACGACATCCTCGGCGACAACGGCAACGACCGAGTCTCGGGCAACAGCGGCAACGACATCATCAACCTCGGACGCGGCAACGACTTCGCGCTCGGCGGAACCGGCAACGACCGCCTCGTTGGCGACTTTGGCAACGACACCCTCTTTGGCAACAGGGGCAACGACCGAATCTCGGGCGAGGTCGGCGACGACAACCTCAACGGCCTGCAAGGCGACGACGTGATCTTCGGCGGCGTCGGCAACGACGATATTCGAGGCTCGCTCGGCAACGACCGCTTGGCCGGCGGCCCTGGCAACGACCGAATCTTCTCCGGCGCAGGCAACGACATTGCCTCGGGCGATGATGGCGACGACACGCTTTGGGGTCAGCTCGGCGCAGACGCACTCGACGGCAACGCTGGCTTCGACACGCTCATCGGCGGCATCGGCTCCGACCGCTGCGACAGCACGGATGGCGAAGACATCCGTACATGCGAAACCGACTTCGCTCCAGCTCCTGCAGCACCTGCACCTCAACCCGTTGCGGCAAGTCCTTCGAACGTTGCCCCTCCGACAGGTGCACCAGTTCCTGCAAGCCAAGCTCCACAAGGCACGAACCGCTTTGGCTGGCCACTGCTCACCGACGTTGGCCTCGCAGCCATGTTGCATTGCGAGTCGACGACCAACCACGCGATCAACACCGGCAACGGCTTCTTCGGTGGCGTGCAGTGGCTTCCAGCAACGTGGAACGCTGCCACCGTTCTCGCTGGCTTCCCGCAGTACAACGGCGTGCTCCCACACCTCGTACCAGCCGACGTGCAAGACACCGTGACTAAGGTCTGGTGGGAAGCAACCACACCGAACACCCAGTGGCCAACGTGTCACCGTCGGGCGATGGAAGCAATGAACGTCCTCGCTCCCTAGAGGAGCGACCTAGTCGGTGCTTTCCGGCTCCAACGTGGCGATATGGACGAGGGCATCACCCTTGTTGCAAAGCGGATAGAGCGTGCGCCCAATAATGAGCCCAGGTCGGGTCGACTTCACCGTGCCGAGCTTGGCGCCGAACGCGTCGATAATGGTGCCGAGCACCTGCTTTTCGGCGACGACATCACCCAAATCCACTTCGAGTCGAAGGACGCCGCTCTTCGATGCGCGCATCCAGCGCGACGAGCGAGACACCTGCGTTGTTCGTCGTTCGGGTCCATCCCAATCGGCCATGTCGAGGTGACGGAGCACCCGTCGGACACCGCTCACCCCGTTGTTGATGGCAACGGGGTTGAACCGCATTGGCTCGCCAGCTTCATAGAGCAACACCGTGGCGCCGCTCTTGGTCGCCGCGCTACGCAACGTTCCGCGGCCGGCCTTTGAGTGCATCATGAGCGGAACACCAAAGACTTCCGCTAGCTCACTCGTCTTTTGGTCGTCGAGGTTTGCGCGAATCTGCGGCAGGTTCGTGCGGTTGTCGCTCGCAGTGTGCAGGTCGAAGCCAATCTCGCAACGCTGAACGATCTCGTTCATGAAGATGTGGGCGAGTCGAGCCGCCAGCGAACCCTTCGAACTTCCCGGAAACGACCGGTTGAGGTCGCGCCGATCGGGGAGGTATCGATCGCCATTCATAAAGCCATGAACATTCACCACCGGAACAGCGAGCAGCGTTCCAGACAGCGTCTTTGGGTCGAGTTCGGCGAGCACCCGATTCACGATCTCGACGCCGTTTAACTCGTCGCCGTGAACCGCAGCGTTCATCCACACCGTCGGCCCATCTGACTTGCCGTGCATCACGGTTACGGGCATCGATATCTGCGCGCCGGTGATCAGCCGGGACACGGGCAGTTCCACCTGCGCCTTTTTTCCAGCGCGAACTTCGGTCTCGCCGATCTCAAATGCTGCTCGGGTACTCATGGGTCTGTTGTTTCTCGCAGGCGGACCACTCTGCACTTCGCTATTTTCGAGCGCAGCGGCCACAATCGTCGTGTCTATTCAGAAGTTCAGGAGTGTAGTGAGGCTCGCGATCCTTTCCCGAGAACCGAGGAGTTATTCGACGCAGCGGCTGAAGATCGCCGCGCTCGATGCAGGGCATCAGGTGCGGATTCTCGACACGTTGCGGTTCGCCATCGACCTCACCGACGACGAACCAGATCTGCACTACTCGGGCAATCAACTCTCCGACTACGACGCCGTGCTGCCCCGGGTCGGGGCCTCGGTCACCTACTTTGGCACCGCCGTCGTCCGCCAGTTCGAGCAGATGGATGTGTACACGCCGAACACGTCGGCCGGCATCCGCAACAGTCGCGACAAATTGCACGCCCACCAGATCTTGGCCCGCCATCACATCGGCATGCCCGCAACGACCTTCGTTCGAGACCGAGCCGACATCTTGCCCGCCATCGAACGAGTCGGTGGCGCCCCGGTTGTCATCAAGTTGCTCGAGGGCACCCAAGGCATCGGCGTCATGCTTGCCCCGGACCTCGTCGTGGCCCAGGCCATGATCGAAACGCTGCAAGCCACCCGCCAGAACGTCCTCATTCAAGAGTTCGTCAAAGAGAGCTCGGGCACCGATGTCCGAGCGTTCGTCGTGGGCGATCGAGTGGTCGGCGCGATGCGCCGGACATCGAAGGGCGACGATTTCAGATCGAACCTGCATCGAGGCGGAAAGTCCGAGTCGATCCAACTCGAACCTGCATATGAAGATGCAGCGGTTCGCTCAGCCCAGATCATGGGGCTGCGTGTTGCAGGCGTCGACCTCTTGGAGAGCGACCGAGGGCCTCTCGTGATGGAGGTCAACTCGTCTCCGGGGCTGCAGGGGATCGAACGGGCCACCGACCGAGACATCGCCCGAATCATCGTCGACTTTGTCGA
Source organism: uncultured Acidimicrobiales bacterium (assembly GCA_938040365.1). Lineage (GTDB taxonomy): Bacteria > Actinomycetota > Acidimicrobiia > Acidimicrobiales > SHLQ01 > SHLQ01. Next base: position 4,506 of record CALHXU010000248.1, read on the forward strand.
CAACCAGGTGGCGTTTCCCGAACTCGATGTTCGACAGAGACTCTCGGTCTCGTTGGGTTCGGGAGTTGCCGAACTGTTGGTACGCGAAGACGGCGCCTTCGTTGGTCGCCCGCTCGGCGAAAGCGGGCTCGACGATCGAGACATCACGGTGTTGACCGTGCAGCGCGGGACCAAGGTCATCCCAACACCCAAGCGGTCTATGGTGCTCGAGGCGAACGACCGACTCCTCTGCTTCGGCAACCTCGAAGAGATGCGCGACATGATCCCGAAGCGTCGGCCGAGACGACGCAAGCTTCCAAAGCCCCCGCGCGACGAGTCGGTCTCGGATCAGAGCTGACCCGCGCTAGTCGCGCATGTTGTCGGCCACGGCTTCGAGTGAGCGAATGAGCGCCGGGATGTCGCTTTTGTCGATTTGATCGAAGAACAGTTCCCGAACGTGTTCGAGGTGTGTCGGCGCCAGTGCTTCGAGCGTCGAGAACCCCTCGTTGGTCAGCACAGCCCACGTTCCCCGCGCATCTTCGTTGCACTTCTCTCGGGTGACGAGTCCGCGCGCTTCGAGTCGATCGACGCGTTGGCTGAGGCGACTCTTTGAGTGCATGTGGCGGTTCGACAGTTCGCTCATCCTGAGTCGACGACCTTCGGACTCGCTCAGATGTACGAGCACCTCATAGTCGTCGAGCTTGAGGTCGCTCGATGCGCGCATGGCGTTGTCCATTGCAGTGCCCATTGCACCAGAGGTCGAGATAAACGCCCGCCAGAGGCGCATCTCTTCTTCGTTGAGCCAGTTGGTCGAGGACATGTCTTGATTCTACGGCAGCCCAGACGAAGCCAAAGGTTGCAATGGTTTAAACTTTAACTATAATAGTTAAAACATAAACTACTAGTACCGCGAAGCCAGGTCGGCAGAGCCGCAAGTTCAAAGCTGCAAGTTCAAAGCGGCAAAGTAACGATGGCACGTGGTGCGAAATCACAACACGGAGAAAGAAACGTCATGACTACACCAGCACTACTCACCGCAGGAACGTGGAACATCGAACCCTCCCACAGCTCGGTCGGCTTCACCGTCCGCCACCTCGGCCTGAGCAAAGTCCGCGGCCAGTTCAACTCGTTCAGCGGCGCGCTGACAATCGCTGAAGACAAGACTGCAAGCGCAGTGAGCGCAACGGTCGAATTGTCCTCGATCGACACCAACAATGCAGACCGTGACGGCCACCTTCAGAGCACCGACTTCTTCGGAGTCGAGAACAACCCGCAGATGGTCTTTACCTCCACCGGCGTCACCGAGACCCAACTTTCCGGCGACCTCTCGATTAACGGGGTCACCCAACCGGTCACCTTCGATCTCGAATTCCACGGCGTTGCAGTCGACGGCTACGAGACCACCCGCGCTGGTTTCTCGGCTTCGGGAGAGATCTCGCGCTCGGAGTTCGGTATCGACTTCAACATGCCGATCGGCCTCGATGGCATGCTGATTGGTGACAAGATCTCGATCGAACTCGAGATACAGGCAGTTCCGGCATAGCCGCCTGCTGGAACGGAAGGATTCCGATGGGTAACCACAGCGACATGGACGCAGGCACTGACGTGGAGGCGGGTGCCGACAGTGACTCGACCGCTGCACGCGCAAGCGAGTGGGATTCGCTTCGAGCGAAGTACCTCAAACCCGCTGAATCCCGGCCGACATCGACGGCGCAAGGCGTGCACCACGTCGCGCTGATCTGCACCGATGTTGCGGCGACCATCGAGTTCTACCAAGGCCTCTTGGGGTTCCCGCTGACCGAACTGTTCGAGAATCGTGACTACCGAGGGTCAACGCATTTCTTCTTCGACATCGGTCACGGGAACCTGCTCGCCTTCTTCGACTTTCCCGACCTCGGCCTCGGCGAGTACGCCGAGGTCCTCGGCGGCTTGCATCACCTCGCCATCTCGGTCGAACCCGAAAAGCATGCAGACCTGCGGAAGCGCATCGAAGACGCGGGCATTCCGATCGACTTCGACTTCGAAACTTCGATCTATTTCCAAGGCCCTGACGGCGAGCGCATCGAACTCATCGCCGACGAACTCGGCGTCATGTACGGCACCGAGGTGCGATAGCGAAGCTCTCGTCAAAACAATTTTCGCCGTGCAGGAATAGATCCTTCTCCAGAGTTGTAATTCTAATTACAACTCTGGAAAGCTGAGGGAAAACCTATGCACGCAAAAGCGAAAATGGGAATGTTTATGACACCACCACAAGGTAAGGGCCGCGGAGGTCGAGGTGGCCCTGGAGGTCGAGGACGACGCGGTCGCCAACCCGAACCTAAGTCTGTAACCACCGAAGAGATTCGATCGTGGTTCGCCGGGAACCTTCCCGACGACTGGTTCACCGGGCCGGTCACGGTCGTCCATGACCGAGACGAAATCGTCGTCACGGGCGATCTTGCTAAGCCGAAGCTCGCAAAGGGCGACGACGCAGAAATTGCGAGCCAGGCCCGAGTCAAGGCATTCCGGGAGGACACTCGCGAACACCGGATGGCTATTGCTGACCGCGCCCAGGACGAGTTCGAACGAACCGTTTCATGGGCGGTCACCTGTGGTGACACCGAGAAGAGATTCACGTCGGCGAGCGTGCCGGTCATGACCCGCCTCCATATCGAGGAGCGGGCGACGCTCGACACGCTGATCGACGCAGGCGTGGCACGTTCACGCAGCGAAGCGATCAGCTGGGCTGTCCGCCTGGTCGCCGAGAACGAGGCTGAATGGATCGACGATCTCAAAGCCGCGATGGAAAAGGTCGAGAAGGTCCGCGACGCCGGACCGAAATCGACCCGCTAAGACAACTACACGCTAAGACAACAACACGCTAAGACAACTACTCGGTAAGACACACGAGCATGTGCCGGCGAGGGTTACTCTCCTTCGTCGGCACTCGCTTCGGCGAGCGGATCGTCGTCGACCAGGTTGACGGTGTCTTCGTCGGCACTCGCTTCAGCGAGCGAGTTGCCGTCTTCAGCGAGCGAGTTGCCGTCCTCGTCTCCATCTTCCTCGTCGACCAGGTTCGCTGCATCCTCGAGCTCCTCTTCGAGCTCGGGTTCGGGAAGCGGCTCGGGGGTGAGGTCATCGATGCCACCAGCCATCGCAAGCGCTCCAGCGAGCTGGGTAGCTCGCCCATAGACAAGCTTGAAATAGTGCGGTGATGCTGCGCCGTGGCCGGGCAGCGGCGGAGTGCCGAGCGAGGTCACGACCGCAACAGGGTCTGGAGTCGACGTGGTGAAACCGTCGGGCGATGGGAGCGCATCGAAGTCGCCCCACAACACCTTCGGGTCGACCTTTGCCGATTTCTTCTTGTTGTTGTTCGCCTTCTTCTTGTTCCCGCCGCTGTTGCGCTTGCGGTTCGATTGGTTGCGTCCGCTCATGACGATGCCCCCACGGGCTCAGGTTCGGCCACTTCAGGTTCGGGCGGTAGCTCGGTCGAGGCATCGGCGGTGAGTAACAGTTCGGGGTCGATGCCAAGCGCCATCTGCAACTGCTCTGCATCGAGGTCGCCGACCGAACTCGACTTCGGCAAGACCATGTTTGCAATCTCGCGCTTGCCAGCAACGACTTCTTCCACGCGTTCGTCGACCGTGCCAGGGCACACCAAACGGTGCGCAATAACCGTCTTTGTTTGGCCGATCCGCCATGCACGATCTCGCGCCTGATCCTCGACCGCTGGGTTCCACCACCGGTCATAGAGCACCACGTGGTTCGCTGCGGTGAGGTTCAGGCCAGTGCCGCCAGCCTTCAGCGAAAGCACGAGCGCTCCCGCCCCTTCGGCGTTCTGGAACGTGTCGATCATCCGGTCGCGAGCACCGCGTGCGAGCCCACCGTGATAACACTCGACCTTGCCACCGGTGCGTTCGCTCAGGTATTCGGCCAAGCGCTCACCCCACGAAGCAAAGTGGGTGAAGATCAACATCTTCTCGTCGGCCGCATAGACCGAATCCATGATTTCGTTCAGGCGAGCGAGCTTGCCCGAACGGCCTTCGAGCGGCTTGTCGTCTTCTTGATAGTTGACCGGGTGGTTGCAGATCTGCTTGAGCGCCGTGATCGCAGCCAAGACGGCACCCTTGCGCTCCGGCGTTCCGGCCGGACGCTCCGAAGTTTCGAGCACCAGATTGTTGACGACCGCCTGATACAACCCAACCTGTTCTGGCGTCATAGCGCAGTGGTCGAGCTCGTCGATGCGATCGGGAAGCTCGGCCGCAATCTCTGGTTCGGTCTTCGTGCGGCGATAGACGAGGATGCCGTTCAACGCCTTCAGCGCTTCTTCGCCACCCTTTGACCCGTTCTTCTTTGTTGGGGTCAGCTGGGCAATGAACTGCGGGCGTGCACCGACCAGGCCAGCGTTTGCCCAATCCATGATCGCCCACAGATCGCCGAGGCCGTTCTCGATCGGTGTTCCGGTAAGCGCCACCCGTGTGCGGGCTTCGAGGCGACGTAACTGGATCGACGTCTCGGCCGTTGGGTTCTTGATCGCTTGTGCCTCGTCGATGACGACCTTGCCCCAGCTCAGCTGCGACAGCTCGTCCATGTCGCGGACCGCAGTGCCATAGGTCGTGATGACGAGATCGACTTTGTCGAAGGTCGACCGGAAGTTCTTCTTGATGCGGTTCGCCCCATGGTGGACGTGAACGGTCATGTCGGGGATGAATTTCTTTGATTCGGCAGCCCAGTTGCCAACGACGGCAGGAGGGGCAATGACGAGGCCAGTGCCGTGCTCTCGCGATTCGTACAGGGCAGCCAACGAGGTCGGCGTCTTTCCGAGGCCCATATCGAGTGCGAGGCAGCCGCCAAGGCCCGCATCGTCGAGGAAGTTCAGCCACGACAACGCATCGGCCTGGTAACTGCGCAATTCGCCTTCGAAGCCCTCGGGAGAAACATCGGGATCCTCGGGCAGTTGCGACATGCTTTGGAACAGATCGGCGGCCCAACCATCGCCCGCGATGCTGATGCCACCGCCGAGCGGGTCGCCTTCGAGGCCCATTGCGTGGCGCAACATGTCGGCGCCGGTGAGCTTGTTCTGATCAGCACGTTCGGCGAGTGCGGCAGCCGCCTCGGCCAAGTCGGCCTGATCGAGTTCAATCCACTGGCCGCGGCTCTGCACGAGCGGCTTTGCCTGCTGTGCGAGTTTTGCGATATCGGCAGCGGATAGCTCGACGTCGTCGAACATTGCCGACCAACGAACGTTCGCCAACTGTTGTGCGCCGACGACACTTTCCTCGGCATCTTCAGCGGTGAGTCGGAGCGACGGCGTCGACTTCTTCCGAGACAGCGGCGGAACTCGAACATCGAACCCGGCGGCCTCGAGAACCGGGCCAACCTCGGTCATCAGCTGCCACGCTTCGTCCTGGCTCAAGATGACCTCGCCGCGGCGTCGACCGCCCGGGCGAAGCAGGGCAGGGAAGAGTCGTTCGAGGCGGGATGCCTGGTGTTCGAAAAGACGCGATCGGTCCTTCGACGCTTCGGCGAGCACAACTTCGAACGGCTCGAGTGAACCCGCCGACGATGTGCCGAGCACACGAGCGAGCCACGCATTCGATTCATCCGGTGGGCTGAGCTGCACGATGAGCTGAGGGTTCTTCGTGCCGACCACCGGCGCCGACCAACGATCGATGCGGCGAGCAATCTCTGCGCCTGGCGCATCGGGAGCGGTAAACGGCGAACCGTCGAGTCGGCCGAGGAATGCCTCGGAGATGTCGTTGCGGTCTCGAACCTCGGGTGGGGGAGCGGGCACTTCGACCTGCGATGCTGCCATCTTCACGATCTGGTTGGTGACGTCGCCCATTACCGCAGTCGTGAAGGCCAAACCTTCTTGACGTTGCTGGCCGACCATCGCCGCGCCAGGGACCGACGCCACGAGCTGGCTGAGATGATCTGCGTCGATCAACCCGGGAAGCCAGCGGACCGAAAAGTTGTTGCCCTCACCCTTCTTGCCCCGCCGCGACTGACGAAGCTGAGGTGCCATGCGGCCCTGGGCGACAGCCGAAATGGCCGTCGCTGCAGCGAGCCCCATCCAGCGCATGCTGGGTGAAACGATCGGGTTATGTGTCTCGCGCGCTTGTGCGACGAGCCAGCCGAGCGCAGCGGTGACCGGCGTGGTCAACGCCGGAACGCGCTGGCCGGTCGGAATGCGAAGCAGACCACGGCTCTCCCATTGAATTCCGCTGCCGCCGGTCGTCTCGAGGTACTTGCGGATCACGTCTTCTTGTTCGTAGCGAGCATCATGGCCCGCGACCCACGCGACGAGCTGGCCGTCATTCCACGACAGCTGCAGCTGCGCAGTGCCCGTCTTTTCTGGCTGAGCGTTCTGCTGGCGCGCCTTTTGTGGCAACGGCGCAAGCTCTTCTTCGTTCGGCTCACCAATGAGCGCGGTCAGCGCATCGTCGATGCGGAAGCACTCCTCGTCGAGGTCGTTCAGAACATTTGCCCGCTCAGGCCCGCGAACGGTCTTGCGCGCCTTGGCCAACGCTGCCTCGGCATCGTCGAGTAGCCGCCACAGCGCCGCAGCCCACTGTTCTTTATCTGCCTCCAGAACCTTGATCTGTTCGGGGGTTGCGTAGTTGTCGAGTTGTGCCTGCGCGAACTCATCGAGTTCGTTCGGACTCACAGATGTAGCGATTGGTGTATCTCCTCGTCGGTACGTCAAACGTGTGACGCACAGCGATTCGATCCCGACAGAAAAAGGGCCGAGACGATGAACGGTAAGCAGCCGAGGCTGCGCCATCAGCAAATCCGGTTGGCATATCCGGGCGCTGTGTTATTGACACTATCGGTACTTTTCCTCTCTTTTACAACCCAAGACCGCGGAGTGCGCGATAAGCACTGCGCAATGTGTGCGAAGATCGACCGGAATCTGCCAACGATTTGCCCGACACTGCGGGTTGAACGGGTGGAGAGCATGGGCGACTGTGCGCGAAGGAAAAGAAGAGGTGCCCGAGCATGATTGGACGAGTACGCCCCGCAATCGCCGAGATGGCGAGCTATGCGCCCGGGAAACGCGCAGACGACGTGGAATCGCCCGTCGCACTCGATGACATCGTCAAGGTTGCGTCGAACGAGAATCCGTGGTCTCCACTCCCCGAAGTCGCCGAAGCGATCATCGAAGCCGCGTCTGGTGTGAATCGTTACGGCGACAATCGAGCGACCGCGCTCGTCGAATCGATAGCGCACTGGCTCGACGTCGACCGATCCGCAGTCACGATCGGGTGCGGGTCGAGCGGACTGCTCCAGCAACTCTTCATGGTCTATGTCGATGCCGGAGACGAGGTTGTCTTCCCGTACCCATCATTTGAGATCTATCCGATCTTTTGCACCCAGTTCGCCGCAAAGGCAATCACCGTCCCCCTCGCTGACTACGCCTTCGACCTCGACGCAATAGCCGCAGCGGTCACGCCGGCGACCAAGCTGATCTTTCTCGCCAACCCGAACAACCCGACCGGCACGGCATCCTCGGTCGAAGACATTCGATCGATGCTCAACAAGGTTGCACCCGACGTCATCGTCGTCATCGACGAGGCATACCGAGAGTTCAGTTCACCGAGCCTCGGCGACCCAGCGTCGCTGCTTTCCGACTTTGCAAACGTCGTGATCACTCGCACGTTCAGCAAAGCGTACGGGTTGGCCGGACTGCGTTCTGGCTATGCACTCGGCGCACCAGAGGTCATCTGCGAACTCGAAAAAGTGCGGCTGCCATTCTCGGTCAACAACCTCGCCCAAGCCGGCGCACTCGCCGCGATCGAACATCGAGACAAGGCCATGGAGCGAGTCGAAAAGTTGCTCGCCGAACGGACTCGATGCGTCGCTGCGCTCGCCGACATGGGCATTGCCGTGCCCGACCCGCAAGCCAACTTCATCTTCATACCGACCAGCGCCGCCACGACCGCAATAGCGAACGGGATGGAACAACGCGGCGTCATTACCCGACCGTTCCCAGATTTCGGACTCAGGGTTACGGTTGGATCAGCCGAAGAGAATGACCGCTGGTTATCCGCCTTCGGCGAATGCAGAGCGCTCACCTAGCCCACCGGGCAGTGCGATCACAAAACGTGCGATCACAAAATGGTTGCGGCGAGCGCAAACCAATTTCCACTATCGAGGCACGGCGTTCGCAAATTCGCGAATCTGTCATCAAACCAAAACCACGCGGGAGACCAAAATGGCAATCAAGTCCAACCTCGACCAGTACGCCGAGAATGAGACCGGCGAGCAGTTCACACGGCAGAACTCAAAGCTGTTGAAGATCGAACTTTCGGCCGGAGGCGTGCACGCCCGCCGCGGTTCGATGGTCGCCTATCAAGGCGACGTCTCGTTCGAGAACAAGGGGTCGGGCGGGCTTGGAAAGATGCTGAAGAAGGCTGCGACCGGAGAAGGCGCAGACATGATGCACGCCCACGGTTCGGGAGAGCTCTTCGTTGCCGACGACGCCAAAGACGTCCACATCATGTACCTCGAGAACGACACCATGTCGGTGAACGGCAAGAACATCCTCGCCTTCAACGAATCGATCAGCTGGGACATCAAACGCCTCAGCGGCGGTGCAGCCGGAGCGCTCGCCGGTGGGCTGTACAACATGGAACTCTCGGGCACTGGCTTTGTGGCGATCACCACCGATGGCCCTCCCGTCATGCTCGACGTGGCCAGCGCACCTACCTTCGGCGACGCCCAGGCGGTCGTCATGTGGTCGGGCGGTGTGTCGATGCAACTCAAGACCGACACCAGCGGTGGCCTGAAGTCGATGGTTCGCGGCGGAACTGGCGAGACCTTCCAAATGGCCTTTGGTGGTCAGGGCTTCGTGCTCGTCCAGCCGTCGGAAGGTCCGACCGCACTCGGCGGCGGCGATGGTGGTGGCGGCGGAATCCTCGGCGCACTCGGCGGCTAACTCCGCACCATCTATGTAACGGATTTGCATGAGTCATGTAAACCGTTACATTCGCGTTCATCCGACGAGGGGGAACCGAAGCTGATGTCACCGGCTACGACAACGCGAAACTGGTGGGATCATGCCGTTGGCTATGAGATCTACATCCGTTCGTTCGCCGACGGCAACGGCGATGGCATTGGTGACTTCATTGGGTTGGTCGACAAGCTCGACTACCTTGCATGGCTCGGCATCGACGTCGTGTGGATCACGCCGTTCTACTCGTCGCCCATGCGCGACTGGGGCTACGACGTAGCCAACTACATCGCAGTCGACACGACCTATGGGACCCTCGACGACTTTGACGCCGTCGTCGAGCGAGCCCACGCACTCGGCATGAAAGTCATCATCGACATCGTGCCCAACCACTGCAGCGACCAGCACGAGTGGTTCCAACATGCCCTTGCGAACCCGACCGGCCCCTACCGGGACTATTTCATTTGGCGTGACGCCGCCGCTGACGGATCGCTGCCAAACAATTGGGTTGGCTACTTCGGTGGCCCAACCTGGACCCTCGACGAGGCGAGCGGTCAGCACTATCTACACATGTTTCTCCCCGAACAACCCGACCTCAACTGGCGGAACCCGGCAGTTCGTGACGAGTTCGAAGCAATCCTGCGCTTCTGGCTCGATCGCGGTGTCGATGGGTTTCGAATCGATGTCGCCCAAGGGCTCATCAAAGACGAACAACTCCGTTCCAACCCGCAACTCGCACCCGTCGATGCCTCGATGCACCGATGGGAGCAATGGGATTGCTTCGAACACCAACACGACATCTTGCAGCCTGAGACGCTCGCCATCTTCCAATCGTGGAATGACATCGCAGCCGAATACGACGCTCTGCTGCTCGGCGAAACCTACGATCTCACGTCGCTCGACCGGCTCGATCGATTGGTCTCTGGAGGCGACGCGTTGCACGTTGGATTCTGGTTTGGCGCAATGCACCTCGACTGGACCGCCGAATCGATTCGCTCGACCTTCGCTCAACCAATCGACGGAATTTCCGCAGGTCTTGGGTGGGCACAAAACAGCCACGATGAACACCGTTCGGTCACCCGCTTTGGTGGCGGTGACGTTGGCCGCCGCCGAGCGCTCAGCCTCGCCGTGTTGCTCGCCGGCCTGCCCGGTATGCCCTTCCTCTACCAAGGCGAAGAACTCGGCCTGGCGAACGGCATCATCGAGGCCGAGGACAAACTCGACCCGGTCGGCGGGGACGACCTCGATGCTGGGCGCGACGGGAACCGAACACCAATCCCATGGGAAACCGGCGACGGTATGGGCTTTTCCGAACCCGGAGTGACACCCTGGCTGCCCTTCGGCGGTCGGACCGAAGCCGATACCGCAGCGGCCCAACGCAACGACCCAGACTCGATGGTGCATCGCTACCGCCAGCTCCTTCGGGTGCGAAGGACCATCAGCCACATTGCCGACGCCGAGTTCGAGTGGATCGAGCTTTCGGGCGAGTCGAGTAGCGACGTTGTCGCGTTTCGCCGTGGCGACATCGTGTTCATGGCAAACGTGTCCTCTGATGCGACGCCGTCACCACTCACGGGCGAAGTGCTCTTTGCCACCAACGACGAGGGGCGCGAGTCGAGAACGATGCTCGCCCCCGACGAGGCGCGCATCGTCCTCGTCCTCGACCCATGAGCCGTAGCCGCGGGCCATCGATCGAAGATGTTGCTCGTGAAGCACAGGTTTCGGTAGCCACCGTCTCTCGCGCACTGCGCGGATTGCCCAACGTTGCCGAAACCACCCGACTTCGCGTCGAGGAAATTGCCCAACAGATGAACTATCGGGCCGATCCGAGCGCGGCCCGTCTTGCCACCGGCCAGACCAAGCTCGTCCAGCTCGTCACGCCGACCGCCGACGGGTGGTATTTCTCTCGGTTTATCGCCGGAGCGATCGCCGTGTTGATCGCGAATGGATACGAAACAATTTCGCACCCGGTCGCAAACCCCGAAGAACGAGAAGCGTTCATTTCGGACCTCGTGCGACTTGAGAAGCGAGTCGACGGGCTCATCGTTGTCGACCTCAACATCTCAGAGGACGCCGCCCTTGAAATGCACAACGCCGGAATCCATGCAGTAACCGCAGGCTTTACTACGCAGAAATTTCCCTCCGTCATCATCGACGACTACCACGTTGGATTTCTTGCCACCGACCACCTGCTCAAACTGGGGCACACGAGGATCGGGCTCATCTCTGGTCAGCCCAATCATCCGTTGGCCTTCTCGGTTCCCGGCCTCCGGCTCGCCGGATATACCGGGGCGCTCGCCGCGGCGGGGATTTCGATCGACACCACCCTCGAACAATCCGGCATGTTCACCGCCGAGGGCGGACGTCGAGCAATGGAACGCCTGCTCGATTTGGCGGACCCACCAACCGCGGTGTTCGCAATGTCAGATGAGATGGCATTCGGAGCTTGGGGAGCACTCCAAGATCGCAACCTGTCGTGGCCCGATGACATCGCCATCGTCGGGGTGGACGATCACGAACTCGCCCCACTGGTCGGATTGACCTCGGTGCGGCTCGACCCTCGAGGGCTGGGAGGAATCGCAGCAAAGCAGCTCCTCGCGCTCATTGCTAACGACGGTGAACATGGCCCCAGCAGTGAGGCGATTCAAGATGCTGCCGAAGCGGTCAACTCGCGTATCGAGGTGGTCGCTCGAACCTCGACCATCGGCTGAGGCCCGCCTCGACGCCGCAGCTTCGATCGGGCCACGATCTGAGCTGTACGTCACATCGAACGGTTTTCGTGGCGCCGGGTCGTGTGCAAGTGTGGGCGGCGGTTTTGAAAGGCGTCCCCGAGTGAACCACAACTGGATCAAATTGATCATGGCGTTGGTCGTCACAGTGGTCGTTGCGGTCGCGTGTTCGGCTCAGCCTGGGGCGGGCGACCAGGTGAGTAACGGCGCGGCCGAAGAAACCACCAGCGAACAGGCGAGTGACGAACAGGTCGATGCGAATAGCGGCGAGTCCTCGGACGTTGACGAGGTGCCCGACACCGAAGTGCTCGGCATTGACCAAGAGGCCCCGGCTGCTGAGAGCGGTGACGATGTCGATGGTGACGATGCGGCCGAAGCCGAGCGTGAGTTTGCGGGGCAGGTCCTCGAGGTGACCGGCCCCGAGATCAGCCCCGGCAGCTGGAACGCGATCCAGCGTGCACTCGACGTGTTCGGCGGCCAGACCGGCGCCGAGGTGATCTACACCGGGTTGGGCGACTGGGAAGCCGAGATGGCAGTTCGCATCGAAGCCGACCGGGCCCCCGCCGTATCGATCTTCCCGCAGCCAAACCTCATTACCGAGTTCGCGTCGAACGGTTCGATCGTCGAACTTCCCGACGAGGTCACCTCGGCCGTCGCCGATGCGTGGGCGCCCGCGCACCTCGAAGCTGGCAACGATGGTGGAACCCAGTTCGCCGTTCCCGTAGACGCCGCCGTGGCCTCGGCCGTTTGGTACGACACCAACGTCTTTGGCGCCGGTGGCTACAGCGTTCCCGAAACCGTGACCGAACTCGAACAACTGACCAACGTCATGATCTCCGACGGCGTCGTCCCGTGGTGCATCGCGAGCGACGCGAGCAGCGATGTCGGAGCCGTGTTTAGTAACTGGGTCGAAGCGTTCGTTCTCAGCGACCATGGCCGCGACGTGTACGACCAGTGGACGGTCGGCGCCGTTGCCTTCTCCGACCCTCGAATCGTCGGGACCCTCGCCCAGGTCCGGAATCTGTGGACCACTCCCGGAGCAGTGCACGGTGGGCTTGAACTCGTGACGTCGGGCAATGGCGACGAAGCCGCCGACCTCGTGGCCAGAAACTGTGCCATGACATTGCAGGACGCAGACTTTGCCCGCGACCTGCCAGCAGATGCCGAACACATCGACTGGTTTGCCTTTCCCGCGTCTGGTGATGATGGCGGCGTCATCGTCGATGGTCGACATGTCGCAGCATTTTCAAATACTCCCGCCGCGTTGGCGCTCGTCGAGTTCATGGCATCGGCCGACTACGCCCAACTCCGTCAGTCGGCACAGCGCTCGGTCATAGGAAACCGCCACTCCAGTTTCTCGACGGCAAACGCTGCGGTCGACCTGTCGCTCTGGTCCGACAGAAACGCAGCGTTCGTCGAATTTCTTACCACCGTCGATGCGGTCCGACCCGATGTGAGCAATGTCCTTGCGAACCAAATCGATACGACAGTGTTCACCACGCAGGCAACAGCATTTGTGAGCTTTCAAATCACCGCAGGCGAGATCGCCGGCGCGCTCGATGCCGCCCGACAAGCACAATAATCGCCCCAGTTCAGCGCAAACTTCGCTGCCTATCCGGAGGATCGATCAACTTCGCCCCCCGGTGTGACAACGGCTACAACGTCTACTAACCTCTGCAATGTAAACGCTTACACTCTGTTTGCAATGAAAATACCTTGGAGGGGAACTCACTATGAAGAAATGGACAAAGTTGCTTGCGCTCCTTTGCGCACTGACGCTTGTCGCCGCGGCCTGTGGAAGCACAGATACGACCGATAGCGCCGCTGACACTACCGATACCGAAGCCGAGGAATCATCCGATTCCGGAGACTCGGGCGATTCCGACGCACTCGCGGCAGCACAAGCCGCCCAGGCCGAAGCCGAGGCCGCCGCCGCCGATGCAGAAGCTCGTGCAGAAGCCGCAGAGGCAGAAGCCGCAGCAGCTGGTGAAGGCGATGGTGCGGTTCCCGTAGTCACCGTCTCAGGGCCTGAGCGTTCCGAGGCAGAAGCTGGCGCACTCAACCAAGCGCTCCAGCAGTTCGGTAACGAGAACGGCATCTCGATCATCTACCAAGGCTCCGCCGACTGGGAGACCGAGATCAACATCCAGCTCGAAGCTGGCACGAACCCCGACATTTCGGTGTTCCCACAGCCCGGCAACCTTCGTGATGCCGCTGACGCTGGTCACGTGCAGGCAGTTCCAGATGAAGTAGTCGCAGCAGCGTCGGCCAACTGGACCGACGATGCAATCAACTTTGCAAACTTCGGCGGCACCCAGTTCGGTCTTCCAAACAAGAACGACCTCAAGTCGCTCGTTTGGTACCAGCCAGCTCGTTTCGAAGCCGCAGGCTACGAGATCCCAACGACCCTCGATGACCTCTTCGCACTCAGCGATCAGATGATCGCCGATGGCAACACGCCATGGTGTGTCGGTATCGAGTCCGGAGGCGCAACCGGTTGGCCATTCACCGACTGGGTTGAAGACATCATGCTTCGTACCACCACCCCAGAGAACTACGACGCATGGGTCGCAGGAGAACTTCAGTTCTCAAGCCCAGAGCTGCAGAACGCATTCCAGATCATCCTCGATGAGTGGAACAAGCCAGGCGCAGTATTCGCCGCTGGTGGCAGCATTGCAACCACCGCCTTCCAGGCAAACGGTGAGCCGCTCGTAAACGGCGACTGCTTCATGCACCGCCAGGCATCGTTCTTTGCTTCATTCTTCCCAGAAGGAACCCCGGTTGCTGATGGATCCGAAGATGCGGTCGACGTGTTCTACTTCCCAGGTAACGGCACCGACCGTCCAATCCTCGGCGCTGGCACCTTCGTCGGTGCGTTCAACGACCGTCCCGAGGTATGGGCTGTCATGGAGTACTTCGCAAGCCCTGAGTACGCCAACGCCCGCCAAGAAGCACAGCAGGCACTCTTGCAAGGTGACAGCGAGACACTCGTCCTCTCCGGATTCGTGACCGCAAACACCGGCGCTGATCCATCGCTCTGGAACCCGCTCGAGTCAAACTTCGTGCAGATCCTCCAGGATGCGGACATCTTCCGCTTCGACGCTTCGGACCTCATTGGTGGCGACGTCAACAACGCATTCTGGGAAGTTGGAACCCAGATCGTGAACGGTGACATTTCGGTCGAGGACGGCACCGCCGAAATCGACACGTTCTGGCCAAACTAAATCACCTGACCGGACCCTTCATCGGTCTTGGTTGAGAAGTAAGTGGCCTGTGGGGGTGGGCGTGTCCCGCCCCCACAGGCCGCCTTCAGTATTGGTCACGTAGTTAGGAGCAGAACAACTCATGTTGCTTTGGCTGGGAGCCATTGTTCTCATCGCCCTCGTCATCGGGGCTGTATTTGGGCTTGCAACACTTTCGAAGAGTGATCCCGTCAAGGCCGTTCTTGGTTTCGTCGGCATCTTCGGCGGAGCGTTCCTCATCATTCGAGCGAACGACGACGGCGTCTCGGGAGTGCTCGGGAGCGCCGACTTTGAGCGGGTTCTCAACATGCTTGCGACCGTCTTGCTCTCGGTCTTGGTCTGCATTGGTCTATGGGTTGTACTCAACCTCTTCGTCAATCAGTCAACGAGGAAGTGGAGCATTTTCTCCGCGCTCGTCGGCGCGACGGTGGGCGCTTCCTTCTTTGGAATTCTGCGCGGTAACCGCTCGGTCGGACCGCTCTTCTCTTCGGTCGACCCGACCTTTGAAGGCCTCGACCCGTTGCTGTTGGGCGAGGCCGTAGGAACCGGGCTGATCGGCCATCTCGAATGGCCAGTGCTCGGCGCCCTGATATTTGGAGTCGGCGCTTTTGCCATGAAGTCGATGCCGAGCCTTGCCGTACGCGCCGGAATCGGAACAGCGGTCGGCGTGGGTGCGGGCTACCTCATTGCGAGCAACACTCGAATTCTTCAACGCCCAGAGCCAAACTTTGTGGCGATCATCATCGCAACGATCATCTTTGCCGCACTCGGGGCATTGGTAACACGAAGCGCCGGAGACCCAATACGGGGTGGGTTGGTCGGTGCCGGAGTTGGCTGGGCCGTCGGAGGCTGGCTCCTTTCGCCGTTCGAAGTGATCGTCGACGTCCCGTTCATTTCGACGATCCCACCACTCGTGCTCATCATGGTCGGCCTTGGCTGGCAGGCAGCACCGAGCCACCGCGAACGCGCGCTGTTCGACAGCCGTGCTCGAGCGGTGATCTTCATCGGTCCCGCGATCAGCTTTCTCATCATTGCGCTCGTTATCCCCGCCGTGCGTACCGCAATCCTTTCGTTCAAAGATCGCAACGGCGACGAGTTCATCGGCGCCGACAACTACCAACGATTGTTCACCGCACGCGACTCGTTCAACCTGTCGAACTGGTCAGCGTTCTTCACCTCGCGGCTCTTCTATGCCGCGCTCATCTTGTTGGCGGTCGCCGCAATCATTGCCGTCGTCGGAGGCATTCGCCGCAATGGCGAGGCATCGTGGGAGACCGGCCCGACCAGCACCGGCGCTATCTGTTTGGCACTTTTTCTGGCGGCCTTCGCGGCGCTGTCGGTTCTGCGCGGCACCTTCTTTAACAACATCTGGTGGGTCATCACCGTGGTGACCGTCTCGACCGTCGCAGGTACCGCAATAGCGGTCTTGTCCGACAATTCGAAGTTCGGTGAGAACGTCGCGAAAAGTCTGATCTTTATGCCGATGGCGATTTCGTTCGTGGGCGCGTCGATCGTTTGGCGACTGCAGTTCCAGGCCCGCCCGGTCGGACAGAACCAGACCGGCTCGCTGAACGCCGCGTGGGTGGCCCTTGGGCGACTGAGCAACTCGGGCGCGCCGAGGGTGGCGATGATCGTGCTCTTTGCGCTACTCACCGCGGGGTTTGCGTGGTCTATCTTCAAACGATTCCAGACGGATCGTCCCTTCACCCTCCCATCGATTGCCTTGGTGTTCTCGGCGTGGATGCTCTACCGATTCATCGGCCCGCGGTTAGGCGGGTTTTCGAGAAATGCACAGGGCGAATTGGTGCCCGAGACGATTCAGTTCCTGACCGAGCAGCCATTCAACAACGTATGGCTCATGGTGATCCTGATCTGGATCCAAACCGGCTTTGCCATGGTCATCATTTCGGCCGCCATCAAAGCGGTGCCTCAAGAGTTCGTCGAATCGGCAAAGGTCGATGGCGCAACCGAGTCCGACATCTTCTGGAAGGTGACGCTGCCCACGATCTTGCCAACCATCGGCGTGGTCGTAACGACGTTGATTGTTCAGGTCACCAAAGTGTTTGACATCGTTGCTGTTGCAGGGCTTCGCGGAATCTTTGGCAACGACGTGCTCGCAAACCAGATGATCACCGAATCGTTCCAGATCGGCAATGTCGGCTTTGGCGCAGCGATCGCAATCGTGATGTTTCTCCTCGTCCTTCCGGTCATGGTCTACAACATCTACAGCTTGCAGAGGGGTGACGCATGAGCGCAGTGACTGCACCACCAAGCGGCGGCCCTGGTCTTGGGGATCGCATCTACAAGCGGTTGACCAACGTGCCCACCTGGGCAATGTGGTTCCTCGTCGCCATCTGGACCATCCCGAACCTGAGCTTGCTCGTGAACTCGGTGCGCGGTCGCGATGCCCAGCGCAACGACGCGTTCTGGAACATCCTCGCCGAGCGAGATGCAACACTCGAGAACTACGCCGAGGTGCTCTCCGCCGAGGCCACGAGCAGCCTCACCGCATCGTTGGTCACGAGCCTCGCAATTGCGTTGCCTGCCACGATCATCCCCATTGCCTTTGCCGCCTTCGCTGCGTACGGGTTTGCGTGGATCGATTTCCGGGGTCGCAAGTGGCTGTTCATCGTCACGGTTTCGCTCTTGGCCCTGCCGCTCCAGGTCGCGCTCATTCCACTGCTCCAACTGTTCGGCGACGGCACACCCTTTGGTGGCGCCCACCTGACGATTCCGTTCACCGACAAGACGCTCACCCTTCTGCCGCTCAACAACCTCGCAGGAACTACGGCTTCGGTATGGCTCACCCACACCGGCTTTGCCATGCCCTTTGCGATCTTTTTGTTGCACAACTACATCACGCAGCTGCCAAAGGACATCTTCGAGTCGGCCAAGATCGATGGCGCAAACCACTTCGGCATCTTCTGGCGCCTCGTGCTTCCGCTTTCGGTGCCCGCATTGGCTGCGTTTGGTATCTTTCAGTTCCTCTGGACGTGGAACGACTTCCTCGTCGCTAACACGATGCTCGGTATTGGTTCTGACGCGCCAACAACGGTCCGTATCGCAAACCTCGCGGGCGACTTCGACAATACCGATCACCTGCTCACCGCCGGCGCTTTCGTGCAAGCCTTCGTTCCGTTGGTCGTCTTCTTCAGCCTCCAACGATTCTTCGTCCGCGGCCTCCTCGCCGGCTCCGTCAAAGGCTAAACAACGGGGTCTGACCCTCCCCGTCCTACCACCGGCTCTTCGGGGTCTGACCCTCCCCGTCCTACCACCGGCTCTTCGGGGTCTGACCCCGTCCAGCTTGTAATTGGGTCGTCCGAGTCTGCCTTGTCGTCTTAGCTCGCCTGGCGCTGAAGAACTGGTCTTCCAAAGTAGGCCATCGCGGCTTGGCGGATAGGAATCGTCTGTGGGTCAGCCTTACTCCTTGCGATGGCAGACGAGACGGTGCTCAGGGAAGCGAAGTTGTAGTGGTTTGCAAGATCTTGACGTGAGGACCTTGCGAGGAGCTGC
>CALHXU010000249.1 GCA_938040365.1 uncultured Acidimicrobiales bacterium
ATCGGCGCGTTCGAGACCGTCGTTGACGAAGCGGAACTCGGGTGCAACCGCGGCAACACCGGCATACGCGGCATCGACATGGAGCCACGCGACATACTCCTTGCAGACCGCAGCGATCTCGGTGACCGGATCGAACGCTCCCGACGAGGTGGTCCCGGTGGTGGCCTGGACAAAGAACGGTCGGCGTCCTTCAGCGATATCTGTTCGCATTGCCTCGGCGAGCGCTGCCGGATCCATCGCGAAGTTCTCATCGCAGGAGATCGACCGAACCTGATCTTCGCGTAACCCAGCGATCTTGCACCCCTTGAGCATCGAAGAATGCGCGTGCTCAGAGCTGTAGGCAACGAGTTCGTCCCATCGAAACTGGCCAGCGGTGCGCTCCCGGGCAGCGAGGATCGCGACGAGTGCACCCGACGACGCCGAGTCTTGGAGCGAACCGCCACCGGCTCCGGTCGATAAGAAGCGCTCTGGTAACCCGAGAATGTCGACCATCCAGTCGAGCATGTGGGTTTCGAGCTCGGTGCACGCGGGCGATGTCGCCCAAAGCATCCCCTGCACCCCAAGACCAGCCGACATCAGCTCACCCAGCACCGATGGAGGCGACGCGTTTGCCGGGAAGTACGCAAAGAAGTTGGGCGACTGCCAATGGGTAATTCCTGGAACGATCAGTTCATCGACATCGGCCATGATGTCGCTCCACGGCTCGGGTTCGGTCGGCGCGGTTGGCGGTAACGATGCTCGAAGCGCCCCTGGCTCTACTTGGCTGAGCACCGGAAGCGTCTCCACCCGTTCCCAGTAGTCGGCGATCCAGTCGATGAGTTCGTGGCCGGCGCGACGAAACTCGTCGTTCGACATCGGCGGCTCGTAGGTCATGGAGTCACCGCTGTTGTGCGCTCGCCAAAGTTTCGAGCAGGTTGTGCAACATGAGCGCTGTAGCTCCCCACACCGTGTCCCCCACAAGTTCGAAGAAATGCATCGGGACCCAGGTGCCCTCCCAGAACCAGTCCTCGCATCGGTAGACGCCTGCTGAAACGAGTTCTCGAATCGGCACGGTCAAGATCACATCAACCTCATCGGGCGACGCGACGAGTCGAGGAATGTCTTTGAGTGTCGCCACGATCGGCTGCACCAACGAGTAGCTCGCTCCGGTGACAAACGAGTCGAGGTCACCAGCGCGGACCGGTAGCGACGGGTCGAGCCCAACCTCTTCGTGGGCTTCGCGAAGCGCAGTGTCCCAGAGTGTTGCGTCTTCATCGTCGTGAGAACCTCCTGGGAAGGCGACCTCGCCTGCGTGCTTGCGCATGTGCAATGGCCGTCGTGTGAGAATCGTCGCCGGGCCATCGGCTCCGTCGAACATGGCAACGAGCACGGCTGACTTTCGGCCGAGCTCCGCTGGCTTCGACACGGCAGGGCCGCGGACAACTTCTGACGGCGTATAGGACCCGAGCGTGCTCCGGATCTCATCGATCGATTTAGGCCCGGAGTAGTCGAGCCAACTCGGTGGTTCACCAACTCGGGTGAGTTCGGGCCGCGGGATCTTCTGCGGTCCTCCGCGTTGGGCGACCGCCACGATCTACTCGGCCAGCCCAGCGAGGAGATCGGCAATGCCCTCATCTTTGAGAACCGCAAGGACGACCTCAGGACGAGTCTTGCCCTTCTCCCAACCGTGCCAAGATTCGATCATGGCAGCGACGTTGTCGCCCTCTTGCTCGGCGAGCACCTCGGGCAAGAATCCGGTCTTGAGATACGACATTGTCCGCCCAGGCATCTCGGTTTCCTCGACCCAGTCGTTGAACTGGGCGGCGAGCTTGGCCGGCGATGGCTCTGGGCGTTCCTGATTCTGTTCCACGGTCATCAGGCTACAAGGTGGAGCGATCGATCTCTGACCCGGTGCGTGTTTGCATTGCGTGTCGAAGCGCGAGCGTATGTGGCCCCGGTGTAAAGGTTCGATCGCCTACAGCCGTCACACCGATCGTGTCTCGAAGCGTCGAGAAGACGAAGAACTCGAGGGCATCGTCGAGACGGTCGAGGCCGACCTCTACTTCGCGAAACGTCAGGCCCGAGTCCGCTGCAGCATCGAGTGCGAGCTGTCTCGTTATTGAATCGAGGATGCCGAGGCTCATCGCCGGCGTTTCATAGACGATGGCGCCGTTCTCTTCTACGGCCCAGCCAACGCTGTAGGTCGGGCCCTCGAGAATGTTTCCCGACCGGCCAATGAGCAGCGCATTGTCGAAACCATGGATTCTTGCCTGCCGGATAGCGCCGTAGTTGTTGCCATAGGACAGGGTCTTGCCTCGCAGGAGTTCCCAGTCGGCTCCATCGGAATGCCATGGCGCAGGAAGGGCGCACAAGCGCATTTCTGAAAGCTGGGTTGGTGGTTCTTCAGACGTCACTACGACGCGGGGAGTGCCATCGAAGAGGTCGTCGCCTGCGGTGACCATGATTCGGACGACGCACTCGTCGAAGCCGTGCGCGGCTCGATTGCACCACGTCGTCAGATCATTGGCTGACGGGAGGTCGATGCCGAACATCGCCGCACTACGTCCAAGCCGCTCGATGTGTTCGATCAATCGAAAGTTCACACCCGAATAGGCACGTATGACTTCGAAGACGCCAACGCCTCGGACGAATCCAAGGTCGGTAACCGGTATTGCCGCCGTTTTTGGGTCGAGCATTTCTCCGTCGATCTGGACGGTGTAGTAGCCGCTCATCTTCGTGCTGTTCTCTCCATGTTGAGTCCATCGCCGGTGAGCGAAAGACGAGGGCCACGCTTGGGCGCGGATCCATTTGACTTTGCGAGCCGAAGAACTCGCCAGCGATGCCCTTCCCAGGGCTCGAGCAATTCGAGCATTCGAGCGTCGTCACCTCGCTCCTCGCCCGCCAAGTGCCAGGCAACGGTGTTGGGCAAGTGAAAGTCGCCAACCGGAACTGCGTCGGCATTACCCATGGCGGTGGCAGTGATCATTGCCGTGGTCCACGGACCGATCCCTCGAAGTCGTTCGAGGCGAGCTGCGACCTGTTCGGGGGTGCGCTCAGTAAGCCGGTCGAGGCGAGGCATTTCTCGTGCTGCTCGAAGGATGATCTCGGCACGTTTGCGTTCAACACCACAGGGATGCAGGTCGCTGTAGCCCATCTCTGCCACTCGTTCTGGTGACGGGAGAATCCATCCGCCGTCGGGGCCCGGCGCAACGTCGCCATACCGCCTCGCCATCATTCTCCGCGATGCATACGCGTTCTTCGCCTGTACTTTCTGGCCGAGAATGCCGCCGATCAACGAGTCCCAAAGGCGATCGGTCCTTCCCAAGAGAAATGGTTGACGGTTCCATGTGTCGGCGAGACGACCGGGCGGCGGAGCGAACCCGGAGAGGTCATCGGCAGCGCCGAGCAACTTCGGCGCTTGGGCCATCATCCACTCAGCACCGGGACCCCAGGCCTGCGCCTCAACCGTCGTTGGACCGGTACGACGAAGTCGGAGCGAGCCGACGCCATCGGGGGTTCTGGTGTTCCATTTCGTCTCGCTCGGACCCACCAAAATTGGATCCCGCGCGCCCCGAACGGTCGACGCGAGTTCGATCCAGTTCGGAATTTCGATCGTGTGGCTCACGGCCTCGAACACTATCGATTGCGCCGTTATCGACCAGCAACGGCGAAAGTGAAGCGTTTTGGCCGAGATCGACCAAATTTGGGGTGCCTACCCAGCGGGCTTCACCACACCAACAACATGTGCCACACTGGTCACTGTGGGAACAGTAATTGTGCGATCGCTCGTCGCTGTATATGAAGAGTGGCTCGAAGCTCCGTGGTTTGTCCTGTACGTCATCGCCATCGCCGCGATCCTCAGCCAACTCGCCTTCGACTTGGTCAACCTCCCCTTCTAACGAGCTCCCCCTCTAGCGAGCGCCCCTTCAAGCGACCCCACACCTCCAAACGCGCACCCTCCCGCGCCCCCTACAGGATTTGTCCCCCGTTTGATACCGCATAGGTTCCAAACAAGGGACAAATCCTTTGACTGGGGTCCCGGACTGCCGTTCCTGTGTAGAGGAAAGCTGTGGTCCGCCAACGGAACCGTTCCCGAAAACAGACCACAGAACGCCGAAAACGGAGGCAGCCCGGGCCAGAATGACCCGGGCTGTTCGATTAGCTCTGTTCGATTAGCTCTGTACCGACGTCGAAGAAACCGAGCCGTGAAGGACCGTTTGACTTCAGTCTTCGGTGTAGGCGGTGATCGCTAGACGGTCCACGTGGTAATGACGAGTGCCTTGTCACGCCATGCTTGGATCGTTGCGTCCAACACATCGAGCGGATTGAACGGCGTTACGCCTGGCATGATGTCGTCCTCGCGCATGCCATAGAGCGCTCCCATTGCAAATCGGCACGCATATACCGTTGCACCCTCATCCATCAGGGTCTGCAGCTGCCGGTTGAACCCGAGGTTTCCTGGGAACGCATCAGAACCAACCGCGGGATAGCCGCGGGTCGCCGATGCCATGAGTACACCAGGTCCATAGAGAACAAAGGTCAACTCAAAGCCCTTCCGCTGAAGGCGGGTAGCGGTGAGCATGTTGACCAAGCCGACTGACCCTTCGAACGGAACCGTATGCATGAATACATAGGCCTTGTCGCCTGGTTCGGCCTGATGATCGGGGAACACCTTCTCTTCGACGTTGAAGAGGACGTCGCCCTCTTTAGGAGCATCGATGGTAACTGTCTTGGGCATTGTAATTTCCTCACTCTTTGGTTGGTTGTTTGCTTGTCTTAACTACAGGGAGATCAGGGTCCAGTTCGTCGTTCTTCACGGTCAGATCGCCGGACTGTGCGGTTCATCGTCCTCGAGAGGCGGCCACTCTTGGCGATGACTCCCGGGGAGCGCGTTGATCGTCCGGCGACGCACATCCCAAGGCAGCTTCCGATAGACCGGGGCAAAGACCTGTCGAAAGAAGCGAGCCTTGAGCGTCTTTGGTTCAGCCGGACCAGCAATGCCGGTCTTGGCGGCCATACGAGCTTGACTGTCTTGGAGCAGGTAAAACTCTGAATTCGAACGGAGCCACTGCGGGAACGACGCCGCCTTTCTCGCGAGACTCATAGCTTCGCCAGCAGGTTTTGGGCCGCCACAGCGATTGGTTCGTTAAGCGCTCCAATCGCCGGGGAATATACGTTCTCCATTGTTGCGATCTGATCGACCCGGATACCGGTGCGGGTCATCATGCCGAGGAAGTCTGCGCGTTCTTTGATTCCTTCGCCACCGACCATCTGTCCACCGATCAGCTTTCGCGACGCCGGATCAGCAAGGAGCTTGACCGTGATTGGCTTCACCCCTGGGTAATAGCGGGCCCGGGTGATCCCGTTGGCGGTTCCGGTCACAAACTCCAGTCCGAGTGCCGAAGCCGTGACCTCACCAAACGACACACCGCCGAGCATCCACTCTCCGGCCAACATGCCCCACGGGACATAGACCGAGCGATACTCTCGTTCTGCGCCGCCGGCGTTCACTCCAGCGGTCTTGCCCTGGGCGTAGGCGTGGCTCCCCGAGAGTCCTTGGAGCGGTACGTTCGAGACACCGTGCGGGATCTCGGTACAATCGCCCGCAGCAAAGACACCATCGACAGAGGTCCGCATGTGGGAGTCGACGATGATGCCTCCGGTCGTTCCGACCTTGATGCCAGCAGCTTCAGCGAGCGCGTTGTTCGGCGTCTTGTGTGTGCCAATGATCGCAATGTCTGCTTCGACGTCACCATTATCGGTCTCGACATGAGTGAGCTTCCCGTTGCCTCGATATGCAGTGACGTTGTTACCCCACTGGAGATCGACTCCCATGTCCTCCCATTGCTGTCGCACCGGTTCAACAATTTCGGGGTCGGCAACATCGGACATTGGATACGGGCCCGGATCGACGAGCGTTACGTCCAGGCCGCGATGACGAAGTGCTGAAGTCATCTCCATCGCAATAAACCCGGACTCGACGATGACCGCCGACTTCGACTGCTCGATGACCTTGTCCCATTCCATTGCGGCCCGAATGTCCTTGACTCGGTAGAGGCCCTCGAGGTCGCTGCCAGCAAGACCGGGATCGGAGTACAACCAGCCGGTCGCGAGAACGAGACGGTCGTAGTTCACTTCGCCTTCACCCTCGACAGAGATTGTTCGAGCATCGGTGTCGATCGAAGTGACCGTCGTCTCGTAGTGGACGTCGATTCCGGTCTGTACGTATTGCTCCTTCGTCGCCAAGAAAAGCGTCTCGAAAGACTCGATCTCATTGCCGTGGACAAATGGTATGCCGCAGGGGCTGTAGGCGACATCGGCAAACTCGGTGTAGACCACGATTTCGGCGTTCGGGTTTGCACCCTTGGCCGCTCCTGCGGCTCCGAGGCCGGCGGCCCCGCCACCGATGACGACGATTTTCACTTTCTACTCCTTCGTTGAACTGCTGTTGCTAAGTGGCCCCAAACGCTTACGACGACCGGTTTCGGTAATGGCAAACCACGTTGTTTAGGGGTTGTGGTCTTCGGCGAAATCCAGCCCTCGCTCGAATCTCGAGTCAGTGATCGTGATGATGATCGTGATCGTGATCGTGATCGTGACCAGCGGGTCGCTCGAGAAATTCCTTGGAACGTTGGTCGACGTCGGTGATTTGCACGCCGGTGCTTCGGGCGACCAAGCGCTCAAGAGCGACGAGCCAGCATTCGTAGTAGCGATAGTCCTCGTTTGACTTGCCCAACGCCTCCCATTCGGCGATCGCTGTGATCAGTTCACCCTGAAAGTCCTCGAGGGTAAACAAACCGTTCTCGACAAGTGCGAGCGCCAGACCAAAGGCGCGACCTTCCCACGGCGAATCAAAAATCAGTTCACCATTGGACCGTGGAGCGGCTGCGGGACCATCGAGGTCGAGATCTTCGATGAGGACGTTCTCGTACGTTTCTTGGGTCATGTCGGAGAACCAACTACAGCAACACCGACCATTGCTTCACGGGTGACTAACTCTGCGAGTTCTTCCTCGGACATGTCTTCGGTTCCTGAAGGTCGTTCAGGCAGGATGAAATACCTGTTCTCTGCGCTTGAGTCCCAAACCGTGACTTCGACATCTTCAGCGAGGTTGAGGCCCATCTCGGAAAGGACGACGCGAGGTTCTCGAACGACCCTCGCCCGGTACGCCGGGTCCTTGTACCAGTCGGGTGGCAGCCCAAGTAGTGGCCAGGGGTAGCACGAACATAACGTGCAGACCACCACGTTGTGGTTCTTGGCATCGTTGGGCACAACGACGATGTGCTCGCCCTGAGGTCCCGCAAAACCAAACTCGCCGACTGCGGCGGTGCCATCTTCGAGTAAGCGCTCGCGGTACTCTGGATCGGTCCACGCTCGAGCGACCACAGTCGCGCCATTCATCGGCCCAACATCATTAACAAACCGATTGATCAATCCGTTGAGGCCGTCAGCGTTTACCAGTCCTTTCTCCGTGAGCAACGCCTCGAGGGCTTCGGCGCGAATCGGGGCTGGTGCTCGGTCATCAGGATGAGGTTTTGCGGTCATGAGGTGGGCTCCATGTAGCTCTCGAATAGGTCGATGTTGAGGGTGTACGGCTCGGCGGTTGACCCCCACAGGTCGGTCGATGAGAAGGCGACGGTGTAGACGTGCTGAGCATCTTCGGCAGTGAAGTGGGCGGTGGAATCGGGGAGAACGGCAGCTGGCCGCAATGCAACGACGGTCCCGGTGTGTCCCCGTATGTAGGCGGGCATTCGATGGTGACCTTCGCGATGCATGTTGCGAGCCAACACGCGATCGCCGACGGCAAAGCCATGAGGGTCCTCGATCGAACGAATCGATCCCGAACCGTTTCGTTCGTACTGCGGTTTCTCACCTGACGTCTCGGTCGGTTCGGAGACCTCGTTGCCAAGCAGATTTTGGGCTCGGGCGTCTACAGCCCCTGCGGGCAGCACTCCGTGGTCGACGAGCAACAGCTCGGCGCATGCGAGCCAACGGCCGTAGTAGCCATCGGCGAGGTACTCGAGTGGGTGCAACCGTTCGAGCGCATGGCGAAATGCGTCGAGGTTCGTCCCCGACAATCCCGCCGACATTGCCCCCATCGCAAAAGCCCGTGCCTCCCAGTCCGATGCGAAGACCTTCTCATCGGGGTCGATAGCGACCGACCCCCATCCGTGCTGGCCACCCATGTCGTGAATTCCGTCCACCGATTCCCCCCTCGTGAGATCACCCAAGCAGCTCGTCGAAATCCCCACATAGGAAAGTCCGAACCGCATGGTGAGTCTTTCGCGCCTTTTACGACTTGTCAACTATGAGAGATGTATGACTCCTAAAGGACATATTCAGTTCACCTGTGGAGAGCTAAAGACCTGCCCATGACAACTACGGTTGCAGCCTCGGTATGCTCAGACATCATGAGTCTTGACCTTACTTTTCGTTCGCGCGCGGGCGACCCGAACGCCAACGATGGCGAGAGCGTCTCCTCGCTATGACCGACAACCAACTCGAAGAAGTCATCAGCTCGATCGGGCCGAAGGTCAAAGAACTGCGAGACATGCGCGGTTATTCGCTACAGCAGTTATCAAATCGCTCAGCAGTTTCTCCCGCGGCGATTCACAAGGTTGAGCAAGGAAACATGGTCCCGACCATCACGACGCTGCTGAAGCTGGCCGCGGCGCTCGATCGACCGGTGTCCTATTTCGTCGAGGAAGAAGACTCCCCGCCTGCAGAACTCGTCTACACACCCGCCGACGGCCGCCGCCCCGTCTATACCTCTCACACCGGTATTGACCTGCAGGCAATCTCTGGCCCCTACGGTCGCTTCTTTGTCGCCGGGGCAGTCGCCGTCCTCGAGCCAGGTGCAACGAGCGGCGAGCAGGCCCTGCGTCACGCCGGTGAGGAACTGATCTTCGTCCTTTCCGGCTCGATGGAAGTCGACGTTGGCGAACAGAGCGTTCGACTCGGCGCTGGCGACTCGATTCACTTTCGCAGCGATCGCGACCACCGCTGGCGCAATCCAACAAAGAAATCGACAAAGGCGCTGTGGATGGCGCTTCGCCCAACCTAGGCGTACCCCGAAAGTGACCTAGCTATACCCCGAAGGCGAAGGGCGCTGGCTCTCTAGCCTTGGTGCTCTGCAACGAGCGATCGGGCCTTCGCTACCAGCGCATCCTCGGCTCGCAGAAAGTGTTCCCGATGGCCTTGTCCCTCCTCGATCATCTCCGCGGCTTGGGCGCCAAAGCGATCGGCCATCTCGCACACCACATCGATTGCAGCACCGCCTGTTGCTGTGCGGGTCTCGACAATATTCACCGGATCGAGAACAGCTGCCAGTTGATCAACGTCGAGTGAGAGCCCAAAGCCACAGATTTCTTCGGCGGCCTCATCGATCATCTCGGAAGTGATATCGAGGCCCCGTAGCTTGGCGTTGCTCGCCGACCGAACTACCTGGCCAACGACGCGGTACGCGCTTCGGTAATCGACATCGGTGGCCAACATGATGAACTCGGCAAGATCGGTCGCCTGGCTAAAGCCACCCTGAAGCTCTTCCCACATTCGATCGCTATTCACACTCAGCGTCCCGACCACTCCCGTCATCAGAGCACTGATTCGTGTCGAGAGCTCCAAGGCTCGAGGAATCTCGCCGTAGGCAAAGATCAGGTTGTCGCTTCGAGCAGACGGGCTCTTCACGACGGCGAGGAAGCCGGTAAGCCGCCCAATGAGCACGCCACCAGCGCCGCGCACAATCGTGAGCGCATACGGATTCCGCTTTTGTGGCATGAGGACCGACGCACGAGTGTAGGGCCCGGCGAGGTCAACATAATCAAACTCTTGACTCGCCCAAATCTCAAGGTCCTCGGCGAGCTTGGACTGATTCGAGATAAGGCTCGTGCTCGTTGCGAGTAGGTCGATGAAGGTATCGGTTTGCCACATTGCATCGCGCGTGTGGTCGATGACGTCGCTAAAACCCAACAGGTCAGCGATTGTCATACGGTCTTCGAGCAAACGACTCCCGTTGACGCAACCCGCTCCACCCGGACTGAGGTTTACCTGTTCCATCGCAGACAGCAGCCGACCACCGTCACGAAGCGCTGGAGGGACAAAGGCCAGAATGTAATGGCCAAATGTTGAGGGTTGGGCCTGTTGCAAATACGTCTGATCTGGCATCAGCACACCGCTGTTTTTCCGGGCGACATCGGCGGTCTCTTTTGCAAAACGCCCGGCCTCGATCACGAGTCCAGCGGTCTGCTCGCGTAGCAGAATTCGCAACGCAACTCGTGCCGCCTCGCGCCGCGGGCGACCTGCGTGAAGCCATCCCGCCGTATTTCCTAAACGCTCGGCAAAGAGACGTTCGCGCGAGTTGTAGGGCTCACCGAACTGCGCGTCGTAGGGAAACTCTTCAGCGGGCGTCGAGTAGGCGATCAGCAATTCTGCAAGCAAATCTGCAGCGGGGCGGTCCGGAATGATACCCCTCTGATGCAGATCGAGAACATGTCCGAGGTCGGCGAGGTTAAGTCCGCCGTGGAGAAGCGGAGCATCGGCAATCTCCCACGCAAACCCCGCATCGATCAGCTCTTGAGCGGGAGCTGCTGACGATGGTCCTGCAATCCGCGAGCTTGCGGTATCGGTTGGCTTCGCAGGTGGGACTGCTTTGGTCATGTCGTCGACTTCCTTCCAAGAGCGCCCATGTGGTCGATCGCGCCGAGCGCGCCGCCGGTATTCCAGTAAAGAACTGGAAGGCTACTGAAGGTTCCTGCGCGAAACGCCGCCTTCAGCCAGGCCAGTGCCTTTGCGTTATATGTCGGGTCTACCGGCAAGCCGGTCGCTGAAGTAACTTCTGCCATGAGCGACCGTTGCTCGCTCGATACCTTGCCAAATCCCGGGTCGCGTCCGTCGCAGACTTCGAGGCGGGAACTCACCTCGGCTGGATCGATCGACTTACCGTGAAGACCTGCGCATGCAATTGCCGTCTCGATAATGGTGTCTTCGATGCCCGTCGGATCGCGCGAAACAGAGATCGCATATACCCGCCACGGTCGCGTGGACGAGCAGAATCCGGCGACTAAACCTGCGGTGCTCCCTCCCGATCCAAGAGGAAGGACGATCGTGGTAGGGAGATCGACGTGGGCTTGCCCATCGAGTTCTTCGGCTGCGGCGTAGAACCCAAGAGCGCCAACCGGTGATGCCCCACCCCTCGGAATTCGATAGGGACGAGCGCCCGCGATCGTGGCTTCAGCGCAGTAGCGTTCGGCAGCGATGTCCATCATCGAGCGATCGTTCGACCCTGTGAAGATGACTCGGGCGCCCATACTTCGCCCAAACATCAGACCAGCGACAAACCCATTGGGCTCGACGCCGTAGCTGAATTGTTGCACGCTCAAGCCAACCGTTCGAGCAGCAGCGGCCATCAGCGCAGCAAAGTTCGACGAAGGGCCACCCGCGAGAACAATGTCGGTCGCATTCTCAGCGAGCGCTGCTCCAAGGAGAAACTCGATGCTTCGAACTTTGTTGCCGCCCCACGAGAATCCCGAGAGATCGTCGCGCTTTAACCAGAGCTGACCATCGCTCGCTCCAAGAACACTCCCAAGCTGATCGTCGCGGTGCACCGCGGTAGGCCACAGTCCGAGCTGAACCCGAGGATGAGCTCCTCGATCTTCAATCACCTGCACTGATCACAAGCCCCACACATCTGATTCGTTGGACCGCCGTGCTCGCAATGAAGCCAGCACGCTGGCGACCATCTCTTCGGACGAAGCGCTGTTTGGCGCGTGCGTAATCGGTAGTTCGATGTCTGCGATCTCGGCCGGAAGCCGCTTTCGTACTTCGGTGGAAAAATCTCCGCCACGAGCCTTCGAAAGGTACGCCTGATGAAGGAGATCCTGGGCTTGGTGTTTGCCCAAGTGCGGAGTCAGAAACGAGAGCATCTCCTCTGATTCTGCACTTCCGTTAGCGAGGTTCGCGAGCATCTGGTCAGCGTCGACCTCGATCCCATCGATCAGTGCTCTGGCCATTGCCGTCGCAGCGCACGCGTAGTTGCACAGCTCTGGGAAGACCGCCCATTCAGCCTTCCAGCCGCGAGCATCGCGCTCGTGCTCTTGGACCATCGTGTCGAGCAATGTCGCTGCACCGGAGCGGACAAGTCGCGCAAGCACAACGATTTGTTCGCTCGACTCAGGGTTTCGCTTATGTGGCATCGTGATACTGCCGACCACCGAGTCGCTTGTGGCTTCACAAAGCTCGCCGATCTCGGCGCGCTGTAGCGAGTAGACCTCGTTGGCTATCCGAGCAAGACCGGTCGTCGACATTGCAAGCACCGATGCAAACTCTGCAACCCGATCACGTGCGGTCAGCCACGAGATGTCTGGTTCGCCCAAGCCAAGCTCGGTCGCGAATGCTGCCCGCAGCTCCAGCGCCTGCCCACCAAAGAACCCGAGTGACCCAACCGCTCCCCCGAGTTGGCACACCAATGCCCGGGATTGCAGTGATTGCAGACGCTCGAGCGAACGACCAATCTCGTCAGCCCACGACGCTACCTTGAAGCCAAAGGTGATCGGAGCTCCGGGTTGGCCGTGCGTCCGGCCGACCATTGGAGTTGCTGCATGTGTACTCGCCAAAGCACAGAGCGCCCGCTCTGTTTCGCGAAGGTCCGCCCAGATCAGGTTCCCGATTTCGGCCATCTCCATCGACATCGAGGTATCGGTTACATCTTGAACCGTGATGCCGACATAGATGTGGTCGCGGGCCGCTTCGGAGAGCATTTCTCTCAGGATGCGAATTAGCCCGAGCGTCGAATGCGATGTCGCTCGAGTCTGTTCGGCAACCGCTTCGAGCGGAATTTCACGACCGACCAGCGAGCCTATCTCGTCTGCTGCCGACCTAGGAATGATGTTCAGCGAGGCTTGCGCACGGGCCAGCGCCGCAAGGATCTCGACCCACCGCTGCATCCGTCGTTGTTCTGAGAAGACGCTCCGCGACTCCGGCGTTGCCCAGGAATGGCCAAAGATGACCGAGTCGATCATGTGTGCGCCGAGCGCCTCGTCGCTCAAACTGGGCTCCACGAAAACTCGGCAGATTCGACGATCGCCTCAATTCCAGCTCGCACTTCAGCGAGCGTCGAACCCCACGGCACGAGAACGGTCTGACCTTGCTGTTCCATCCCTTCTTGGAGCATGCAACAACGTGTGAGCATGGCGTCCTCGCTAGTGTTGTCCAAGAACTGTTTTGGGCAGGTGTCGACCGAGGGTGCGTCGTCGTCGTAGAACCAACCGTGAATTTGTCTGGTTCGTTCGCATCCAAGAATGGTCCAGTCCGCCTTCGTTGGACGCCCGTCGAGGAACGCCACGTCGGTCTCTCCAAAGTCAACCCCGGTTGCTCGACATGGCAGCAAGATTTGATCGTTGTGCGCTCCTTGCTCCTCGAGCAAGGTCCGGCTGTCGATCGCCGACGAAGCGAACATGATCGGGGGTAGATCTTCGCCAACGTCGAGAACACGTTGTGCTTGGTCCATCAACTTGGATGGCTCAGGCGGCACGATGTCGAGCACCATGATCCCGAGCGCGGCCGGGTTGAGGATGAAACTGACGTGGGAGTACAACCCCTCCACGAATACACACCTCGCAGCGGGCTCGG
The DNA here is from genome assembly GCA_938040365.1 of uncultured Acidimicrobiales bacterium. Classification (GTDB taxonomy): domain Bacteria; phylum Actinomycetota; class Acidimicrobiia; order Acidimicrobiales; family SHLQ01; genus SHLQ01. The sequence goes on from CALHXU010000249.1 coordinate 13,606, forward strand.
TCGCTGCGACGCGAGCGAGCACCGATGGCACGCCGACATCGGCGTTTGGGTCACGAATGAACGCGCACTCGGTTGGGTCTGCGAGCAATCGAAGCGCCACGATCTCGGCAAAGAGTTCGCCGGTCTCGGCCTTGGCAACTTCGACAAGAGCCACTTCTGCTTCGTTGTCAACGATGATGAAGCGCGTGGTCATATACGCTTCCCGACCAACGAAGTGATCCCGCAGTAGCGTTTCGGTGAGCGCGAAGTCCACTGTTGCCATCGCTACTTTCCGGTACTTGATCGGGACGATGTTCGGCGCAGTCGGGTCGAGGTCGAACGGGCTCATTTGCGTGTCGACCGCTCGAGCATCTGACATCAACTAATCCCGATAGTGGTCGAAAGACCGAGCGTGTCGGCGCGTAGCCCGAACCGGAGTGTGTCGACGGCGAGGACTTCTGCAGGCGCAATATTTCCGAGATTCACGCGGGGCCCAACCCGCTGGATGTGGGCGGCCTGTTGAGCGCGATAGGGGGCTTCGTAAATAATCTTGTCGCGGTCAACCCGAGATTCGATGGTGTCGACGATGTAGTCCCGAAGGGTTCCGTCGGCGTTGTACAACCCAACGGTTCCACTTTCCCGACCCTCAGCGACGACCCAGCGGGCTCCGGCGGCAAGATCTCCTTCGACTTCGTCGGCCCACTCCGTTGCATCGACCGGTGCGTTTGGGTCCTTGCTGCCGACCTCGGAGAGCACGATGCGTCCTCGTTCGAGCGCCGTGGCCATGAGTTGGCGTTTCGCACTAATCGGCAGGCCCGTGGCCCCGTTGCTGACCTCGACACAGTCGATCCCGACGGCGACAACCCAGTCGAAGAACTCTTGGGTTCGTCCTTGGATCCACGCAATCTCGAGCAACGTGCCGCCCGTGCACGAGAGCACAGATGCAGCGGTGAGCAATTCGAGCTTCTGATCGAGTTCTTTGTCGAGGTAGGAAGTTCCCCAACCGAACTTCCAGATGTCGATGCTCGTAGAAACAGCTTTGAGCGTTGCTCGTGTTGCAGCGGCGGTGAGACCACGGTCGATCACATGGGAGACACCAGACGCGCGCGGTTTCGATGGCCGGGATGGAAGAGCCAAGAAGTCCGGCTGGCCGGTGTTGGCGTCCATTGCGTCCTTTCGAGGTCGAGGTGCAGAACGTCAAAACGTCCCGGCACTGGAACACCAATCGTATCGTATCCGACACAGAGACGGGCAAGGCCGGACCGGACAGCTCGACCAAAGTTAGCTTCCGTGCGCCGTCCCTGAAAACGACAGATCGACTCCCCCGGCGATGGTGTTGGTCACGTAACACACCTTCCGGGCCTCCGCGATCAGTGGTTCAACCATCTCTGGTGCGCAACCAATTTCGGCTTCGATGTGGATCGACGAGAACTTGGGGCCGTCGTAAGTGCCGGTGACGTCAACCAGAAGATGTGCAAGCTCGACGTCGAGCTTTCTCGCTGACCACGACAGCGCCAGCGTAAAGCAAGAAGCTACCGATCCAAGCAATACCGACGTTGGGTTCGGGCCTTGATTCGTTCCCCCAGGTACCGACTCAGGTTCATCGACCAACATGTCGAACTCACCCATCGAGACCTCACTGAGCCATGCTCCCCGCGACACGCTATGCACGGTCTTTTGTCCCATCCTTGCCCCTCCTCGCTCTTCAACGTTGCTTGTTGACTTGTCTGCTTTGCTCGTTCTCAGGCGCTCTTTGCCACATGCACTTATCGTCCAACGTTCGACGCCTGATCCGCGTATCGATGATGGCAACCTTAACCGATATCAGCGGCCAATATTCACTATCGGAGATGAGCGAGCAGTATCGGATCGTCTTCGCTAGATCACCATCAGAGCACCGACAAAGCCAGTTCGGATTCAATTCCGAACACCAGACCAGCGAGCAGCGCCCGACCCGAAGAACCTCCGATAGCACAAAGTTCCTCCACCGCGCGACAGAACCCGAGAGTCTGTGTCTCAGCTGAAGTATCGACGAGACGGTGGACCGGAGCGATGCTCTGCCCACGCGCCGCCCATCTCAGAAAACTCTCACTTAATCGGGTCGTCTCCATTTTCTCGATCAGCTGGACCCGCGCCTCTGTTGCGACAAGTGACGGGCGTTCCCAAGCGTCTATAAGCATCAATCCAGCGATGACATCGTCACCGCTCGGCGTCAATCCCTCACCTCTCCCCATCAACAGACGAAGAACTCTCGTGGGTTGCGCGTTTCGACCAGCGCTTCGAACGTCGTCCCAAACATCGATGAGATCGGATCCGATCAAGGTCTCGGCGTCGAGCTCCCGACAACGCTTTCGAAAGTCATCGAGTCCGCCTTCGGTGGGCAGCGGAGGCGACCACCGAGTCGACGTCTGAAGATCGATCGAAACGTCAATCTCCGCGTTCGAGCGCCTCATCGACCCGACGATGGACCTCTCGACGTCCTCGGCCGACGATGAATCGATCACGATATGGAGCGGTCCCGGAGGGATTGCTCCGAGGGCGAGCACTCGTTCGCCAAACCGCAGGTAGCAGCCCGAAGAGAAGACATCCACGACTGAACCGCAGAGCCTCGTCTCTCCTCGAGTGCGTAACTCCTCTGCGGCCATGCCATGAGATGCAGCGGCTAGGCAATTTTCGAAGGCACTCACCCCAAGCGGGCGTCGAGGTCGGCGACGGCCTGAACAAAGCACTCCATCGGCGCGTAGGCAACGCCTGCACCGACTTGGCCGGATCCGTCAGAGATATGCACGATGCCGGTGTTGACCGCCGGAGTGATGCCCTGCTCGACGACACGACGAACGTCAACACCGACCGGGGTTCCGACGAAGTCGAGAATAGGAAGCCGGAACCTGCTCGACTCGCCTACGCAGATCTGCTCCATGTTGCGTGTAGCTGCAATGGCATCGGACATTCGACCTCCGAGGAACCCGGCCACCGCCGGAGAGTTCGCAGCTGCCGGGCCGCCTAGGCCAACAAGTTCGAGAACGGCGCTGTCTCCAATGTCAGGAGCACTCGTGTCGGGGGCTTGCCCGGGGTAGTAGAGCGCATCCTTCACTGGCGGTGACGGCGCGAGGAACCACCGATCGTCGTGGCCGGGAAGCCTGATGCCGTAAGTCGTTCCGTTGCGCGACATCGTGGTCACAACGCTCGAGTTCTGCACCTCCCCCGCCCACATGACAAGCGATTTCGCCGCGGCCATTGCAATGTTGAGAAACATGAGGTGGTTGCCGCTCAGAAAGAACCCGACATCGGCAGCGTCGTCATGAGTAGAGGCAACGAGCGGCCCCAACAAATCTCGCAGGAACAAGTTGGTGGTGGCTTGGACTCTCATGTGAACGTCGTCGCCCATCGCGACGCCCTGGGCGGCTAGGGAGAAGATATCGATCGGCCCCTTGGACTCGATCGCCTCCCCCAGGACCGGCCCGACCGAATCGTTCAGAAAGCGAAGTCGCTCGATAGCACTATCGGAATCAACACCAAACCACGGCACGTCACCAGAGCCCTGATTCACCGTCGAATACGCAACGGTAGAACCAGCCTCGTTCGAGACGATATACACCGGCGCTGAAGGGCCGACCGCAGTTGCCATAGGCACAACCGTCGAATATTCGTTCGCCGCCAAGAGGGTGACCTCCCCCGACGCTGCCATCTGAGCAGCGTCAGAAACGTTCTGCGCCCAACCTTCAGAAACGATGACCGCTTGGATCGAGCGTTGGAGCGGATTTACCATGTTCTCCCACGCAATCGCTGGTCCGCAGTGCAAGATCTGTCGACCTGAGAAGTTTGGGATCACCGCACCCGCACGATCGACAGAGGTGAGCATGGGCACCCCCTCGTTCAACCGACGCACGACCTCAGAATTCGCATCGTCGATCGTTTTTCCGTGGGGTCCGAACAGACGGCCGAGCGAGTCCACGACGTTCGCGTCGCCACCCCCGGGAATTCGCCAGTCGACCTGGACTGCGTTGGCACCCTGGTCGAGTACCGAGTCCTTGAATAGCGGTAGACCAACGTTGATCACATTAACCTCGGTTGGGAGGGTCACGGTTGGACTCGTCGTGGACGTCATTGTCGCCTGCCATTTCTTCGAATCGGTGCGACAGTCACAACTACCGCTGCCGCGAATGTTTACTATACGATACGACGATGGGAAGCGCTTCAGAAGTACACGGCTACTCACTCGACACGATTGTGGACAAGGTCCGCCAGTACGCGGGCTTTACGAACAAATTGGCCATTTCTCAGGTCCGCGATCACTTCGATCCGTCGGACCCGGTCGCGGGGCCAGGCGACGACGGTGCGATCGTCAACGCGGGTGGACAAAATGTGGTGGTCTGTGGTGAAGCACTATCGCCTCCCTTTGTTGGGCAAGACCCTCACGGAGCTGGAATCGCTGCAGTCCTCGCAAATGTCAACGACGTTGCAGCGATGGGCGGTACGCCTCTCGGCATTGTAAACACCGTGGTTGGCCCCGAGGAAACGACCGCCGAAGTGATGCGGGGCATGGTCGATGCATCGAAGATGTACGACGTTCCGATCGTCGGCGGTCACACAACCCAACAAGATGGCCCAACATCGGTTTCGGCCTTTGCCGTCGGCCATGCCGAGCGCGTGCTGTCGATGGCCAACGTCGCCCCAGGCCAAACCATATTGTTCGCAGCCTTTCTCGACGGTGTGATGCGCGAGGACTTCCCGTTCTTTACCTCTATCGACAACCAGGCAAATCGATTTGCTCGCGACGTTCGGGTGCCAGCAAAGGTTGCGGCAGCGGGTGCTGCAGTGTCTGCAAAGGATGTCTCGATGGCCGGCGCCCTCGGTTCGCTCGCCATGCTGCTCGAATTTCGCGGGCACGGTGCGGTTATCGACCTCGGCCTGCTCCCAGCTCCAGCGAACACCGACTTTCTGTCGTGGCTGATCAGCTTTCCGAGCTACGCGTTCTGGTTCACAGCAGAATCTGATCGCGCCCAGTCATGCATCGACATCTTCGAAGACAATGACCTGATATGTACTGCGGTTGGTTCGGTCACGAACGATTCGGTCCTTGCGATCACCCACGGGGGTGACCGCGCCCAACTGATCGATTTCGCGACCGAGGCGGTGACCGGACTCTGGGCCTAACCTTCGCTCGGTCTACGCGCAGATGAGCAGAGAGCTATCGGACATGTCAACGCTCGGCAGTCGGAGGAGCGCTTGTGCGGTCGGCTGTGAAGCTATCGGCGCAACATTTGAAAGGCTGATGACCATCGGTTGGTGCGGCTCGCCATAGTAGGGACGAACATCACCATCTCGACTCCAACCAAGACGCTCAAAGAACCGAGTGTTTCGGGCTTGAACAGTGGCTTCCATAATCGAGCCACCCGCCTCTGCTGCGGTTGCGACGGCGTACCGTACCAGGTCTGCCCCAACCGTCGAGAGTCGATGTCCTTTGAGAACCGCCAAACGGTCGCCCTTCCAGATTCTGTCACTCACTGCATAGACCCGGACCGTTCCCGCAATCTCGGTACCCCGCGCAGCGAGAATGTTTTTGGTCTCTGGGTCGCGATCCCACTCGTCCACATCGGTGAGCACCATGAGTCGCTGCTCGGCAACAAAGACCTGGTGACGAATACTGAGGTGCGCCGAATTCGTCGCATCGGTATTGGTCCAAACAGAGACGCCCGCCATTGGATCTGTCAGCTTCCTGCGACTGGAATGAGCTTGCGACCCGAAGTACTCGACAGCTGAATCGATTGTTCGATCGAGCCGAGCGGCGAGCACGCTTGGCAGCGAGCACAACCTGCGAGCACTTTGTCGGCGGTGAGTCCACGCTCGACCAGATACGGCGCGACTTGGCGGGCAATACGTTCGGTGTACTCCGACGTTGGTGGCGTAACGTCGGCCATGAGGCTTCCCGGGACCGGGCGCAGAGGAACAATAAATGGGTACACGCCCATGTCGATCGCTCGTTTGCATCCGTCGATGATCAGCTCAGGGTCCTCGCCCATGCCCAAAATGACATAGGTGGTGACTTGGCCCTCCCCGAATCGTTTCACCGCATGCTCCCAGGCTTCGAAATAGCGTTCGATACCTGTACGGGCTTTCGGCGGAGCGATTCGTTCGAGTACCGCTGGATCGAAGGTCTCGACGTGGATACCGAGCGAGTCAACGCCCATGTCATGGACTCGGTCGATCACCGACAGATCTTCGGGCGGCTCGAACTGCACCTCGACTGGCAATCCAGAAGCATCTTTCATTGCCTTAGCGCATTTGCCAACGTAGAGCGCTCCGCGATCTCGCCCGTAGGTCGAACCTGTCGTGAGGGTAATGTCGACCGCTCCATCGTACTTTTTGGCAGCGACCGCAACCTCGGCGAGCTGCTCGGGGCGCTTCACTTTGATCGTGCTTCCCGAATCGAGCGAGACACCGATGCCGCAGAACTTGCACTGATCATCGTTGCCCCAATACGCACATGTCTGCAACACGGTGCTCGCGAGCGAATCGAGATGCATGAGCGCAATGTGCCAATAGGGCGTGCCGTCGGCGGTGGTCATGTCGTAGTAGCGAGGTCGATTCGACGGTGTAGCCGAGGCGACCCGGACGCCCTCATCGTAAATTCCAAAGCCAACATCTTCAGCTTCGAGCGTGAATGGCGTACTTGCGACAAAGTCAGCATCGACGGGCACCGTGAGCGGCGTTCCCTCCACCCAGATCATTCCGGCATCGGAAGGACCAGCGCCACCGGGACGTCGCTCGAAGTCGGCGTTTATCTTGAGGCCCTTCGCCTGTAGTTCGATCACCAGCGCCGAGATCCGCTCGCCATCCTCGGACGTTGAAATCGGTGATCGGACTTCGTCAGGAGACGGCATTGGTCTTTCTTTCCGGTTGGGGAACCGACGGCGGTGTATTTGGTGTGTTGAGAGTCACACCCGTTCTATCACGGAACGTCTACCAAAGGAAATTTTCTTGTGGTCGCACCACCCGGCGTTACGAAGCGGTTTCAACCGCGCAGGGCTTACATCGAGTCAATGAAACTCGTGAGTTGATCGCGCGCCGAAAGGAATTTCTGCGGATCGGAAAACTCTTGAACCTCGGCGATTCCAGGGTCGATGTCGACCGGCTCACCCGTCTCTGGATTCATCAGAATCACGGTCAGCACATGGTTTGGTCGCCCCGTCATTGGGTCTGACTCGACAGCCGCAACGATCGCCGCACCGGAACTCAAGTGCAGGTCGATGGTCTGGTAAGGCGAAGCAAGACCACTCGCAAGCTCACCAGTTTCGTGAAGGCGAGCCCATGTATTTCCGTCTGCCCGTGCCTGCTCGACGATCGAACGCTGCTCTTCTTGATGAGCGTTGGCGCGGAGTTCAGCGTCGCGTAGCGCAAAACCTACCCCGGCGAGGTCGTCGACCGGAAGGTCCGAAAGGGAAAGGCCAAGCGCTGTCGCAGCCTGCTCGACAAGGTCTCGACTCTCCGGCCACGCAGCATCAAGCTGTTTCGCGTTCTGCGCGTTCGAAAGATCATCGGCAAGACGACGAGCGACCCGAACCACACGCTCGTATCGCTCAGGTGCTGTTGTCGCCAATGGGTACAACCGGCGCTCGGATTCTCTCCAGAGAGCTCGGATTGCATTACCGCTCTCGTCAGTGTTTTTCATTCTCGCGGGTTCCTATCTAGATTGTTGGCGCAGCGCGCGTCTACTATCGGAGAAGGGCATTACCTATGAGAAGGGAGCCCAGGTGGATAGTACAGCCGTACTCGCACTCGGTGGAAACGCGCTTACCCGCGAAGATGAGCGCGGAACAATCGAAGAGCAGTATCAAAACGCGCTGGCAATGGCGAAATCAGTCCGATCACTCATTCGAAAGAAGTGGGGGATCGTCATCGTCCATGGAAACGGACCACAGGTCGGCAATCTTGCGATCCAACACGAGGAGAGTTCAGCGCTCGTCCCCGCGCAACCGCTGTTCGTACTCGGTGCAATGACCCAAGGCGCGCTCGGAAGTCTGATCTGCCTCGCCCTACACGAGGTGTGCCAAGGCGAGATCAGCGGCGCCGTCTCGGTGATCACCCACGTGCCGGTCGATCCCGACGATCCGGCCTTCGACAGCCCGACGAAACCAATCGGGCCGTTCTATTCTGCCGATGAAGCCGCAGAACTCAGCACATCACGAGGCTGGGAAATGGCCGAAGACTCAGGGCGTGGATACCGGCGAGTAGTTGCATCGCCCGCTCCGATGGCCCCGGTCGAGGCCGATGCGATTCGTACGTTAATCAAGTCCGGATATGTCGTTGTTGCGGCCGGTGGCGGCGGAATTCCCGTCGTGAAAGACAACTTCACCTATCGCGGAGTCGACGCCGTGATCGACAAGGATTTCGCTGCCGAACGCCTCGCCGAAGCCGCGAACGCAAAAGCCCTTGTCATGGTTACCGGTGTTGCAAACGTCAAACTCGACTTCGGAAAACCCACCGAACGCGACGTCTTCAACCTGACGCCGAACCAAGTCGAAGAGCACACTGCGGACGGCCAGTTTCCAGCTGGCAGTATGGGACCCAAGATGGAAGCCGCAGCGACTTTCGTCCGCGCTTCGACAACCGAACATCCGCGACTCGCCGCAATCACGACGCCCGAACTGGTCTACGCGACCCTCGACAACGCCCATGGCGTCATCCAAGGGCACCGCGGAACGTTGATCAAACCCACGAAGACTGCGAGCGCAAGTAAGGACGCCAAAAATGAACCATGAAATCACGGTCCTCAAGGACTCGTACAAGGACAGTGTCCGTCTTCTCGAAGCGACTCGGGCGATCCAAGCGATCGACGGTGTCGACTACGGCTGGACCGTCATGGCAACCACCACCAATATTGACACCCTAAGCGGCGAAGGTTTCGAAGACTTTGGCGAGACCACAGCGAACGACCTGATCATTGCACTTCGCACCGATGACACCGACACCGCAACGGTGGCACGCGATACGGCCAAGGAGATTCTCTTTGGCGCAGTCAACTCATCGAACGACGAAATCGTGGAATCGATCGACAGTTTGCACAGCGCAATCGACGCGCTCGATGGCGCCAACGTCGCAATCATTTCGGTCCCGGGAGCGTACGCCGCACTCGAGACCCAGAAGGCACTCACCGCAGGCCTCGACGTGTTGTTGTTCAGCGACAACGTCGATGTAGAACAGGAGATAGAACTGAAGCGCCGCGCCCGATCGCTTGGACGTTTGGTCATGGGCCCAGGGGCTGGCACTGCGATGCTGGCCGGAACTGGGCTCGGCTTTGCGAACAGGGTGAGTCCGGGTCCTGTCGGAGTGGTCGCAGCTGCGGGCACCGGTGCACAAGAAGTCATGAGTCTTCTCGATCGATGGGGCATCGGCATCACCCACGTCATTGGGTTAGGAGGTCGTGATCTGAGCATCGACGTTGGGGGACTGATGGCAGTTTCTGCGATCGAGGCCTTGGAGGCCCACGAGCAAACCGAAGCGATTCTCTTCGTCTCGAAACCCCCAGATCCAGAAGTGGCCCAACGTCTGCTCGGTTCGGCAAGATCGAAACCAATAATCGCCGCCATGATCGGCCTTCGGGAAGAACTCGATGGTCTGGCAAATGGAGTGGTGGTGTGCAACACGCTCGAACAAGGCGCAGTCCTCACCGGCGAAGCGCTCGGGAGGCCAATACCCGATCTGCTCGGCGACACCCCGAACGAAGTTGCCAGCAAGATGATGGAGCTGGATCAGAGCCGACGTCGGTTCGTTGGATTGTTCAGTGGCGGCACCCTCGCATACGAAGCAATGACGATTGCGGTCCCCCATATTGGGCCCATCTATTCGAACACTCCGCTCGAGAAAGATTGGGCTCTTCCCGCGCCTGACGGAGGCCACGTCTGCCTCGATTTGGGTGAAGAGGAGTACACGGTTGGTCGCCCTCACCCTATGATCGATCCCGAAGCCCGCATCGACTGGATGGCCAAACAGGTAAAGGATCGGTCGGTCGCTGTCGTGCTGATCGACGTGGTGATCGGCGACGGCGCCCACCCCAACCCGGCGGGACTATTGGCTCCAGCAGCGCGTGAGATCGTCGAGTCCGGCGCTGTTGTTGTGGCCTATGTACTCGGCACACACTCGGACCCTCAACAGTTCGAAGTGCAACGCCAAACGCTCCGCGATGCTGGCTGCATTGTTCCTGAGACGGCGGCGCGCGCAGCGCTTGCTGCGAGTGCGCTTGTCAATCGCGACCCCGCTCTGGTGATGAGTAAGGTGGACGAGTGAGCCAGCGAATCGCTCTTGCCACCTATTCGGTCAAGCCACGCGGCGGTGTCGTCCATACCCTCGAGCTGGCCGAAGCGCTCAAAGCACAGGGGGCCGACGTCACCGTTATCGCAATGGGCGACCCTGAGGTTGGATTCTTTCGACCGGTCGATGTACCGGTAATCATCATCCCAGCGCCAGAGTGGGGCGAGACACTCGACGAGCGAGTCTTCCGCTGGATCGACGCGCTGACGAACGGAATCGACGCGGTTCACGACCGATTCGACATTGTGCACAGCCAAGACTGTATTTCTGCACGCGCTGCGGCACGCGTTCGCGATGCCGGCGCCGACTTTCGTGTAATTCGCACGGTCCATCACGTCGATGACTTCACGACTCAGGCGCTTATCGACTGCCAGATCGCGGCGATCAAAGAACCCGACGAGGTGCTCGTCGTCTCCGAACTCTGGCGCCGTCAGCTGCTTGAGGACTACGGCGTTGCCGCCACGGTCGTGACTAACGGGGTGAATATGGATCGCTTTTCCGGTGCGATCTCGCCCGAACGAAGGCGCGAACTCAGAGGCTCGATCGGCGCCGAAGGATCATTCTTGTTTCTTTCCGTGGGTGGCATCGAGCCGCGCAAGGGTTCGGAGTTCCTCGTCGAGGCCTTGGGCAAGATCAAGGCCGAGTTCGGCGAAACCGCGATCCGGCTTGCCGTGGTAGGCGGTCACTCCTTCCAGGACTACCGGGCATATCGCGAGCGTGTTCTTGGTTCGCTCAAGGACCATGACCTCGCCATCGATGAAGATCTCATTCTCCTCGGGACCGTGTCAAACGATGCTCTGTCCGAGTGGTTTCAAGCAGCTGACGCGTTCGTGTTTCCCTCTCTGAAGGAGGGTTGGGGTCTTGTCATTCTCGAAGCCATGAGCGCTCGACTGCCCGTCGTCACGTCAGACATTGCGGTATTTCACGAGTTTCTCAAACATGACGAGAACGCGGTGATGACCACGACCGGAGACGCCGAATTGCTCGCAGCGGGTATGAGCCGGCTCGTCGAAGACCCGGACCTTGCCTCGCGTCTCGCCGACGTTGGGCCCAAAGTCGCCGCGCGCTTCTCGTGGGAAGAGACCGCCCGCCAACACTTGGCGATCTACAGCTGACGAGACATGACGTCGAACGATGATCTGGACGACATTGCAACGCTGCTCAACCGCGACCACGCCGATTCGCTACTGGTCATTGGTCGGGGCCTAATCTCGGCGGAGACGAGCTCAGCGGAGTTGGTCGAGGTCACCTACGACCATTGTCGGCTTCTCGTGGTTTGCAATGGTCTCACCAATGAGCATCGCCTCGACTTTTCCGACGCTCAATCGACTCTCGACGGCGTTCGCGGCGAGTTGTTCGAGCTTGTGCGGTCGGCTCGGCGAAGCTCCCCCGGCCTTGGTCACACCGCACTCGAAAAGATCGTGGCAGACGCTGAACGACTCGATGAACGTGAGGCGCGAGTGGTTGCTCGATGCGATCTCTCGCCGGGGCTCGTCGAGCTCACATTTGCGGGATTGGATGAGCACCAAGATCTTGGTGGCGATGAGTACGTCCGACTTTCTGCCCATGGGACTTCGGCCTTCTTTACGGTTCGTCGGCGACGATGTCTTCGTGGCGAGGTGGATGTGTGGTTCGTCGTTGGCACCGGTGGGGCGTGGTCCACGTGGGCGGCTCAAGCCATGGTTGGTGAACGCGTGTTGATCTCGGCGCCTCGGGCCACGTTCGATCCGAACACTGATGCAAACCACATCCTTGCGCTCGTCGACGCATCGGGGCTTGCAGCGAGTGCTCGCATCCTCGAGGAGGCAGCATCGGCGAGCGCGGTATCTGTCGTTGCGTCGGTCGATGAACCGACAGCGACGGCGATCTTTGGAGCGGAACGGAGCTCAAGGGTCCGGGTCGTGGATCCAAGGCGTCGCTACGGACTCCTCAACGCCCTCGAGGAATACGGCGAGCTCTCCGTGGATGAACATCGAACTGTCGTCTTTGGCGCTGGCGAGAGTTCAGAGATGCGCGCAATACGAGAACATCTGCGCGTTCACCATCATCTTGCACGCGAACGGTATTCGGTGCACGGCTATTGGCGCCACCGATACTGAGCTAGCAACCTGGAATCAGCGAGCTGCTGCGGGGACCCTGATGGGTTGAGACGCTTCGCTTTCGCGGCGGGCGAACATCGTGAGAAGCGAACCCGACATAAGTGAGAGGACGAGCCAGCCACTTGCGAGCGCCCCAAGCGAAGCCAATCTGAACTGCCACACCAAATCGGTGGGTGCCTCGACTACATCGGGTGAGGCTGGCAGTACGAAGCCTATTGCCAAGAGACCGACGAAATACAGCGCTGCCGCTACCCATGCCCGCCGAGACTCCGAGCCAGCGATGAGCGAACTGATCTTCCACACGGCCACCGTGAGCACTATGGAAAACACGACGACTATCGCGTACTGAATCGTGCGTTCATCGACCGTGTCGGGGTCGCCAACAGCGGGAGGGTTAGCCGGATACTTCGCGAACGGCACGACGACGACGGTGAAGAACCCAATCGCGCCGAGCTGCAAGGTCGACAGCATCATTGTCTTGGCTGGCAGCTGCGGCGCCACCTTGCCCCACACGATCATGAAGATCACGCTCAATGCAATGCCGAAGATGATCAGGCCGAGAAAGCCACCCGCTTCCTGGGTGCCGCGGCTGATGAGGCTTTCATGACCAACTCCGCCGTGGTCGTGGTCGAGCGACTCCTCGAGTAAAAGGGCCGCGTTCAGCGGCGCGCGACCAACGGTGACCGAGAAGATCGCCATCGCAAGGCCAGCGAAGATACCGCTGATAATCGCTACTCGAAAGAGCCGTTCCATTTGTCAACCCGCCTCGCAGCTCAGTGGCAGGGGACGCCGGAGAAGTGTCGCCCGTCGTGGAAGAACTCGTGCACCACAGCCGCTGTTGAACCAAGTGCAGCACCGTTCTCCATCGTCACGAAATAAACGACAAGCGCAGCGAGCAAGACCACGCCCCACGCCCATTTCGGAACATCCACGGTGAGCATTGGGATGGCTTCATCGGACACGAGCAGTGGGTCAATTTGCAAGGCTGTCGAGTTCATTCCGTTAGTGTTTCACATATGTCCTATAGTTGACAAGTGGAAATCAAGCTCCACCACAAGCTGAACGGGGTCAGAGCATTACGGCGGTCCTGACAGACCTTCGCAAACCATCCCTTGCCCACAGCAAAACGCCCACCCCGAAACGCCCACCATCCCGCACCCTTCCGGGATTTGTCCCCCGTTTGATACCGCATAGGTTCCAAACGGGGGACAAATCCTTGGTTGGACGCGAAACAGCCCGGACCCAAAGGCCCGGACTGTTCGTAATTCTTTGGACACCATTCTTTGGACACCAGACGCCGTCTCCGACGTTCGGCCTCCGTGGCATCGAGTGCTCCCACCGCCTCAGGCGTACAGCCCCGAACCCGAAGGGTTCGCCGTGGCCGAATGAACGCTCCCCGAAGGGGATGGCGGTGTAAACCGTCCGTGCGCCATAGTCGGCGGCGGAGCCGCCTGGCGCACGAAGCGGTTTACATCATGCCGCCCATGCCACCCATGCCGCCCATGTCTGGCATGCCGCCGCCAGCGCCTTCAGGCTCTGGCTTGTCGACGACAAGGACTTCGGTGGTGAGCAGAAGCGCTGCGATCGATGCTGCGTTCTGGATTGCTGCACGGGTTACCTTGGCTGGGTCGATGACGCCAGCTGCGATGAGGTCGACAATCTCGCCGGTCGCAGCGTTGAGGCCGTGTGAGCCCTCAGCTTCTTCGACCTTTTGGACCATGACCGCTCCGTTGAGGCCAGCGTTTTCAGCAATGAGCTGAGCTGGTGCATCGAGGCTTGCGAGGACGATCTTTGCGCCGGTGCGCTCGTCATCGGTGAGGCTCTTCTTGCGGGTTACCGCTTCGACACTGGACTTGGCACGCACGAGTGCGGTGCCGCCACCAGCGACAACACCCTCTTCGATCGCTGCACGAGTTGCCGAGAGCGCATCTTCGATGCGGTGCTTCTTTTCCTTGAGCTCGACCTCGGTGGCTGCGCCAACCTGGACGAGTGCAACGCCACCGGCGAGCTTTGCGAGACGCTCTTGGAGCTTTTCACGATCCCAATCGGAATCGGTCTCTTCGATCTCGCGCTGGATCTGTGCAACACGACCAGCAACTTCGTTCGAGTCGCCTGCGCCTTCCACGATCGTGGTGTTGTCCTTGGTGATGACGACCTTGCGTGCCTGACCGAGCATGTCGAGGGTTACACCGTCGAGCTTGAGGCCAACCTCTTCGGCAATGACCTGACCACCGGTGAGGATTGCCATGTCGGTGAGCATTGCCTTGCGGCGCTCGCCAAAGCCAGGAGCCTTGACGGCGACCGAGTTGAATGTGCCGCGGATCTTGTTCACGACGAGCGTTGCGAGTGCCTCGCCGTCGACATCCTCAGAGAGGATCAAGAGCTGCTTGCCCGACTGCATGACCTTTTCGAGAACGGGAAGGAGTTCCTGAACCGAGCTGATCTTGCTTTGGTTAAAGAGGATGTAGCAGTCCTCGAGGATTGCTTCCTGACGCTCTGCGTCGGTGACGAAGTATGGCGACAGGTAGCCCTTGTCGAACTGCATACCCTCGACGAAGTCGAGATCCATACCAAAGGTGTTGGACTCTTCGACGGTTACAACGCCGTCTTTGCCGACCTTGTCGATTGCGTCTGCGATGACCTTGCCGACGGTCTCGTCAGCAGCCGAGATCGAAGCGACCTGAGCAATCTTGTCCTTCGAGTCGTCGACCTGAACAGCCTGCTCAGCAATTGCGTCTACCGCAGCTGCAACCGCAGCTTCGATGCCGCGCTTGAGACCCATTGGGTTTGCGCCAGCAGCGACGTTGCGAAGGCCTTCTTTCACGAGCGCCTGTGCGAGCACGGTCGCCGTGGTGGTTCCGTCGCCAGCGACGTCGTTGGTCTTGGTTGCGACCTCTTTGACGAGCTGGGCGCCCATGTTCTCGTAGGGATCTTCGAGCTCGATCTCACGTGCGATGGAAACACCATCGTTGGTGATGGTCGGTGCGCCGAACTTCTTGTCGAGAACGACGTTGCGACCCTTTGGGCCGAGCGTGACCTTGACGGCATCGGCGAGCTTGTTTACGCCAGCCTCGAGGCCACGGCGCGCGTCTTCATGAAACTTCAGTGTTTTTGCCATTTGTAATTTCTCCTAGTTACGAAACGATCGCAAGAACGTCGCGTGCGTTGAGGATGAGTAGGTCTTCGCCGCCCGAGCTGATCTCGGTGCCGCCGTACTTTGAATACACGACGGTGTCGCCTACAGATACGTCCATTGCGATTACTTCGCCGGTTGCATCTGAGCGCTTCCCGGGCCCTGCAGCGAGGACTTCACCCTGCTGTGGTTTTTCGGTTGCTGAATCTGGGATGACCAGACCGCTCGCGGTTGTCTGTTCCGGTACAGCCGGACGGACCACGATGCGGTCCTCAAGTGGCTTCAAGTTCATTAACGCCTCCTAAGGCGAACTCAAGGGATTTGCTGAAATATCAAAGGAGAGGCCGAGATTTCCTCGTTAGCACTCTCCCATGACGAGTGCTAACGATAGGGAGTGGGAGGGAACCGCGCAACTTCAACTGGGTGTGACATTTTAAATGGTTAACCTCAGGCCATGAGCAGTGCGGTTATCACCCACATCAAGCGGTCAAAGCAGGGACTTTTCGATGTCGCAGGTCCCGGAAAAATCGCGCAGACCGGCGCCATGGTCCTCGACGAGAACTTCGCGCTCCCAGACCTCAACAACCTCGGACTGACCCTCCCCTCGATCGAGACCTTCGTGGTTTCGACTACGGGCGCCGTGTCAGCAACGGGTTCAAACGATGCGCTCAACGGTGCATGGCTGTCGACCGTCGAACGGCTCGCGAGGCTCGTGCAACGTTGGGCAACAGCGGCCGAGATCGACCTCGTTGGCGATTCTTTCATCACTGCCTCGGTGACTCGGGCGAGCGAAGTGAACGGCGATGCACACTTCGACGACGATCAGTTCGTTCCAGCAGCAGGTGCGGGTTTGGTGGCGATCGTTGGCGATCGGGGCGGACCACGTGTTGCGGCCGAAGCGATTGACCACGACGAGATTGCACCACCGCATCCGGTCGTTGCAACAGATGAGCTCGTCTCCAATTTCGCAAATGGCGACCTCGAACGGGTCGACTATGGTCCGAATGAACTCGTTGTCCTCCCCCAATTCGCCCAGCTACACGCCGGCCCCGGGCCGTGCGGTGGCGCCGATGAAGTCCGCCACCTGTTGGTGATGCGGGCAGCGACGTCACCTGAAGATGGCGAGGCTCCTCGACGGCCGACTCGTCGGCGTTCGCGCTAACCCCAGCCTTCGCACTACGCCGAAGCAGTCCAAGTTGTGCAGACAAGGGAGGCGTATCAAACATGACCTAAATGGGTCAATCAGCTGAAGAAAGTGGGCCAAATGGCTCAGTCCACGGCGCGTTTGGCCGATTGAGGACGTGCACTCAACAGGAGCACGAAACCATGTCAAACAAATCTCCCCGTCACCTCGCACTCGCCGCTGCAGCAGCACTGTCGCTCATCGCAGGGGCCTGCGGAAGCAGCGCAATCAACGACCTCGTCAGCGATCAAATCCCTGAGGCCAAAGAGGCTGAGTCGACTACCGCGGACGGCGAGACCACCGATCTTGCGACCGAGCCTGCCCAGGCCGAGGTGCTTGGTGAGACCGAAGAAGCAGCTGATACCGATGCCGAAGCAGGTGCTGCAGATGAAACCGCAGAAGAGGGACCGGCAGAAGAGGAATCAGCAGCCGAAGATGCCGAGGCTGATTCGACGTTGAGCGACCTGATCTCGGCGATCGAATCTTCAGAACCAGTTCAAGGTGACGCAGGCCTCAGCGAAGAGGACTCGCTCACGCTCGGAACAGACCTTGGCGACGCTGAAGGCGTTCGCTATGCGATCGTCGGCGTCGACCGTGGCCTCAACGTCCGCGCCAGCGCAAGTGTCAACAGCGACCTCGTCTACCAAGTAGAACGCGACCGCGTCCTCACCGGCACCGGAAACGAAGACGGCGCCTGGGCCGAGGTCACCATCGATGGCTTCACCGGCTTTGTGCCTCGTCAATACCTCGCCGAGACCGACGCAGTAGATCCCGTAGTAACCACTACGACGACCGCAGCACCAAGCACTACCCCGGCCACCTTCACGGTCGTCAACGTCGAAGCTGGCGTGAACTTGCGTAGCGGGCCTGGCGTCGGCAACGCCATCGTCGGTGGCGCAGCGCTCGGCGAAATCGTGACCGCAACCGGAAACGTCGCCGACGGATGGACCGAGGTCACCCACGACGGAACGACCGGTTGGGCGAGCAGCGACCGTCTGGCGGCCAACTAGCCAGATCCGCAGCACTGGCGTGCCACGTCCGGGCCGTTGGGCCTAGGGAAGTAGGTCAAACGGCTCACTTCTCGAAGGGCGCCGCCGATTGGGAGACCAACCATCTCGGGCACCCCAGGAGCACAACCAATGTCCACCAATTCGCCTCGCCTCCTCGCCGCAACCGCTGTGGCGGCGGTCGCTCTGATCGCGAGCGCATGCAGTACCGGTGCAACTGAGACAACCGCGGTACAAGACGCGGTCAACGGAACGGCTGTAGTAGACGTTGAAAGTCCTGACGCCCCCGAGCAACTCACGACGGCGCTGTCCGAAGTCGAAGCGGTGCCCGAGGTTCTCGGCGAGACCGAAGACCTCGCCGACGTACCGACCGAGGAATTGGTGGAGCCGGAGGTACGGCGCATCGACGAGGCTGCGTCTAAAGCGGCGGGCGAGCGGAACGCTGCCCGAGCCGGCGAAGTCTTGGCAAGAATGATCGCGCTCATCGAGTCGACCGAACCCATCCCGATCATCGACCCTGCCGACCTTGTCGATGATTACGCAAACGTGGAGATCGAAGCGGTTCGCTACGCGATTCGTGGCGTCGACTGGGGGCTCAACGTTCGAAGCGGTGCGAGCGCCGACACCGAACTCGTTACCCAGGTTGAAAAAGACCGCATCCTGACCGGAACCGGTCTCCAAAATGCCGAGTGGGTCGAGATCGACGTCGATGGAGCCGTTGGCTGGGTCCGCCTCGAATTCCTCGTCGAGACCAATGCCGTCGAAGCCGTCGATCCAACTCCGGCTGAACCAACACCGGAAACTCCGGCACCCGAGGACACTGCCGAAGAACCGAGCACGCCCGACAGCTCACCATCGGAACCCGAACGCTCCGAGAGCGCGCCAGACAACGCCGCGCCAGCCACCCTTGTGGTGGTCGATGTGACGACTCGACTAAACCTTCGCAACGGCCCCGGCGCACAAAGCGACGTCGTGGGCGGGATCCCGCTCGGCGCGACGGTCGTCGCGACTGGAAACGCGACAAACGTATGGACCGAAGTGACCTACGACGGACTGACCGGCTGGGCCAGAAGCGATCGCCTTCGAGCGAACTAGACAGGTTCGTTTCGTCGACGAGGTGATCTCCTCGTCGTTACTGTGTCGACCGCAATTCCTCGGGGATGTAGTCACCATGGGCTTCCATCAGATCATCGACGAGCGCCCAGATCTGATCGAGGTCGAGTTCGGCCGCAGTGTGCGGATCGAACATTGCGGCGTGATACACGTGCTCACGATTACCGGTGAGGATCGCCTCGACGGTGAGCGAATGCACGTTGATGTTCGTCTGCATCAAAGCGGCCAACTGCGGCGGCAACGCACCCACCTTGGTTGGTTGGATCCCGTTGTGGTCGACCAGGCAGGGAACCTCTACGACGCATTCTTGGGGAAGGTTGTCGATGCTGCCGTCGTTGCGAACGTTGCCGTAAATGACGCACGGTTCGCCGGTCTCGATCGAATGGATGATGGACGATCCGTACTCGACAGTGGGCGTGACGTCGATCATCGATGAGGGGTCTTCCATCTCTGCTTTGAGTTCATGCCAGCCTTCGATCTGGCGCTCGCATCGTCGGGGGTACTCGTCGAGGGGAACGCCAAAGCGCTCGATCAGGTCCGCTCGGCCTTCCTTGATGAACCACGGCACGTACTCGGCAAAGTGTTCACTCGACTCGGTCACGAAGTAGCCGAGGCGATCAAACATCTCGTATCGGACTGCATCGGACAAGTTGATCGTGCCCCCGTCGGAGCGGTCGGCGTGACCACGATCGGGAATCTCACCCCTCGCAGCAAACTCGCGTAGCGCGGGATAGAGGTCGACGAGTCCGGTTGGCGTCTGACGCTCGAATTGGAGGTAGAAGGCCATGTGGTTGATGCCAGCGCACAAGTACTTCACCTCGTCGGCCGGGACGCCGAGGTCTTCGGCGAGCTGTTCTGATGTGTGCTGAACGCTGTGGCAAAGCCCGACGGACTTGATCGACGTGGCCTGGTTGACCGCCCACATATTGACCGACATTGGATTCACATACTGGAGCAGGGTTGCGTCGCCGCACACCTCTTCCATATCCCGGCAAACGTCTAACAACACCGGGACGGTTCGCAGGCTGCGCATGATGCCTCCAATGCCGAGCGTGTCGGCGATTGTTTGGCGCAGCCCGTACTTCTTGGGCACCTCGAAGTCGACGACGGTCGACGGTTCATAACCGCCAACCTGAAACATGGTGATCACGTGGTCGGCGCCTTCGAGTGCCGCTTTTCGATCGGTGGTCGCCTCAATCGTTGGAGCAGCGCCGACTGCCGCTGCGGTTTTTCCCGCCACGATCTCAGAGGTGATAAGCCGCTCTTCGTCGATATCGAACAGCGAGATGTGCGACTCGGCGAGCTCGCGTCGACTGAGAATGTCGCCGAGAAGATTCTTTGCAAATACGGTGCTGCCAGCACCGACGAAAACGATCTTTGCCATCTGTTGGACCCTCCCAAGTGAGCCTGCGAAGCCGCGACGCTGTTGGCGTCGAGCACGAGTTACAAACCCGAAAGTTACTTGGGTTTCACCGTCGGAGCTGCACCCGCGGGTTAGCTGGCCAACCCAATCAAGAGAAGCTGAGCTATCTAAAGAACCGAAGCAATCTAGAGAACCCCGGCAATACAGTGACGGGGTGGATCGAGCTGAACAATTCCCCATCGGTGCGGAAGTCACCGTTGACGAGTTGACCGAAACTCCCTACGAGGTTTTGGATCGACTGCGTTTGCACGAGCCGGTGTCCTTCCTCCCCGCGCTCAACGCATGGTGGATCACTCGTCGAGACCTGGCGCTCGAGGCTATGACCAATGCCGAGACCTTCACCGTCGACGACGACCGATTCACCACGGCACGCATTCTCGGCACATCGATGCTGAACCTCGACGGTCCCGAACACGTTCGGCACCGTTCGGCATTTGTTGCACCGTTCCGTCCAAAGTTCGTTCGGGAGGTTCTCGAAGCCCAGATCACAACCGCGGCGACACGGCTCTGGAACGAGACCGTGTCGGGGTCAGGCGAGATCCGAACCGGAATTGCCGGACCACTCGCAGTCGAGACCATTCTCGATCTGATGGGCCTCGACGATGTCGACTCCACCGAAGTCCTGAGTTGGTACTCGGCCTTTGGCGAGGCGATCACGTCATTGACCGTGGGTGCAGCGGTCCCTCCCGAAATCGATTCAACGCTGGCTCGACTGAAGTCATATGTTGAGACGGCGATGTCGATCGACGATGCCGGTGTCATCACCGACCTCGTGACGAACGGCGTTCTGCGACGAGATGAAATCCCGGCTGCTGTTGCAGTGGTTCTCTTCGGGGCGATCGAAACGTCCGAGGCCATGACCACGAACGCGTTCTGGCATCTCCTAACCCACCCAGAATCGTGGCACCGGCTTCGTAGCGACCGCTCGCTCATTCCCCACGCGATCAACGAGTCGTTACGTCTCGAACCCGCAGCCACGTGGGTCGACCGCTACACCACGACAAACGTCGAGCTCGGCAGCGTCATGATCCCGTCGGGTGAGTTGGTTTCGATCTCGCTCCTCGGCGCCAACCGCGACCCCGACGCGTTCGACAACCCTGGCGCCTTCGATATCGACCGACCCAACCTGGCCCAACACGTCACCTTCGTGAAAGGCCCACACGCCTGCCTCGGCCTCCACGTCGCCCGGGCAGAAACTCAAGCAGCTATCGAGGCCGCGCTTACTTGGGAGGCCGAAACGGGTCAGGCGATTGCACTCGAACACGAGCGGGCCCAATCACCGCACGGATTGATCTTCCGACGTCCAGAGCACCTGCACATCACCTCCGGCGAACGCCGGGGTTATTGACCGGCGAACTCGGCAAACCCGACGAGCCACTCAGCGAGCGCCGTGCGAGTTTCCTCGTCGGTGAGCTCGGGAACGTCGCTGAACTTCTCGTAGTAGCGGCCAATACCGAACGACTCAAAGCGCGGATACTCGGCCAGCATGTGATCGAAGATCTGCTCAAAATGCCCGAGCACTCCAGCGCCTGCGCGCGATCCTGGGGTCGTTGCGACTCCAGCGAGTGGCTTACCCTCGAGGCTGTTCGGTTCTCGTGAAAGCCAGTCGATGATGTTCTTGCCAACCGCCGGCAACGAACCGTTGTACTCGGGAAGAAAGAACAGCACGGCGTCGGCAGCGGCGACGGCTCGGTGCAGCTCGACGACCGAGTCGGGTGCGCCGCTCTCCTCGAGATCTTCGTTGAAGAGTGGGATGTCGGCAATTGGATGAATTGTGATCGCCATTGCTTCGGGGGCGAGCTCGATGGCTGCGCGAGCGGTCGCGGCGTTGACCGAACCGGAACGAAGACTTCCGACGAATGCGAGCACCTCTGTATCTGTCATGGTCCAATCCAACCACGGATCAAGCAGCGTATGAGGACCTGGGCGAATGTTCCTTCGAACAGCCGACGAGTTATTCTTCCGTGATGGAACCCCGCAGTGACCGCCTCGCTCTGACCGAGACGTATTGGCAGAATGGATTCGTTCATGGTGTGCCGGCGCTGTCGCCAGCACAGGCGGCAGAACATCGAAGGCTCCTCGAAGAAGCTGAAGAACGCTTTGGCTCGCTCCACTACCGAGACAAAGTCCACACGGCGCTCCGCTCACCGTATGAACTCGCCACGATGCCAGCCGTCCTCGATGTCGTCGAAGCGCTAATCGGACCTGACATCTTGCTCTACAACTCCACGTTTATCATCAAAGAACCTGGCACCGAGACGAAGGTGAATTGGCACCAAGACCTCACCTACTGGGGGCTCGCCGATGCCGATGCACAGGTGTCGATGTGGCTCGCTCTCGCCCCCGCAACTGCCGAATCGGGAGCGATGATGATGCTTCCCGGCAGTCATGTGAATGGAGCGGTCGAACACCAGACCGGAAGTGACGACGGAAACCTTCTCCTTCTCGGCCAACAAATCGTCGACCTCGATACGTCGACGAGTTCGCTGTGTGCGCTCGAGCCGGGTGAGGCGTCGTTCCACCACGGCTGGACGATCCATAGTTCGCAACCCAATACGAGCAACGATCGACGCATCGGCCTCAATGTGCAGTATCTCGCGGCGCATAACGCAATGGCGTTGGATGTTCCAGCGAGCGCAATGGTTGTTCGCGGAACCGACACACACCGAAACTTCGCGGTCGACGAGCCCCCACCGCTAACGCTCGACGATGACACCGTCATTCGGTGGCGTGAGGGAGACGAACAGATGAAAGCGAACTTCACTCAAGACGGATAGTCGCCAGTTGCACTCTGCGCGGTCTCCCTCGCGAGCCATTCGATCGAGACCAAGCTCGGTGGCAGGGCAAACTAGGGTGGGCTGATGGAGACGATGGAACGCACGGTCGAAGCAGCCACGAACGATGGGGACATGGTGGTTGTGGTGACCGAACCGGTCAACGCACCCGAAGGCGGTGGCGACTGGCCCACGGTGCTCTATTTCATTGATGCCCCTGGGCTTCGTCCGGCGACTCGGGACTCGATGGCTCGGCTCGCGAGCAACGGGTACCGGGTGGTCACGCCCGATCTTCATCACCGGATTGGTCGTCTCTTATTCAAAGAGCCGAAGGACATGGGAGCTCC
>CALHXU010000250.1 GCA_938040365.1 uncultured Acidimicrobiales bacterium
TGACATCGCCGCGGCGATTGCGGCCTTGATCGCCTCGGGAGTTGTGTTGGGTAGGTCCGCTACCTTTGGGCTCGTGAGCATCGCAAGGAGGATCGCTCCGAGTGAGTAGACGTCCGAGCTATGCGTTGGTTCGTAGTTCGCTCGCACCTCGGGTGCAACATAGTTCGAGGCGTTCAGGGCCTGCCCGTGAATGGTTGAGGTGCCGGTTCCCTGAGTGAGATCGAAATCGGCGACGACCGGGTTGCGGCTTGCGTTGAACAGAATTGCCGATGGGCTAAGTGCGCCATGGACGATGCCTCGCCAGTGCGCTTTGCTCACTGCATCTGAGACAACGGCCATGAGCTGCGCTGCTTCAGATGCATCCACCGGCGACTGGGGATCGACGATCTCCTGCAGCGAGGATTCGAAGTGCTCGACGAGAAAGTAGCGTCGGCCGCCCTCGAGAACGCCCGAGCCCAACATGCGCGCCACGCCGTCAATATTCGACAACTGTCTCAAGGCGTCGATCTCGCGAGTGAGAAGCGCATCGGCGCCATCAACTTCGACATTGACGACCTTGATCATGACCGGTTGCTCTGTCGTAATAATTCGACCCGCAAACACGTTGGCGTGCGCCATCGAACTGACGAGTTCGAAGATCTCTACGCCTTTGATTTCAAATATTTCCATTGCTTCTCCGCTTTTCGAGAGTACCCGTCGTCCCGTAGGCGCTCTTGGGCCTCCCGACTCCCAGCGAGACAACAGCACGGCCTAGTCGCGTCTACCTATAGCGATGGCCTGACGAACGCGTTAGCGGTCGATCTCGCCCACCGAGATCTGAGCGGTGATGATCGCTCCGATGACGAGAATGAAGGCGACAACCGCCCACATGACCGGAAAGCCGAAGGCGTCGATGAGCACGCCGCTCAGCAATGGTCCACCGAACACGCCGATGTAGACGCCGGTCTGTGTCACGCCGGTTGCGGCAGCCGCTGCGCCACGGTTTGCACTGACGACCGCAAAGTTCGTCAGCACCGGCCAGACCCAACCCATACCAAAGGCCACGATCGTGGCGGGAACGATCGTCGCAGGTGATCCCAGCGTGAGTCCAAGGACGCCGAACGCGCCGACCGCGCAGAACAACGCTGCGAGGCGCATGGGTTCTTGCACGCGCCGATCGAGCTGGGTGCCGATGAGAAGGCGAACCGCTATGCCACATGCTGCGCCCGCGCTAAGGAGTAGCCCGGCGTTCCCCTCGGAAAGGCCTGCGTCGACACCAGACGCCACCGTCCAAGCGTTGAGCGCTCCAGCGGCAAACGCCAGACAGGCAAAACCAACACTGGCGACCTTTAGCGTCGAGTCCGGCGTGTTCGGGGTGCCGCGGGCCGCACGTTCGAGACGGCCAACCGGAGCGATCACCGAACGAACTGCGACGATCGAAATCAGCGCCAGCAACGCGGCCAACACATACACCCATCGCCAGCCGACGGTTACCGCAATGGCCGGCACGGCGAGACCGCCGAGCAGAGCCGCGCCTGGCATTCCGGATTGTTTGAGCGCAATCGCGAGCCCGAGACGGGGGAGTTGTGCTTGGCTCACGAGCAGGTTCACGGCGGTTTGGTTCGCCGAGTTTGACGCGCCAAGCACCGCGAGCAGCCCGACGAAAATGACAAATGAGTTTGCAAAGAGCGCAATGAGTAGTGAGGTCGTGGCGGTGACTGCGAGCGCGGTCATGACTTGCTTGCGCGGGCCGACATCTTGAGCCACCTTGCCCGCGTAGCTCGACACGAGCGTTGCGGCGAGAAAGAACGAGGCCAGCCCCAACCCGTAGCGAGCTTCGCTCACACCGAAGTCGGAGATTATCTGCACTGACAAAGCCCCGACGAGAAAGCCAGGGAAAATGGTCGAGATTGTTGCAGCCACGGCGACACTGATCACCGCTCGATTCGACTTCGTTTCCGCCGTTGTCGTGTCAGTCACGGGGGCACAACCGCTCAGCGACCATTGCTCCCAGCTTAGTGCTGCAAACCTCGACAACTCTGCGCCCTGCTGTCACCCGGTGGTGCCAGTCCTTGATTCGAACATCGATCGGCCGATCAGAGCTGTCATGTCGGATGTTCTTGGAGAACACTACGAATTTGGTGACTACGGGGACTACGTCTACGAGCGCGGCATCGTCGTTCCAGCCCAGCCCATCACGGGTCTCATCGTCATCTCGAGCATCTTGGTCGTCGTTGGTTTCTACGCCTCCAGCGTGGCGTTTGTGCTCGGGTGCATGGGATTGCTCGGAACGATCGCCTTTGTTGGTATCTGTTGGTCACAGCGGGTTGAACTCACGAGCGACGAGTTGAGGATTGCGGGCGGCAGCGTTGCGCTCGCCGACCTCGACCCATCCTTTGGCGTTCGTCCGGCCGCTGCGGTATTCACCGAGCCAACGATCGACCTTCGCGCTTCTATCCAACCCGGCGACCGTGCTGGTGGTGACATCAAGCGTTTCACAGGCGGCTATATGTCCGGCGTTGGACAGACGAGTGAGCGCTCTGTTGTCCTCAACCGACGAACCGGCACGCTGCTCGTTATCGAGGCTGACGAGCACGAAGAGTTGATGGTGTACCTTCGAGAACTCCTCAAACTGCATGGTTCGGCCGATGAGAATGTCAACGCTTCGTTTGTGCAACTCGCGGATGGCGATGCGTTTCGCGATGACTACGAACCATCGCTCATCGAGCAGATCAAACTTGACCTCCTCTATCCAATGGCCTTCATCGTTGCGCTGCTCTTCGTAGTCGGCGCGCTCGCTGCTGTGGTGCTCCTCTGAGAGTTGCGCAACGGGCGCGTAAATCTGAAACCGATGTTTGAGATATCGACGTATCGGGAATGAACTCCTCGCGTCAGCGGGAAAACGCCGTTGGCTTCGCCTGACCACGAGCTAGGAGTCGCCACTATGTCGATATCAGTGAGAAAGAAGCGAATAAACGAGTTGCGGGAGCGAGAGGCTCGCATCGAGCAGGATCGAAGGAAGGCTCGCGTGCAGCGGAGCGCGGTGAGCCCGCCCCGGCGTCAGATGGGCATTCTCGAGATGCTCGAGTATCTCTGGAAACACGAGTTTCTTCCGACGCCCAAGAACGACGCTGAGTACGTCGCCGCCACCCAGCAGGCCCGAGAGTTCATCCTTCTCGGACGTTGGGAACACTCTCCCTACAAAGAAATCCTCGCCGCAGCCGAGGAAGAAAACGGGATCCACAGCTCTGTTTGAGCACGCGTGATCTTCCTGGGGTGATACAACTAAAGCCATGCAAGACGGCGGTGAAGAGCCAGTTCATCCACCGGAAGGTTGGTACCCCGACAACACGGGGCAACAGCGTTACTGGGATGGGGCGCAATGGACCGAACACGTTGCGCCGACCGCGCCGCTCGTTGCGGGGGGTCAGAACTCGACAGCGATTGCGACCGGCATGCATGTGGCGTCGATCTTCTTCGGGTTCATCCCGCCGCTGATTGGCTACCTTGCGTTTCCCGACGATCAGCTCGTTCGCGAGCACTCGCGCAATGCACTCAACTTCCAGCTGACCGTGCTCATTGGTTACGTGGTCTCGATTCTGTTGATCGTGGTGCTGATCGGTTTCTTCACCGCGTTCGCAATCGGATTCGCTTCACTCGTGCTGCACATCTTGGGCGCTATCGCCGCAAGCAAAGGCGAGCGGTATGAGTTTCCACTCACACTGAATCTCATCAAGGGTGATGCTGCCGCTTTTTCCTAGAGTTCTCTAGCCAGGCTTAGTCGATCACGTCGCACGCAAAGCCGCTGCGACAGGCCTCCTGAGGATGTTCTAGGGTCGAATAATCTCTCGCGTCCCTACTTCCCAGGACTTAACATGGCTCGAACCGCTCAACCGTCCGCCTACAAAGTCGGCATGGCCGCATTGGTCCTCAGTATCGTCGCAGCGATCGCCGTGACCGCGAGCACCGCTTCGCTGGGGGCTCAAACCCCGGCTTGTGATCCGAACTATGTGCCATGCGTCCCGATCTCGGCCGCCGACTTGAACTGCGGAGATATCGACACCGCTGTTCGGGTGACCGGCACAGATATACATCGATTCGATAACGACGGAGACGGCTTTGGGTGTGAAGGCAACGGGCCGAGGCCGCAGAGGCCGTTGCCAGTGGCCGAGTCTGTTCCTGAAACCCAGACGATCTTCTGCAATGGAGTACGAGCGACAATCGTCGGTACCGATGCTGCTGAGGTGATCAGGGGCACCCCCGGTAACGACGTCATCGCTGCGCTCGGCGGTAGCGACCGGATCTGGGGGATGGGCGGCAATGACATCATCTGCGGTGGAACCGGACATGACATCATTCGCGGCCAAGCGGGCAACGATGTGATCTTTGGTCAGGCTGGATCTGATCGAGTGTTCGGTGGCGCCGGCAATGACGTAATTCAAGGAGGACTAGCAGCCGACGTTATAAACGGGGGCGTTGGTAACGATCGGATCCTTGGCGGTCGCGGGAACGATCTCCTTGTGGGAGCTGGTGGGGCTGACATACTCCGGGGTGGACTAGGTAACGACAGGATCTTTGGACGCATTGGTCGAGATTTGCTCGACGGTGGACCTGGAGCCGACATTTGTGACGGCGGCGGTCAGCCTGACAGGGCGGTTCGATGCGCGATCATTCGCAATCTCTGAGCAGTCCTTGCGTCAATTGAAAACAGTACAGCTCGTCCTACTCCATAGTGGTTAGTTGGTCACGCTGAGTGGCAATATTTGCCGCGTAGATGTACAACTAGGGCGTAGCCAACCGTCCGGTGTATCTGAACCCTGGCGTGTGGCTCTTCACCTTCTCAGAGCAGCGGGCTCTCGAGAAACTATCGAAGCGGACGACCTCCGATGAAAGGTAAGACATGACTTCAAAGTTCTCATCTGGTCTAAAGAAGACCGTGGGCATTAGCTCCGTGGCGGTATTCGCCGCATTTGGGGTTGCTCCAGTTTCGGCCCAAACCACGGAGCCAACAGACCCGGTCGAGCAAGTCGAGCAAGTCGA
>CALHXU010000251.1 GCA_938040365.1 uncultured Acidimicrobiales bacterium
CACCAAACTCGGCGTCGAGAGTCGCGAGATTCGTCTCCCCGACGACCTCGACGGCATCTCGGGCTTGATCATCCCTGGCGGGGAGTCGACGACCATCTCGAAGCTGCTCGAAATCTCTGGCCTCTTCGATCCAATCGCTGAGATGCTCGCCGATGACCTTCCGGTCTTTGGCACCTGCGCTGGCCTCATTCTGCTCGCAGACAACATTGAAGACGGTCGCGACGACCAACGGTCGTTCGGCCGGATCGACGTCGACGTAGTGCGCAACGGATACGGCACACAAATCGAGAGCTTCGAAACCCAGCTCGACACGACGATCACCTCTGAGCAAGTACACGCTGTCTTTATTCGGGCTCCACGAATTTCGAGGGTCGGCGCCGAGGTCGAGGTCATTGCCGAAGCGCGTGGCGAACCCGTATTTGTTCGCCAAGGCAGCGCAATGGGTGTGGCCTTTCACCCCGAACTTTCTGACGACGCGAGAATTCATTCGTTCTTCGTCGAGTCCACGGAGCAAACGGACGCATAATAGAGCGTCGGTATAAGGAGGTTGGCTGATGTCAGGCCATTCCAAATGGGCAACAATCAAGCACAAGAAGGGCGCGACAGATAAGAAGCGCGCCAAGCTCTTTGCCAAGCTGATCAAACAGGTCGAGGTCGCTGCACGCTCGGGTGGCGGCGACATGGACGCGAACGCAACGTTGCGAACCATGTACCAAAAGGCACGTGACAGCTCGGTTCCCCTCGACACGATCGAGCGTGCGATCAAGCGAGGAACCGGCGAGCTCGAAGGCGTGAATTACGAGCCGATCACCTATGAGGGATATGCCCCCGCAGGCGTTGCGCTCTACGTCGAGGTGCTCACCGACAACCGCAACCGCACCGGTGCAGACATGCGTTCGCTGTTCACGAAGAACGGCGGCTCAATGGCCGAACCAGGTGCTGTTGCATGGCAGTTTGAACGCAAAGGCATCATCACGCTCGATCGCTCCCTCGACGAAGACGAGCTCATGATGGTGGCACTCGAACACGGCGCCGAAGACCTCGCCGACGAGGGCGACACATGGCGCCTTACGTGCGAACCGACCGACCTCAACGGCTTGCGCGACGCATTAGAGGAAAACTCGATCGCATTCGAAAGCGCCGACCTGACGATGTTGCCCACCTCGACGGTCGAAATCACCGACGCCAAAGACGCGAAAGCAATCTTGGCACTCATCGACATACTCGACGACAACGATGACGTCCAAGACGTCTTCGCCAACTTCGACATGGCCGACGACGTGCTACAGGCCGCAGCCGAGGGCGATTAGGTCGTAGTGCCCAAGGCCTCCGGGACTACGAGAACGGTAAATCGGGGTCGGACCCTCACTTACCGTTCTCGCGCTGTGCGGCGAGGTGGAGGAGCATCATGATGGAGAAGGCGTCGGTAATTCTGCCGTCGAGGACCATGGTGATGGCATCGTCGAGGGGAAGTCGCCAAACCTTTAAGTCTTCGGTGTCGTCTGGGGCAGAAACACCTGGTGTCAGCTCGGTTGCAACAAAGGCGTAGGCCCGCTCGTCGTTGACCGAGTTCGACAATGCCACGTCGGCAAACAGGGGAGTGAACACGCCTGCGGTAAGGCCGGTCTCCTCGCTTAGTTCGCGGCGCGCCGCATCCTCGAGCGACTCGCCATAGGGTGAGCCTCCCTCGGGAAGTTCCCAGCTGTATTCGTCGATGGGGTAGCGGTACTGGCCAACCAGCCACGTGTAGCCCTCATCGTCGATAGGGACGACACCGACGGCCCGATTCGCGTAGCGAATCACCCCATAGACACCGGGCGAGCCTCCGGGGGTCGTGACGTTGTTATGTTCAACCCGAATCCATTGATTCTCATAGGCGATCGAAGTGTCGTGGGTCGTCCACGGGTTCGCTTCGCCGGAAGACTCGCCGTCAGCCAAGTTAGGCCGGGCTGAGTATGAGCGTGCCGTTGTGGCCGCCAAAGCCAAACGAGTTCGACATCGACGGGCCAGGAGTCCACGGCCGAGCTTCGTCGACCACGATATCGATCGGCGGCATCTCTGGGTCGAGTTGAGCATGACCCACCGTCGGTGGAATCAGTTCGTGCTGCATGGACAAGATCACCGCTGCGGCCTCGATCGCTCCCGCTGCCCCGAGCGCATGGCCGGTCACACCTTTGGTCGACGTGACGATCGGCGGCGTACCTTCGCCAAAGACCTTGTGGATGGCGTCGGCTTCAGCCGCATCGTTGAGCGGGGTGGACGTGCCATGTGCGTTGATATGGACGATGTCGTCGGGAGAAAGCCCAGCGTCATCGAGCGCCAAGCGCATACAGTTGATCGCTCCCGTGCCACCAGGGCTTGGTGCGGTGATGTGATGCGCGTCGGCATTGGAAGCAGCGCCCATGACCTCGGCGAGGATCGTGGCGCCTCGGGCTTCGGCGCGGTCCCACTCCTCGAGAACGAGAACTGCCGCGCCTTCTGCCATGACAAATCCGTTGCGGTCTTGATCGAACGGCATCGAGCGGTTCGTGCCCGACAGCGCCGTCATATTGCGGAACCCGGCAAGAGCCGTTGCGGTAAACGCCGCCTCAGACCCACCAGCGAGTACCGCGTCGCAACGATCGGTCGCGATCCAGCGTGCGCCGTTGCCGATCGAGTGCGTGCCAGCAGCACATGCCGTCACCGTGTTCTCGGCCGGACCCTGCCAGCCGTAACGCATCGAGAGGCCACCAGCTGCAGCATTGGCCATCATCATCGGAACAAGAAACGGCGAGACCCGGCGGTCGCCCTTCTCGTGGCGTCGGATAATTTGCTCTTCGACGGTCATCAGACCACCGATACCCGTACCGAGGAACACCCCTCGGCGTGAAGGATCTGCGTCGATCTCGCCCGCCTGCTCCAGTGCCTCGTGAGCAGCCGCAAAAGCGAACTGCGCGAAGCGATCGGTGCGGCGCTCATCTTTCGGGTTGTCAAAGTAGAGCGAGGCGTCAAAGTCTTCAACCCTGCGCTCCACGTCCTCGACAGGACCTTGAAGTCCGTTCCAGAACGCTTCTTTGCCAATCCCGCAATGAGCGAGCACGCCCACACCGGTAACGGCGACTCGGCGGAAATTCATTAGAGCTTGTTCACGACCAGGTCGTAGGCGCCCTTGACCGTCTCGATGCCTTCGACCTCGTCCTCTTCAACGCTCACGTCGAATTCTTCCTCGAGGCCCATGACGAGCTCCATAAGGTCGAGGCTGTCAGCGTCGAGATCGTCGGCGAACGATGCTTCCATCGTCACCTTGTCAGCCTCTACCGAGAGAACCTCGACAGCGACCTTCTGAAAGCGGGCAAAATTGTCATCACTCATGGGGATGTCTCCTGATTGCAAGTGCGTTGATCTTAGGGGTGATTGTACGAATACGCGCAGATGAGCTGTGCGGAAAATGGGGCGCTCCGCCGCGCTATCCGCCCATGGCCATACCGCCATCGACCGGGATGATCGTGCCGGTGATGTACCCGGCTTGTGGCGATGCGAGAAAGGCCACCGTTGCAGCGATCTCCTCGGGCTGGCCCATCCGTCCGAGCGGCGCCATCGAGGTCATTGCCTCGAGTTGAGCTTCGGTGAGCGCAGCGGTCATGTCGGTCTCGATCGGCCCAGGGGCAACCACGTTGACCGTGATGTTCCGAGACGAGAATTCTTTCGCGAGCGATCGTGCAAGCCCGTGAAGGCCAGCCTTTGATGCCGCATAGTTGGCTTGACCCGCCTGACCGCCGATGCCAACGATCGAGGAAATGAAGATGATTCGACCAGTTCGAGCCTTCATCATGGCCTTGACCGCACGCTTCGCAACCCGGAATCCGCCGGTCAGGTTCGCGTCGAGGACCGACGTGAAATCGTCTTCGGCCATCCGCATCGTGAGGCCGTCCTTAGTGATCCCGGCGTTCGATACTAAGACCGCAACCGGACCGAGCTTTTCCTCAACCTCGGTAAACGCTGCATCGACCGACTCGCTACTGGTCACATCACAGGCAACCGCGGTGATCCCAGGTTCGTCGATCGGCGTCGACCGGTAGGTCGCAGCGACGGTGAACCCAGCATCGCGAAGTGCGCGTGCGGTGGCGAGGCCGATGCCGCGGTTTGCTCCGGTGACGAGCGCAACCTGTGCCGGTGGCTCGTCGTGATCTTGATCAGTCACGTGGATCCCATTTCATGACCGCCGATGCCCAGGTCATGCCAAAGCCAAAGCCACCGAGCAACAGCGTGTCGCCAGGTTGAACCCGGTCATCTCGAACCGCCGTGTCGAGTGCAACCGGTATGGTCGCCGCCGAGTTGTTCGCCGTGTCTTGAATCGTCACGATCGCACGTTCCATCGGAATGCCTACCCGACTCGCGATCGCTTCGATGATGCGAACGTTCGCTTGATGTGGCACGAACCAATCGATGTCAGCCGCGGTGAGGCCAGCGCCATCGATCGCCTGTTGTGCCGACTTCGTTACCGCCCGAACCGCAGTCCGGAACACCTCTTTGCCGTCCATCGTGATCTTGCCGCCGTGGTCGGTGAAGCCAATATGGCGGCTATCGCCATCGGCGCCGAGGTCGAAGCTAAGGAGGGTCTCCTCGCTGTGTCGTTCGAGCACTACCGCGCCCGCACCGTCGCCGAAGAGGATCGCCGAGCTGCGATTATCCCACTCGACATAGGGGCTCAAACTGTCGGCGCCGATAACCAGAACCCGGTCGAGTCCGGTTTGGATCAGGCCGTTCGCTGCGATGAGCGCATAGCTAAAGCCCGAACAGACCGCTTGCATATCGCACGCCCCGCCACGAATACCAAGCTCGGAATGTACGGTTGCCGATGTCCCGGGCATGAGTTGATCGGGCGTTGACGTCGCCACGATGACCAAATCGATGTCGGCACCGGTAACGCCCGCGACTTCGAGTGCTTTACGGCCAGCGTTGGTCGACATCTCGCCGGTCTTGCCGCCTACATGGCGCTGGCGAATGCCCGTTCGCTCAAAGATCCACTCGTCGCTCGTGTCGAGCCCACCGTCGGCGAGATCTTGATTTGTGAGCACTTTCTCGGGGAGGTCTGATCCCCACCCAACTATTCTGCTTCCCGACGCGTTGGGGTTGTTCATGAGGAACGCAACCAAGCGATTGGCTGGCGAGCGGTCACCCGTTCGCCCGGCAGCGCCAAGAAGCCCTGCACTTCGCCGGAGAACGCCGAGCGCACCTCGACATCGCCAACCGTTCCAATGACCCCGCCACGAGCAATCGTTGTGCCCACTTCGATCGAGGTGTCTGGAGCGAATACGCCCGCTGCGGGCGCAACGACCAGTCGCTCGGTAGCGAAGAGATGTTCGCCCTCGACCGCCGGAGACGGAGCGGAGGCCGTTGCGTTCCCAATCGTTTCGAGCATCGAGTCGACATCGGCGGGGGTGTTGACCGTGATCCGCGACGCCGACTTCAGCGTGCGCTTGACCAAGCCGGTAAGCACTGAACCCGGACCTACCTCGACAAAGGTTGTCGCACCTTGGGACTCGAGGGTGTGCAACGACTGGCGCCACCGCACCGGCGAGCACAACTGTGCGTTCAGCAAACTGTTGAAATCGTTTGCGACGGTGTGCACCGCGCTATCGACGTTTGCGACCACGAACGTGTCGGCATCGCGGAAGTCGGTCTGATCGATTGCTTTGCGCAGTCGATCCCGCGCAGGAGACATAAACGGCGTGTGGAACGCACCGCCGACCGGCAACGGCATCGAGCGCTTGGCCCCGAGTTCTTTTGCGAATTCGCCCGCTTCGCTCACGGCGTCAGGGGCTCCGGCGATCACGACCTGGCCGGGAGCGTTGTAGTTGGCAACCCAAACATCGCCGGCCACACGTGCACAGGCAATATCGACCTGATCATCGTCGAGACCGAGGATTGCCGCCATCGTGCCAACTTGTTCGTCGGCTGCGCCCTGCATTGCGTCGCCGCGCTCTGAAACCAGTTGCACCGCATCAGAGAAGTCGAGGACACCAGCAGCGGTCAACGCGCTGTACTCACCCAAACTGTGACCTGCATGGCCCGCTGCCTCTCCACCGACGCGTGTCACGGCGTCGAAGGCGACCATCGACAACACGAACGTTGTGAGCTGACTGTTTCGAGTCAGCTTTAACGTCTCGGCGTCTGCGTTAAGGAGCAGGTCGCCAATATCGCGGTTGGTGACATCGCTCGCCTCAGTGACGAGCTCCCACGAGGGGTGATTCTGCCACGGCTCGCCCATGCCGGGTTTCTGGCTTCCCTGGCCCGGATACGTGAAAACGATCATGAACTCCACCTCTTGCGTGCCCGAAAGGTCATCGAGCGTACGCTATTTCAAGCTAGGACCATTTAGCCAATTACCGGCCAGTAACCGTCGTTCGTCGGCGCCTTCGGCGCCTCCTCACTTACTGCCTTTTCGGTCTCCGCTTCGCTGCGTCCGAAAACGCAGCCGCGCCCTGTTTCTTGTTCCTCGCTCCTAACGGAGCTCGTCACGTGGCGCCTTCGGCGCCTCCTCACTTACTGCCTTTCCGTCTTCGGCTTCGCCTCAGGCGAAAACGCTCTGGCGTATCAAAAACACTTTCACAAACCGCGTGAGGCGAGCGCAGCTCGCGTAGCGAGCATGTCGGGTTCCGCGGTTGTCGGGCGGAAGTCCCGACGTGTGGTCGCGGGTTTTAGGCGAGCGCAGCTCGCGTAGCGAGCATGCTGGCTTCCGCGGATGTCGACCGGAAGTGTCGACATGTAACTGCTTTGCGATACAGTTTCTGGTGCTATCCCGCCCGGATGGCGGAATTGGCAGACGCGATGGATTCAAAATCCATTGTCCGAAAGGGCGTGTGGGTTCAAGTCCCACTCCGGGCACTCGCTTTCGATGAGGACGAGATGAAGCAATCGATGGTCGAACGAAAGCTCAAAGAAAACAGTGATGAGCTAAAGCGCGCTCGCGAGGAGTTCAGGATTTCGGTCGAGCAGCTCGAGCATTTTGAGGCCGAGTCTGAGGAGGCTCGCCTCCGTTCGATGGTGTCTGAGACGCCGTTGGCTACCCAGGAGTATCGCGAGGCTGCGCGCCATACCGAGAAGATGCGCAACCATCATGGAGAACTTCAGGCCCGCATCGAAGCGCTTGAGGTTCGTCAAGATGCGCTACTCGATGAGATGATGAACTCATGAGTGCACCGAGAATTCTTGTCGCCGAGGACGAAGCGATCATTCGTCTCGATCTGGTCGAAACCCTTCGCGAAGAAGGTTATGACGTCGTTGCAGAGGCTGGCCGCGGTGACGAAGCGCTCCGTCTCGTCAGTGAAGTGAAGCCAGATTTGGCCATTCTCGATGTGCGGATGCCTGGTCTCGATGGCATTGAGGTGGCGCGAGAGATTGTCGCCGAACGGTCGGCAGCGGTGTTGATCCTGACGGCGTTTGGTCAGCGAGAGCTGGTTACCCGAGCGGCTGAGGCGGGTGCGATGGCGTACCTCGTGAAGCCGTGGCAGCGTAGCGACCTCGTACCCGCGATCGAGATGGCGCTCGCTCGCCATCGAGACGCCGTCGAGCTGGCTGAAGGCAAAGAAGCGCTCGAAGGCCAGCTTGAGAACCGCAAGGTGATCGATCGGGCAAAGGGAATGCTGATGGATACCCATGGGCTCACCGAGCAAGAGTCCTTCCGGTACCTTCAGGCAACGGCGATGAGCGGTCGCACGTCGATGCGCGCCGTCGCCGACGGTGTCCTCGATGGAACCCACGAATACATCGCCCCCGCGGACCCGACCGATTAACGAAGGTCAAGGCGTTTCCTAAGCCGCTATAGGCGAGCTCAGCCGTCGTTTCTCGCTCCCTTGGGGGAGCTCGTCACTTACCGCCTTTTCGTCTTCGGCTTCGCCTCAGTCGAAAACGCTCTTGCGTGTCAACAGCGCATTCACAAACTCCTTTGGGGGAGCGCAGCTGCGCGAAGCGACCGTGAGTGCTTCCGCGGATGTCGGGCGGAAGTGTCGACAAGTGATTGAAGTGTCGACGTGTGATCATTCGCGAATGGCTGTGTGTCAGTGCGAAAAGCTAGGTTCGGGTCGTGTCCAAACCTCTTCTCCTCATCGACGGCAATTCGCTCACGTATCGGGCGTTTTTCGCGTTGCCCACCGATATGGCAACCGCCTCTGGCCAGGTGACGAACGCCGTTTTCGGGTTCACGTCGATGCTGATCAATCTGATGCGAGATCACGACCCGAGCGGGGTAGCGATCACCTTTGATCTTCCGAAACCAACGTTTCGTCACGAGCGAAACCCTGAGTACAAGGCTGGCCGAGAGGCAGCCCCAGACATTCTCCGCCAACAAATGGGTTTGGTTCGCGAGGTGGTCGACGCGCTCAGTTTCCCGGTGCTTGAACTGGAGGGCTACGAGGCCGATGACGTAATTGCGACCGTAGCGACATGGGCCCGCGATGATGGCCAAGACGTAATCATCGTTACCGGAGACCGCGACAGCTATCAGCTGGTCGAGGACCCACACATCAAAGTGCTCTACAACAAACGCGGCGTTTCTGATTACGCCCTTTACGACGAGGCGGGAATCTTCGAACGAACCGGGGTGAAGCCGGCAAATTACGTGCAGTACGCATCCATGCGTGGCGACAAGTCAGACAACCTTCCCGGCGTTCCCGGTGTCGGCGAAAAGACGGCGGCGAAGCTGATCAACACCTACGGCGGAATCGATGGGATCTACGCTGCGGTGGATGAACAGACGCCGAAGCTCAAGCAGAACCTCGTCGAGAACGAAGAGCAGGTTCGCCTGAACCTTGAACTTATGGAGTTGGTGCGCGACGTGCCGCTCGACGTTGGTATTGCCGATCTCAACCCGGGCGAACCCAACCACGAGGAGATCAAGCGGCTCTTCGACTTTCTCGAGTTCCGGTCGCTCCACGATCGTCTCTATGAGGTGCTCGGCGCTAAATCGCCTGGTTCGACGAGTAGCCGGACCGTTCTCGAGGCCGAAGTGACGGTCATCGACGATCGTGACGCGTTCGTTGCGGCGCTGAAGCAGATCCCAAATGACCGCCCGGTGGCCATTGGAACCGACCCCGACCAGCCCGATGCTGGCTTCGCAGTCGTTGCCGACCCAGGCGCTGCTGAGGTTCTGTACGGGGCAATGTCGCTACTCGATGATGACGAGGTGACGAGCGCTGTTGCGGCGTTGGGTGGCGAACACGGCATTGCACTCCACGACGGAAAGTCGCTATTGCGCAATTGGCAGTCGCGCGCTGGAAAGACGCCGTCGCTGACCGTCGACACCGCAATTGCGAGTTACCTGCTCGACCCGAGTGAAACGAATTACGCCCTCGCCGACATGGTGCTGCGCTACACCGACTTTGAGCTGCCATCCGAAGGTGCTGCGACCGTAGGCCAACTCGACTTTGGGAACGATGCCGTCGACACGTCTGTGGTCGCAGCCCGCTGCGCGCTCGGCGTCGACCGGTTGATCGAACCGCTCCGCGAGGCAATGGACGCCCAAGGTCTTACATCGCTAAACGACGAAATCGAGGTGCCGCTCGTAGCGGTGCTTGCTCGCATGGAGTCGGTCGGTGTCGGTGTCGACGTAACCGAATTGCAGCGTCTTCGAGACCACCTGACGAGCGAGGTCGCGCGCCTTCGAGAACTCATCCACGCAGATGCCGGCGAAGAATTCAACGTCAATTCAACAAAACAGCTCCGCGAGATCCTGTTCGAACGGTTGGAGCTCACGCCACAAAAGAAGACGAAGACCGGATACTCGACCGACGCCGCGACGCTCGAGAAGCTGCGAGGCGAGCACCCGATCATCGAAAATCTGCTCGACTATCGAGAGGTCGAGAAGCTGCGGTCGACCTATGGCGAGGGCCTGCTCGCCGAGGTGGGCGAGGGTGATCGAATTCGAGCGACCTTCAACCAAACGGTCGCACGGACGGGCCGGCTCAGCTCCGATGCGCCAAACCTGCACAACATTCCGGTGCGATCCGAAATGGGCCGATCCTTTCGTCGAGCTTTTGTGCCGGCAGAGGGTTACGAGCTCTTGGTTGCCGACTACAACCAGATCGAACTTCGTTGCATTGCCCACCTCGCCGAAGATCCCGGGCTGATCGGCGCGTTCGAGGCGGGTAACGATATTCATGCCGAGACCGCCTCGCGCATTTTCGATGTGGCACCTGAAGACGTAACGATCGAACAACGCTCGAAGTCGAAGATGGTCAGCTACGGGTTGGCCTATGGCATGGAGGCCTATGGATTGAGCCAACGGCTCGACATTGCGGTGTCTGAAGCGGCTGAAATCCTCGATGCCTATTTCGTTGCATTCCCTGCCGTGCAGAACTACATGGACCAAACGGTGGCCGAAACACGGGAACGTGGGTATACCGAGACCTTGTTTGGGCGCCGACGCAAGATTCCCGAGCTCGCATCGTCGAACTTTCGGGTCCGCCAGGCGGGGGAGCGTCAAGCGATGAATGCCGGTATTCAGGGCCTCGCAGCCGACATTTTCAAAGTTGCACTCGTCAATCTCGATGCTGCGCTTCGCGAGCGGGACGGAACCTCGCGCTTAATCCTGCAGGTCCACGACGAAGTCATTCTCGAGGTGACGTCGGGCGAGCGTGACGAGCTGGCCGAGCTGACGACAACGGTGATGGCAGGCGCGTTCGATTTGCGGGTTCCACTCGAAGTGAACCTGGCGTTTGGCCCAACGTGGGCAGACGCAAAGGCCTAAACGCTGCCGGTATCTGAGTGACTTCACCGAAACGGTGGGAACTGAAAAGATCCGATTAGCCTTGACTGGGTTGCCCAACGTGGGCATCGATTGCGAACACTTCGCTTTCTTATTTCCTATCCCCGAGCTGAGCTATCCGTGACCAACACATCAACCCCAACCGACAACACTTCCGAATTTGGCACTTTCGATGCCGAAGGCAACTACATCCCTCGTGCAATCACCGAGAACAACGTTGCCGACGCCGAACTCGACGCCGCCTACTCCAAGTCCATGATCACCGTCGAAGATGGTCAACTCGTCTCTGGCACGGTCGTAAAGATCGACCGAGACGAAGTCCTTCTCGACATTGGCTATAAAGCCGAAGGTGTCATCCCAAGTCGCGAGCTTTCGATTCGCAACGACGCCGACCCGTTCGAAATCGTTGGTATGGGCGAGGCAATCGAAGCTCTCGTTCTGCAAAAAGAAGACAAAGAAGGACGCCTTGTCCTCTCGAAGAAGCGTGCGCAATACGAGCGTGCGTGGGGCAAGATCGAAGAGGTCAAAGAAGCCGACGGCATTGTCAAGGGCAACGTCATCGAGGTTGTCAAGGGCGGCCTTATTGTCGACATTGGCCTTCGCGGGTTCCTCCCGGCATCGCTCGTCGAACTGCGTCGAGTGCGCGACCTTCAGCCATATGTTGGCAAGGAGATCGAGGCCAAGATCATCGAGTTGGACAAGAACCGCAACAACGTGGTGCTGTCACGCCGCGGATGGCTCGAAGAAACTCAACGCGAACAGCGCGAAGAGTTCCTCGACAACCTCAAGCCAGGCGAGGTACGAAACGGCGTTGTTTCGTCGGTGGTCAACTTCGGCGCCTTTGTCGACCTCGGAGGCATGGACGGGCTCGTGCACGTCTCGGAGCTGTCGTGGAAGCACGTCGATCACCCAGGTTCGGTCGTCGCCGTCGGCGACGAGATCGAAGTACAGGTCCTCGAAGTCGATCTCAGCCGAGAGCGAATCAGCTTGTCGCTGAAGGCAACACAGCAAGACCCATGGCAACAGTTCGCAAGCGAACATCGCCCCGGCGAGCTCGTGTACGGCCGTGTCACCAAGCTGGTCCCATTCGGTTCGTTCGTCCAGGTCGGTGATGGAATCGAAGGTCTCGTGCATATCTCGGAGATGTCGGCACACCACGTCGACCTCCCCGAGCAGGTCGTCACTCCCGGCGAAGAGCTCTGGGTCAAGATCATCGATCTCGACCTTCAGCGACGCCGAATCAGCCTCTCGATCAAGCAAGCCGCCGAAGGTGGCATCGTTGCAGCTGAGTACCAAGAGCACTTCGGCGAGCACGCCTACGATGATCAGGGTAACTACATTGGTTCTGACTACTCCGAGGGCCAAGAGGCTTGGGAAGAGTACTTTGCCGAGCACGGTGGTGAGGCTCCGGTCCCAACCGCCGAGGAGCAAGCAGCCGAGGCTGCTGAAAGCGCCGAGGCTGCTGCAACCGCAGATGATTCTGTCGCCGAAGTGGGCGCAACCGAAGAGCCAGCACCAGAAGCTGAGCAAGAGGCTGCTCCAGAAGCCGAAACCGGTGACGAGGCCGACGCCTAAAGCAGAATTGGGCAATATGGCCTACCGCACGGGTTAGACCGGTTGGTATCGCCGAAAAATCAATGGTTAGGACGATGTCCCGCTGCTGCGAAGTAGCGGGACATCGCTGTTTTGCTGTGACCCGCAAGTCGAAAAGCTGGCATTGCGAAAGTTCTGCTCAATGTCGCTACTCGGAGGCCGACTATTCACTTACACGCAAAGCTGGGCCAATTGGCCAAAACAAGTGAGGTAGTTGTGGCAAATAAGAAGATCTTTATGCTGGTCGGCTCGATTCTTCTTGGGGCTCTAGCCGGATTCGCCCTGTTGGGGTATGTCCGAGGAGTTGAGGACGACGTGCTCGACGAGGTAACGCGAGTTCCCGTCTTTGTCGTGAGCGGGGAGATTGCCGAAGGCACGACCGCTCAGACAGCAACGTCGAGCCAGCGCATTGTTCAGTCCGAGATTGAGAGCCAGTTCCGTCCAGCGTCAGCAATTACCGACCTCAGCCAAATCGCAGGTCAGATTGCGGCAGCGGACCTCGTTCCGAACCAGGTGCTCGTCCAAGGACACTTCGGCGACCCAGAAGTTGTCAACACGACCTTTGCCGGACAGATCCGCGAAGGCCACGTCGCCTTCTCGCTTACTATTCCGAAAGCCCGTGCGGTCAACGGTTTCGTCAAGCCTGGCGACTTCGTCGACATCATCGTTCTCGGCGATGCGCCGGTACAGGTCGGCGAAGAGAACGCCTTCGAGAGCAGCCTTGCAGCAAGCCCATATGAATCTCCCGCCCGAACGCTTTTCCGTGGTGTCCGAATCGAAAGCATCAACAACGATGTGGTCGGCGGCGTGGAGACCGATGACGAGGTAGCCGCCAACGGCGAAGACACCTCAAGTGACCTGCAGATCACCTTCTCGATCCCATCGTCGGCCGCACAGCGACTTCTTTCGGTCAACCCGTCCGATATCGTGCTCGGTCTGCTCCCACCTGACTGGACGCCGGAACAGCAAGAGAACGAAGTCCTTGAAGCGATCATCACCGACGAAGACCTCCCTGGCGAGGACCCAGCACTCATCACGCCATACGGCGCGGATGGCTTCATCGACTCACTCGCCGAAGATGCCGCAGGCAACCCAATCACCCAAGATTCCGACGTCGAGGAAGTTGCCGACGAGCCTGAAACCCTCGAGCCAGCTCCAGCCCCAGAGACGCCAGCCGAAGACGCAGAGACCGAGGAAGACGACCAGTAATGGCTGCCTTTGACTTTAATCACACGGAGGATTCCGGAATGTCACAAAGTGGACAGCTGGCAGTCGCCGTCGTCGAGCAGGTCGCCGCTGTGCGACTCGAGCTCGAAGACCGACTTGGGCCGA
>CALHXU010000252.1 GCA_938040365.1 uncultured Acidimicrobiales bacterium
CGCGGTGATCATCCGGGCGGTCACCTCTGAGGACGCGATGACCGCCGACTGGGCCCGACTTCCCTATGAGTTGCTCGACAAGATGTCGAACCGCATTATCAACGAGGTCCCGGGCGTGAACCGCGTCGCCTACGACATCACCTCGAAGCCGCCTGGAACAATCGAATGGGAATGAGATTGCGAGTGGCAGCCGAATGGGAATGAGATTGCGAGTGGCAGCCGAATGGGAATGAGATTGCGAGTGGCAGCCGAGTGGGAATGAGATTGCGAGTGGCAGCCGAATGGGAGTAACTGAGGGCTCTGACGAGTCAACCCCCGCGCCCGGCGAGGATCCTGCCGAAGATGCAATTGCGGCAATGGCAGGATTTGGTCGGGTGCTCATGGCGGTCGACGACGAACACCTCGAACTCGAAACCCCGTGCGACGGTTGGAATGTCGAAGCATTGATCAGCCACGTCGTGCTCGGCGATGCATCGGTGCCGCTGTTGTTTTCGGGCGAACCACTGCCGTCGACGATGGCGATCGATACCTCGATCCTCGGCCCGAACCCGGTCGCAACATGGCGAGGCACCGCGCTCGCCGCGATCGAGTGCTGGCGAAGTGAAGGTGCGATGGAAACTGTTGTGCAGCACCCCGTCGGCGAGCGACCGGGACATGTGTTTGCCCGGTTCCGGCTCGTCGATCTGTTGGGTCACACGTGGGATCTTGCCCACACCATTGGCGTCGATGCCGAGTTGTCGCTGCCGCTCTGTGAGGCTGCCCTAGAGTTCTTGTTTCCAATGCGCGACGAGTTGGCCTCGTCAAAGGTGTTCGGACCTGCGATCGAGCCCGCAGCCGATGCCGATGCTGCCGTTCGCTTTCTGGCGCTCATTGGCCGAGATGCAGCTCCTCGCAGCTGAGCACTAGCCGCTGAACGTCCACGCCCCGGCGGTTCGGCGGCCATCATCGGTTTCGGTCCGTCCAAAGATGTAGACCTGATCTTGGTACTCGTTGATCGTCCACAACTCGGCAAAGCCGTCGGCGAGTAGGTCGGTGGATGCTCTGGTGCTCCAGGCCTCTTCGTCGGGTAGGTACTGCCAGATTGCGCCGCCGCGGTCGTTGTCGGGGTCGGCGCCTCGTCCTACGTCGCCGATCGCAATTATCGAGCCATCGTTGAGGACCCGCGCTGCTCGTGCAATGCCCGAGACGTCGTCGCCCCCATTCGCTTCGTCGCGAATTGGCAAGCTATGGCTCAGCCCGACACCGTCGCTGTCGGTAACGACGGCGATTGGTGTGGCGTCTGCGTCGGTGTTTTCTTCGCCGACGATGATGATCTGGTCGCCAGATATCGCAACGCCCCAAAACGAAACATCGGCGAGTTGGCTAATCAGCGGAGACCACTGCCCATCGCGGCGGATCAGCACGAGGCTCGTGTTGTTGCCGTCGACTTCGGTCTCTCCAACCGCTACTGCAAAGTCGTCACCGACGGCGATGTCGTTGATCACGCCGGGAACGTCTCCGCCGAGGTTGGCGCGGGTCCATGTTGGTTCAGCCCACGAAGGTTCGCCGCTTACCTCCCAGACCTGAGCGATTGCGGTGGTGCCAACGCTCCGGCTGCCTCCGACGAGAAAGTTTGAACCTTGTTGGGCATCGAATACCGATACGCGAAGCCGATCGTCGGCAGCGCCGGTGAAATCTGAGTTCACGACGGGAGCGAAGTTGGCAGCCCGGTCACCGGTCCAGGCAATCCCGTCGGGGCCGGTCGTGGCTCCAACGGCGAGAAAGGTTTCTTGGTTGACGCCGATCGACCACATGCGATGGGCACCCGAATCGTCGAGGTCTCGCTGCATCGCAAAGCCGTCATCGCCGAGTGTCCACACCACCGATCGTTGGTCGCGCAACGACCCGCTATCTCCAACGCCGCCGACCATGGTGAGCCCTGCGCTGTTGGCCACCGATGCAAAGACCACGCCGGCATCACCGTCGGGTTCGGCGAAGACGTCGCTGTCGACTGGGGCGAACTCGGATTGCGCGTCGGATTCTTCTTCGGGTTCGTCCTCTGCCGGGGTGTCGTTTGTCCCCGCATCGTCCTCGGTTGTTGTGACGTCGTCTTGATCTTCGGCTGCGGTTCCGTCGTTCCCGTCTTGATCGAGTTGGGTGAGGGCAAAGGCAACTCCAGCGCCGCCAACAACGATGAGTGCTATGAGTAGGAACACCCACGGCGCTCGACTTGGGCGTTCCTCTGGCGCCGAGTGTTGAGGTGCGGTCGCCGGATCCGATTCGATCGATGGCCGCCCGGCTTTTGACGCCCCCGTTGCTGACGCCTTCTTCGACGCCCCTCGCGCTTTTGGTGCTGGTTCGGAAGTGCTGCTCGCGGGCGTCTCGATGGGAGCGGCGAGGATCGAGGTTGCTGCTTCCGGGCGCGGTTCGGCAACGGTGAGGTTGACATCGTGTGGTGGCTCGATGACCGGAGGTGTTGGCGTGCTCGCCGCTGCAGGCCAGTCGGTGGTTTCGTTGGGGCTGGAAGACCGCTCCGATTCTAGATTTCCTGCTTCTTCGCCAAAGTCTGGTTCGACACTGGCCTCATCAACACGAGCCTCGCCGGCGGGCACGGCATCGCTGGCGTCGATCGTAAGGTCAGACTCGAAGCTCATGGGCATCGTCGGCGCCTGAACGGTGTCGATTCCGCCGGTCGGCGGTGCGGTGTCTCGATGCATCGGCGTTGGAAGCCGCCCCAACTCGTCCTCGATCTCGTTGAGCCGTGCCGCGAAACGCTCGGCGCTCTGCGGTCGGTCGCCAGGGTCCTTGGCCAACACTTCATCGAGGAAATCTGAGAGCGGCTGG
This sequence comes from uncultured Acidimicrobiales bacterium, assembly GCA_938040365.1. Classification (GTDB taxonomy): domain Bacteria; phylum Actinomycetota; class Acidimicrobiia; order Acidimicrobiales; family SHLQ01; genus SHLQ01. The sequence continues at coordinate 2,824 of CALHXU010000252.1, forward strand.
GGGATATCGAATTGGGCGAGCGGCGGCGCGGGCTTATCGATGATGCGGCGGATTATCGCCGCCTTGTTCTCCGAAGCTGCCGAGGTAAACGGCGCTCGACCGAGCAGCATCTCATACATCGTCACGCCGAGTTGGTAGATGTCACCTCGACCGTCGAAGGGGTTGTTGTGAAAGACCTCGGGCGGGGTGTAGGCGAGCGTACCTACGATGGATTGCGCGGCGGTCACCTGACTCTGGCCAACCAACCGTGCAATGCCGAAATCGCTGAGCTTGACCACGTCGTCGTCGATCAGCACATTGCCAGGCTTCACGTCGCGATGAAGCACACCGCTGCGGTGCGCAACATCGAGCGCCGAACAAATCTGAACGGCGATTCGAATTACCTCGTGCCATTGCAGGGCACCTTGCGCGGTGAGCATCTCGCGGACCGAACCGCCATCGATAAGTTCGAGCACCGTGTACTGGGCGCCGTCGGGCGTCTCGCCGCTATCGAAGACGCGCACGATGTTTGGATGGCCATCGAATGCCCGCATCGTGTTGCGCTCGCGCTCGAACCGGCGAAGGTCACTGTCGTTTGTGGCATGGGCGTGTAGCACCTTGATCGCAACCCGCTGATCATCTTCATTTCGGGTCGCCAAATACACCGACGCGAACCCACCCGTACCGAGGGTTTCGATGAGTTCGTATCCGTCAATTTCCGGTGATGCCACCGACAGGTCCCCTCCGTCCATTGGCTGAACAGTCCTGCGACTGTGAGTTTCAGTCTTGCGACTGTGACTCTCAGTCTTGCGACTGTGAATTTCGGTGTTGCGACTGCTTGATTCTTACATGTTTCGCACGCAAAGGGGACTAGTGTCGGCCCGACGTCACCGAATGTGGCTTAGAGAAGATCTTGGGCAGCTTGGCGGACTTGTCGATCGCGGTCGGTGAGGGCCGTTTCGAGGGCCGCCGTGACCTCAGGCGAGTCGAAGGGTGCGAGCGCCAGGACCGCCCGGCGCCGGACCGGTGCCCGATCGTCCAAGCCACCGAGAATCGCCCGAACCCCTCGCGGGTGACCGATCGCCCCGAGGGCTGCAATTGCGGCTTCCCGGCAAATCGAGATCTCGTGGCTCGTCGCCGTGTTGATCAGGGCATTGAGGGTCGCCGTCGCAGAATCTTGCCGCTCGCCGAGCGCCCACGCAGCTGTTTCGACGACGAGGTCGTCGGTATCGTCGAGGCACTGAAGCAACTCGATGTGTAGACGAGTGTGGGCGAGTTCGATCGCCCGGACGCGTACGTTCCGATCCTGATCGGAAAGTGCGTCGTCGAGGTGCTCGTCGGTAAGTTCACCCATTCGATCGAGCGAGCCGAGGCAAAGTGCCCGCAGGTGCGGATCCGAGCTCGTTCGAGCCGCGACGATGGCTTCAACATCGCCGTTCGTCTCGTTCGTGATCAGCTGGCGTCGTTGGGTCATGTACTCGGTTTTGCCCTTTCGCCGATCGCTGGTACCACTTATAGGTGGCGGCTTCGAAGATAGTCGGTTGGATTTTTAACGGAGGGTAACTCCTGATGGAACAGATCAAACCAAACCACATGGAGAATGAGATGGCGTACATCGTCGTGTACCAGCGTCCCAACGGGTCGTCAGCGGTCGAGTCATGTATGGACTTGGCGAGCGCTGTCGAAGCCGCTGAACGCTTGCGAAATAGCAGCGCGATCGAGCGTCCTCGAATCTTTGAAACGAGCGAGATCCGCTACGACTTCCAACCGTACTACCGCGTCAAGGTGGTCGATCCCAAGACGCAAAAGGCGTTGGGTCTTGCCGCTGACGATCTCGAACCATCGTTCTCCCTTGGTGAGATTGTCGAGGTCGAAGGCACAAGTCCCGAGGACGCTGTTCCGCCTCTGCTCGACCTGAGCGATGCAACCATCGACACCGGTGCAACCATTGACGAGGCTCCGGCACTCGATTTCGAACAAGAGGACCGCGCCGAAGACACCCGTGCTGAAGACACTCGTGCAGAAGACACCGCGCCTGACTACACCGCCCCTGACTACGAGGACCACGAAGTTCCGCCGGAGGAGCCAGCGCTTGACCGCGAGTTCGAAACCAGCGCGTTCGAAACCAGCGCGTTTGAAGCCAGCGACCTTGATGCAGGCGATCTTGATGCAGGCGACCTCGATAGCGGCAACCTTGATGCAGGCGACCTCGATAGCGCGATTGTCGACGAGTCCATAGATCTCCGCGACAGCCAAGAGATCGCCCAAGACGCACAGGTTCCCTACGAGCAGCAGATCGCGGAACAACAAGAGCGTGCACGCCAACAACAGATCGCCCGTGAGCAAATAGTGGTCGAAGAGTCGGTCGTTGTTCATGAACCGGTTGCGGCCCCCGAAACTGGGCTGGTGCAAGACACCCTCGTCGAGGAAATTTTTCCCGAGCGGCCACTGACGGTCGAGGAACCATCGGTCGGACTGGCAGCTCCGGGGGTCACCGGTGGCGATATCACCGTCGATTCCGCTGGAGATCAGGTGCTCGATCTTCGTGACAACACCGATTCGTTCGGCGCCGAAACACGCGCACCTGACGTCGCTGCACAGGGAGAACCGAAGAAGGGGTTGTTCGAGAAGTTTGTGAAGAGCCTCGAAGGCGGAGGTCGTGCTTCAACCGCTGGTGCCGCTACGGCGGGCGCTGCGGTTACCGGAGTTGCAACAGGAGATGTGTTTGGCTCAGAGACCGAGGGCGTCAGGGTTGTGGAGCCTGAAGTGGCCGCCGTTGCTCCTGAGATCGCTACTGCTTCACCAGAGCCAACGATCGACGATGAGACTGCGATCGAAGATATTCCCGAGTCATTGCACCCTCGCCGAGGACTCTTCGGCAGGTAACAGGTGTTGTGTCGCTGTCTCAACGAGACAGGTGTTGCTGCCTATGAACTAATCGCTTGTTCGAGGAGGAATCCCACGACGAGTAGCACGCCGCCGATCGAGGCTGCGACCGCCACGCCGAGGAAGACGAGTAGCGCAATCAGGAGAAACACCGAGGTGATTCTGCGAAGCAGCGATGGATACGCGTCGGCGCCATACTCGGCCTGCTGTGGTGGCTGAAAACCAATGCCCAGCTTTTGCAAAAAGCTTCGCTCGGGCTTGGGTTCGATGGGAAGTTGTCGCCGCGACGGTGGGTTCTCGTTACGTGGTGAAATGCTTGTCAAGTGAACCTACCCTCCTTACGCTTGGGAAGTTTGTGGGCTCGGCCCATGTTGGCGATCACTACACCGTCGTTAACCAACCCCCCGATCGAGGAATCTGCAGATGAGTGAAGTGCACGCCGCCGCTCCCAACCTACCCGGTATTGGCGACGACTTCGATGCACAAGACGATGAACACTCGACCGGGCTGGGCACAAAGCTGCTCGCCGTGGGCTTCTTCCTCGGTCTTATCGCCGCGGTTGCCGCCGTCGTTATCGAGATCCCGTATTTCTCGCTCGAACCCGGTGACACCTTCACGACCGAAGAGTTTGTGAGCGTCGAAGGCGCCGACTCGTTTACCAGCGAGGGCGAAGTTTCGTTTGTAACGGTGACCCAGCGTCGGCTCACTCCGCTGACGTGGGTGATCTCTTCACTTTCTGATTCCGACGAAATCTTCCACGAAGATGTCCTCCTGCAGGGCCAAACGCTCGATGAACAGCGTGAGGAGAACGCGCAGCTGATGTTGACGTCGCAAAACAACGCGATCGCTTCAGCACTCGATCACCTCGGGTACGAGACTGCGGTTCCTGCCGGGGTTGTGATCATCGATGTGGTCGAGGGTGGAGCGCTCGACGGTGTGCTCTCGCGCAATGACGTCATCTCCGAAGTCGATGGTGTTTCGATCACCGAAGCCTCTGAACTCTTTGCGCTGCTCTCGGGCCCGCTCGCCGAACAAGACGGGCCGTCATCGATCGAGATTGTGGCTGCCCGTCCTGGGACCGAATCTCGAACGATCACCGTTGAATTGACCAACGACACTCGCGGTTTTCTCGGCATTGCGGGCGGCGAGTCGCCGAACGGTGAGGGGAGCGGAGCGTTTGTTGCCGAGGTGATCGAGGGCGGAGCGTCGGTTGGCTTGCTCCAAGCCGGCGATCACATCATTGGGTTCGAGGGAATGGAAATCGCTTCCTTTGACGACCTTGTTCCGCCGCTTATCGAACGCCGGTCGGGCGATTTGGTTTCGCTCGAGGTTTTCCGTGGTGAAGAAACGCTTACCGTCGAGGTTGAACTTGGGGTTCGAGCGCTCGAGACCGCCGGGATCTTAAACGCCGATACCCAGTTCCGAGATGCCGATCTTCCATTCGATGTGGGCTTCACAACCGAAGATGTCGGCGGCCCTTCTGCCGGACTTGCCTTTACCTTGACCGTTCTCGATGTATTGACCGAGGGAGATCTCACCGGCGGGGCCAACGTGGTTGTCACCGGCACGATCGATCGGGTTGGCAATGTTGGTCGGGTCGGCGGCCTCCATCAGAAGTCGTTCGCCGCACTCGATGATGATGCAGAGGTGTTTATTGTCCCCGAGGGAAACTTCGAGGAAGCACGGGCAGCGGTCGATCAGGATCTTCGCATCGAGGCCGTGAGCACGCTCGAAGAGGCGTTGGAAATCATCGCCGAGTTTGGCGGGAACGCTACCGAACTTCCTACCGACGGCACCTTGTAACGATTCATATCGACATGGGCCAAATGGGTCACCGTGCGGGCGGCTCAGGGAACGTACTCTAGAGAGATAATGGCATCAGATTCTGGCGATCTCTCAGCACAAGACGTCACCAACGTGACGTTCGAAACGAAGCGGCGCGGCTATGACCCCGCTGCGGTTAACGCTCACTTAGCGTCGGCAAGTGCGACTATTGCGCGACTCAACGCGTCGATTCGCGAGCTCGATTCAAAGGTGGAGAACCTCACCGCAGAGGTCGAGGTCGCAAAGTCTGCCGCGCTCGCTGCAAGTCAAGATCCGCTCGAGCTCGACGAGGAGGAGCTTGCCGAGCGTATTGGTCAGGATGCAGCGCGTGTGCTGTCGGAAGCTCGCGCTGCTGCTGCGGACCGTCTCGAAGAAGCCGAGCGTGAGGCCCAGGAGATCATTGCGGGCGCTGAGACGGTTTACGCTGCTCGTTCTGTCGAGGCCGATGAGCAAGCCGGACGTATTCGCGAAAAAGCAGAACTCGATGCGGAAGCGAAGGCACAAGAGGCCCACGCTGCTGCCGCGACGATCATCTCGAATGCCGAAGCCGATCTTGAGGCGGCTCGTACGGAGGTGTACTCAGATCGTGAGTCTGCCACCGCCGAGGCCCACCAAATTATTCGCGAGGCCGAGTTGGCTCGCCGTCAGATCCTCGAGGATCTCGCACGTCGTCGATCCGCAGCGCGCCGCCAGATCGAGCAGCTCCGGGCTGGACGTGAGCGCTTGGTCGCCTCGCACGAGACGGTTCGTCGAGCACTCGATGAGATTTCCGAAGAGCTCGCAATTTCGATGTCGGAGGCTCGTGCCGCGGCGAACACGGCCGGCCATTCGATTGCCGATACGACGATCGAAGAACTCGAGGCTGAGATCGAGACGGCTCGCTTGAGCGGCTTGCTCGATACCGGGCCGGTTCCGGTCGTTCGCTCGCCAGCGCTGCCAAGTACGTCATCGGCCAACATCAAGACGCCGACCAAGCCCGCGGCGTCGAAGGTTGTCGATGCAAAATCGAGTCCAACCTCCCAAGCCCCGACCTCCGAAGCCTCAACCTCTGAAGCACAGGGCACAGAACCTGCCCCCGCAACCACCGACACGCCTCGTGCGTCCGACAACACAGAGGCATCTGACAACACAGAGGCGTCTGACGGCGCTACTGCGTCGGGTGATGATGAGGATTCGAAGACCGAGTCTGACGACTCGCTCGCCGACGTTGTGCAGCTCGATGAGGCTCGCCCTGAGGTCGACACGAAGCGTCATCCCGCCAATGGTCGCGAGTCCAAGAAACGCGAGTCGAAAAGCCAAGACGAGAAAAGCCAAGACCAGAAGAGCGAAGATCAGAAGAGCGAAGCGTCCACGGGTGGCGACAATGATGCTGCTCGACCAGCTGGTTCGACCGGCCTTTCGATCGCTCCCGATCCACTCGCAGAAGACGATGACTCGGTCGGGGACCTCTTCGCATCGCTGCGGGAGCCAAAGCCAGCAGACAGCAAGGCCCAGTCAGCAACGAAGAAGTCGACTGGCAAGAAGAAGTCGGCTGGCAAGAAGAAGTCGGGATCGGCAAATGACAAGTCTTCGAAGAAATCTGCTGCGGGTGCGGCCGACGCATCGACGGCCAAGGTGCTGAAGAAGAGCGAGCCAGAGGTTGATTCGTCCGAACTTGCCCGACGACTCAAGCGGGTGTTGGCCGATGAACAAAGTCGTCTGATGTCGACGTTGAAGCCAATGGAAGACATGCCCGAACTCGAGGTCGTCCTCGGGTCAAAGAGCGACCACTACGAGTCGTATTGGACCGAGGTGTTGGACAACACCGAATCGTCGGTTGCGAAGGCACCCGAGGCAGCAGCTGCGATCGATGAGCTGGTGGAAGGTATTCGCCGTCGAGTCGAGGGAGCGATGACCGGAGCCAACGGTGATACCGGAGCTGCGGTCGTTGCATTGCGCAACATCTATCGAGAGATCAAGACCCAGCAAATTAGCCCGGTTGCCGATTCGGTGTGTCGAAGCTCACTCGCAAAGTCATAGGCACCGATACTCAACACGCTGCGGGGCCATGACGTGTGTAATGAGCTGAATTTTACCGAGGCCGCGGGAGCCAACGTGTTTACGAGCGTTAGTCTGGAACCTTCATGACTACCGAGTTTGAGGAAGAAGCGACGTCATCTCGGCCAGGCCGAGGTCGCGTATTTGCCGTTGTTGCCATATTGACCGTTCTGGTACTGCTCGCATCATTGCGTGGCATCCTGACGGTCTACACAGACTTCCTTTGGTTCGATGACATTGGTCAGACCTCGGTGTGGTCGGGAATTCTCAGCGCACAGATCATTTTGTCGGTGGTCTTTGTCGCCACGTTCTTTGTTCTGGCGTGGGTCAACCTCGTCATTGCCGACCGGATTGCTCCCGCACTTCGCCCGCCTGGGCCCGAAGAAGAGCTGTTGGCTCGATGGCACGATTCGGTTGGCAAACGGAACGGTCTCATTCGCTTTGTGATCGCTGGTTTTTTCGCGCTCGTTGCGGGCGCCGGTGCAGCCGCCGAGTGGCGAGAGTGGATTCTGTTCAATAACCCGGTCGACTTCGGAGCGATCGATCCTGTCTTTGGCGAAGAATTGTCGTTCTATGTCTTCCGTCTTCCGTTCCTGACCTTTGTCGTGAACTGGTTCTTTGCGGCGTTCATCATCATCGGCATCATCACCGGCATCTGGCACTACGTGAACGGCGGGATCCGAATCCAGACCGTCGATCGCCGATCGACCCCGCAGGTCAAGGCCCATATCTCGGTTATCTTGGCGATTCTCGCCCTGCTGAAGGCAGCCGACTACTACCTGCAACGCTTCGAGTTGCTCACCTCGACTCAGGGCTTTCGCCGAGGTGCGTTCTTTACCGACCTGAATGCGTCGCTTCCGGCGATTCAGCTGTTGTTGCTCATCTCGCTGTTCTCGGTGCTCTTGCTCGTCGCAAATATTTGGCGACGAGGTTGGGCGTGGCCATCGGTAGCGGTTGGCCTGTGGGCGCTCATTGCGGTCCTGGCCGGCGGTGTCTATCCCGCAGTGATTCAGCAGTTCCAAGTTTCACCCGACGAGCTGACCCGTGAGCGCGAGTTCATCGACCGCAACATCGCAGCAACGCGTGTTGCGATCGGCCTCGACAACGTCATCGACGCAGAGTTCACCTTTGGCGACGACCTGCTCACCCGTGACGAGGTGCTTTCAAACCCGGGAGCGTTCGCAAATGCTCGCCTGCTCGACCCGCGCATCATCGATGATTCGTTCACTCGAAACCAGCAGGACCTTCCCATCTACGACGATTTTGCGGGGAAGGTCGATGTCGATCGTTACGAGGTAAATGGCGAGCTGACCCCGGTCGTTGTTGGCGCTCGTGAAATTGGGAACGATGCTGGGGCTTCATGGCAGGTTCGTCACGCAAACCGAACCCACGGCTATGGGTTTGTCCTCGCTCCAGCGAACCAGTTCACCAACAATGGCGAGCCGGTGTTTCTCATTGGCGATGCCCCGCTCGAGAATCAGCTCGAAGACACGATTCTTATCGATCAGCCGCAGATTTATTTCGGTGAAGGGGTCGATACCTACGCCGTGACCGGCACGACCGAGGTCGAGGCCGACTTCATCGATGGCTTTGCCTATGACGGCGAGGGCGGCATTCCAATGTCGAGTCTCTTTTCCCGCTTTGCGTTCGCCTTCCGATTCGGTGCGATCGAACCGCTGATTTCGGGCATCATCACCGATGAGACCGAAGTGCTGTTCGCCCGAGACGTGACCGAACGGGCTCGCCGAATTGCGCCGTTCTTGCAGTACGACTCGAACCCGTACCCCATCATCTTGGACGGCGGTATTTCTTATGTCATCGACGCCTACACGACGTCGGATCAGTTCCCGTACGCCGAGTTCGCCGATGTGAACCAGATCGACCGCGACGCCGATCTCTTCCGCAACTTCAACTACATCCGAAACTCGGTCAAGGTCGTCGTCGATGGCTTTGACGGCAACGTCGACTTCTATGTCGTCGACAGCGAAGACCCGCTCCTCTCGGCCTACCGTCAAGCGTTCCCGGATCTGTTCAAGAGCTCCTCGGAGATGCCCGACGAGCTGACCGCACACCTTCGTTATCCCGAGGATCTCTTCGAAGTCCAGACCGGGATGTGGGGTCGCTACCAACTCGAAGATCCACAAGAGTTCTTTAACGGCAACCTCAGCTGGGCAATCGCCTCGAACCCCGGCGACAGTGAGAGCAGTGGCAACGTGATTGCATCTGCCGACCCGGTAACCGGCGTGGCGAGCATTGCGGCCAGCCCGGTCGACCCGTATTACCAGCTGACCCAACTTCCCGACGAAGACGAGGTGAGCTTCGTCGTGTCGCGAACGTTTGTGCCGCGGAACCTTCCCGAATTGAATGCGTATTTCGTGGCGAGGGTCGACGAGAGCGGCGCGCCCGAGATTCGCCAGTATCAGCTGAGTATTAGCGAGAACGTTTCAGCTCGCGGCCCGGTACAGATCGACGAGATTCTGGCTTCAGATCCTGAAATTTCCGAGGAAGAAACCCAGCTTGGCCAGAGTGGTTCTGAGTTCTTGTCGGGCAACCTCATCCCGCTGCTCGTCGAAGACGCGGTTGTGTATGTGCGTCCGTTCTATGTCCGCCGTGAGGCGCCGAGCGAGACACCGAACGCCATCACCGAGCCGCAGGTGCAGTTCGTAGCGGTCGTCCAAGAGCAAAGCCTTGGCTTTGGTACGACCTATGAGGCTGCGCTCGCAGAGTTGTTCAACGTGTCACGCGACGAAGCGGCGTCGCTTCTCGGCAGCGGTCCACCGGTCGACCTTGGTGAAGGTGAAGCACCACCACCGTTTGTCGGTGGAAGCATCGATCTCGAGAACTTGTCGAGCGAACTCGTCGGCCGTTTGAACGACGCGCTGGAACGATTCGATGAAGCCGAGGATGCGCTTCCTGACTTCGCCGAGTTTGAGCGCCTCCAGAATGAGGCACTTGAGAATCTGCAGGAGCTGCTCACCGAGGTTGAGGCGCTCGATGCAGGAGATGCCGAGGCCCTCACCGAAGAAGACGACGCTGCCTAGCGAGGAAGAAGCTAGGGCCCGAGCGGCCCGTCGTCGAAGACGACGTGAGCGGGACGCCTAGCGGGTTGGTTGCCAGCCTGATTGTGGCCGGATCCGGGTGGGACGGTCGAGGTCGATCGATTCGTCTAGGTAAGCCGGTGGCCGCTCGTTGATGATCAGCGTGCCGTTTTCGATCTGTGTCTCAAGTTCGTGAAGGCGCTGGGTTACGGCGTTGAGTTGATCGACGACGCTGATGAGCGTTTGTTTGTCTTCGACCGTGAAGACGTGAGGCTGATCCGTGAGTCGGATCGGGGCAGAGTTATTCGCACTCATGTGCAGTAAGGGTCCTTAAATGCAGCCCGCTCATGGCCCCTCCGGCTCAACAACACTAGTGGGTGTCGAAGGGGTGGTGTGGTGATGGTCCGTTGGTCGGCAACGCACATTCTTGAGTAGGTTGCACACATGACGAACGAGCTCGCACAGATCGACGACGCGATCGACGCCCTCCTGGCCGATCATGATCCGAAGGAAATGTCGACGGTCGAGTTTCGTGGCCACCAATTCGACCGTGGTCTGGGCGTTATTCATTTCCCGGTTGGTCGGGGCGGGATGGGCCTTGCGCCGCCACTGCAGAAGCACATCGACAAGCGGCTGATCGAGGCGGGCCGTGCCCCAGAAGACCCGACGATGTTCTTCCGATTCCTCGCTGGGCCAACGATCGAGGCGCATGGTTCAGATGCGGTGAAGGATCGTTTCTTGCGGCCGATGTTCACCGGTGAGGAACGCTGGTGCCAGCTGTTCTGCGAACCGGGCGCCGGTTCGGATTTTGCGGGGCTCGCGGCGAAGGCGATTCGAGATGGTGACGAGTGGGTCGTGAACGGCCAGAAGGTGTGGAACACCCTTGCGCACCTCGCCGATTTCGGGATGTTGGTGACGCGCACCGATCCGTCGTTGCCGAAGCACAAGGGCATGACCTACTTCGGCGTCGACATGAGAAGCGAGGGTGTCGAAGTTCGACCCCTGCGTCAGATCACTGGCGAGGCCGAGTTCAACGAGGTGTACCTCACCGAGGTTCGGATTCCCGATAGTCATCGGATTGGTGATGTTGGCGAGGGTTGGCGGGCGTCGCTGACGACGTTGATGAACGAACGGACCGCCATTGGTGGCGGCACGCCGAAGCGGGGCGGCGGATCGATCGGCGACTTGCTGGCGGTGTGGAACAAGCTTCCGGCCGATGAGCAGACGCCGGTGCGCCGAAATCGGGTGACGAAGCTCTGGGCTCGGGCCGAAGCGCTGCGGCTTACCAATATTCGGGCGTCGCAGAATCGTAAGGTCGGTAACCCGGGGCCGGAAGGTTCGGTCGCGAAGACGATGTTCGCCGAGTTGAACAAAGAGGTGTACGAAACGGCGATCGACCTGCTCGGCCTTTCGGGGCTCGTCGATTATGACTTCACCTATCGTGCGCCTGAAACGCTCGACGTTTCGGGTTCGGGAAGCGGCCCTCGTTATGCCTTCCTGCGGGCGCGTGCCAACAGCATTGAGGGTGGAACGTCGGAGATCATGCGCAACATCTTGGGCGAGCAAGTTCTCGGGCTTCCCGGGGAACCACGGGTCGACAAAGACCGCCCGTGGATCGAAGTGCCGCGCAGCTAGATGGTGTTCTTCAATGACGTAGTCGCGTTGGGTCAGGGTGTTCTGGCTCAGGTCAGCGATGTGTGCGGGACCGATTCGAACTTTGTGTGCGAGTGGGTGTCCGAGCGCACCGACAACGACCTGGTGCCGGTTCTTGCGGCGTGGCTCGTCGATCGGCCGCTCCGGATTCTCTTCATCTTGGTGGTGGCGTGGCTCGTCGTTCGGGTGCTTCGCAAGATTGTCGGCAAGTTCGCAGCCGAGGTTGCCGAGCGGAGTGTGAAGCCTCGGAGTGACTCGAGTGAGTCGAACTCGCTTATCCGAACGGTTGGCCGGTTCGCCGAACTCGACGCTCGCAATGCTCGAGCGAAGCAGCGGGCGGTCACCCTCGGGGCGAGTCTGGAGAGTCTGGTTTCGATCGTGGTGTGGACCACCGCAACGTTCATGATCTTCGCCGAGTTGGGAGTTTCGCTCGGGCCGCTCATCGCGAGTGCTGGCATTGCCGGTATTGCGCTCGGCTTTGGAGCGCAATCGATGGTGAAGGACTTCCTCGCCGGCATCTTCGTGATCACCGAAGACCAGTACGGCGTGGGTGACATCATCGACGTTGCCTTTACGACCGGAGTCGTTGAAGAGGTTGGCTTCCGCACGACGCTGATTCGCGATTTCAAAGGTGTCCTCTGGACGGTTCCGAACGGCGAGATCCAGCGCGTGGGCAACTACTCACAGGTTTGGTCTCGTTTTGTGTTCGATATCGGCGTTTCGTACGACACCGATATCGATCATGCCTCGACGGTGCTGAAGGAAACACTCGATCTGATCTGGAAGGAAGGTCGACCCGAGGCAACGATTACCGAACCTCCCGAGGTGCTCGGCGTGGAGGAGCTCTCGAGCAGCTCGGTCGTGATTCGCGCCCAGATTACAACCGAGCCTTCCGAGCAGTTCAAGACCGCTCGAATCGTTCGGGCCGCCGTGAAGAAGGCGTTCGATGCCGAGGGCATCGAGATTCCGTTCGATCAACAGGTCGTGTGGCTGCAGGACGGAAGATCAGGGTCCGACTAGTGATGCAGAAACTCACCGCCGTCGATGTGCATGCCGAGGGCGAACCGGGCCGTGTAATTACGTCGGGGATGCCCGACCTGCCGCCGGGGACGATGCTCGAGAAGATGCTTTGGCTCGAAGCCAACGCGGATCACATTCGGTTGCAGATGCTACGCGAGCCTCGGGGGTACCCCGGCCTGTGCTGCAACGCAATCGTCCCGTCAGATGACCCGTCAGCCGATGCGGGGTTCATCATCATGGAGCAGACCGAGTACCCGCCAATGTCGGGGAGCAACACGATCTGTGTAGCTACCGCGCTGCTCGAGGCCGGCATCGTTCCGATGGTCGAACCCGTCACCACGCTCCGCCTCGAAGCGCCCGCCGGAATGATCGACGTCCGTGCCGAGTGCAGTGGCGGCAAGGTGACGAAGGTGTGGTTCACCAACGTTCCGGCCTTTGCACTGCATCTCGACGTGCCGATCGAGGTACCGACGATCGGGTCGGTGAAGGTCGACATTGCATGGGGAGGAATGTTCTATGCAATCGCCGATGCCGACGAACTTGGCGTGTCGCTCGATGCAGCAAATGGTGCCGAGATTGCGCGGGTGAGCGAGATGATTCGGGTGGCGACCAAAGAGCAACTGCCGGTCACCCATCCCATCCACCCCGAGCTGACTGGGCCGACGATTTCTCAGCTGTCGGGTGCGCCCACGAGCGTTGGCGCTGATCGAAAGAACGCCGTGACGGTGGCTACGGGCGTGCTCGATTGGGATCGCCCCGAAACCTGGGGTGGCGCGCTCGATCGTTGCCCGTGTGGGACTGGGACGTCGGCGAAAATGGCCGTACTTCATGCTCGTGGCGAACTCGCCGTCGGCGACGAGTTCATACACGAAGGGCCGCTCGGCACGACCTTTACCGGGCGAGTACTCGAAGAGACTTCGGTGGGTGAGTTCACCGCGATCGTTCCCGAGATTGGTGGCCAGGGCTGGATTACCGGAACCGGCGAGTACGTGATCGACCCTACCGATCCGTTCCCGGAGGGCTTCACCATCGGCGACATTTGGCCCTAGCGGCTGACGCCAACTCTCCGTACTCGACGGCCCTGCCGGCCCGCCCTGGACTCTAGGCAGCTCGATTGGTCCGACTTTTTGTGTTGGTTGGTCGGTGTGCTGCGATTTCGTTTGGGGTTGCTGGCCGGGTGGTCCAGATGCGGTTGGGCGGTTGGTTTGGTCCGGCGCGGTCGCCTTTGGGTGTTTGGTCTGGTGGGGCGTTGGTCCATTGAAGTGTTTGTTTGGTGTCGTGGAGCCAGGGGTGGCAGCTTTTGCAGACGAGGGCGAGGTCGGAAATGTTGGTTTCGCCTTTGTCGGGTGCGTTGTAGGGGATTACGTGGTGGGCTTCGCAGAACTCTGGGTTCCGGCCACACAGTACGCAGCCTTGGTCGCGGGCGATGAGCGCTGCGAATTGTGCTGGTGTGGCGTATCGGCGTTGCCGCCCGAACCACAACACATCACCGGACTCTGAGTAGACGGTGCCGGCGATGACCGATTCGCAGCCGTAGCGTTCGAGGACTGACTCTGGCAGGTAACCGCTGCCATCGGGGCAAGTGGCCCGGAT